>CALMOE010000076.1 GCA_937871715.1 uncultured Geobacter sp. | reverse complement strand
ACAGCACCGAGAAATCCCCGTCATCCACCCTCATGACCATTGATGACTCGTTGGTGTCAAAATCAGCTTCGGCAAGGGGAGAGGCACCAAAGGGGTATAGAACCCTGACCCTTGCCCCGCCGATAACTGCCTGGGGAGTGGTTGCATTCACCTTTACAGTTGGCACATTGCGCCTGGCAAGAGCCCTCTTCAGCTGCTGATAATCTTCCCCCTCCCCTATCACACCGGTCTCCCAGAACTCCCCCACAGGCAATGACTCCGCCACCGCCAGCAGACCGCGGAGATGGTCCGGATGGGGGTGGCTGAGCACCATGAAATCTATCCTCCTCACCCCCATGCGCCGCAGGCAGGGGAGGAGAAGACGCCGCCCCGGGTCCCAGTTGCCGTCATGGAGAGCGCCGCCACCGTCGATGAGCATCCTCTTTCCATCTGCAAAGGTGAGCAGGGCCGACTCCCCCTGGCCGACGCTGAAAAAATCCAGCCTGAGTCCGTGCTCCCCTACACCGGCCGGCAACAGCTGGACTGCGACGAGCAGTACCGGGAGTGCCGCCATAAGCCCCATCTGCTGCTCCCTGCGGTTTAAAATGGTGATAAGGAGGAGTCCGGCGAGGAAAATGGCGATCACCGCCTCCTTGGGGGCAAAATCCGGCAGGAGGGGTACGCGGTCGAGCAGGAGGATGGCCCGGTCAGCCAGGCTCACCAGCAGGGCTGCGCACTTGAGGAGCCCGGCTGCGCCAGGGGGGAAGAGCCAGATGAGCGGCAGGGCGGCGAAGCCTAGGACCACTCCGCCATACCCCAGGAGGGGGACGACGAGGAAGTTGCTCAGAACCCCTGTGATGGTCGCCTGCTGGAAGTAGTAGGCAGCGGGGAGGAGGGTCACCGCCACCGCGGCCAGGGAGGCGGCGGCAAACCGGGCGAGCATATGCCGCCCACCCCCCTCTGCCCGGCCGAAGGGGAAGAGAAGTGGCGGGGAGAGCACCATGATCCCCCAGAGGGCGAGGAAGGAGAGCCGGAAAGAGACGGAGTAAAGATTGGCCGGATTAATGACAAGCAGAAGGAGCGCCGCCAGGATGAGGGAGTTGAGATGGTCAAGCTCCCGCTCCACCACCAGGCCGATCATCATGGCAGTCAGCATGATGACCGACCTGGCCGTTGCCGGCGCCCCTCCGGAGAGGAGCATGT
>CALMOE010000075.1 GCA_937871715.1 uncultured Geobacter sp. | reverse complement strand
TGTTTGTTGATGTAGATCCAGTGCATCCGGAAGTACACGAGACGGAAGCACCTGAGATACCATTGCCGAGATTGTCTTTGACTGTTCCCGAAAAACCAGAGTTTCCCGCCGCCACATACGGGCCGATATACGGCCCGCCGCCACCGGGAACGCCGACCGGCTGGACCGGATCGCTGCCGCTGTCGGCCAGGGCCTTGGCCATGTTGACCCGGCCGTTGCCGAACATCAGCGTGTTGTTGGGATCCCCCGCGATGCCGATGGCATCGGCTGAGCGGCCGAGGCGGCCGACGATGGCGCCGTTACTCAGGGCGGGGTCCATGGCCTTCATGAAGCCGGCGACCCCGGCGACGATGGCCGATGATGCCGAAGTGCCGCTGATGGCCTGGTAGTTGAGGTTCGGGTCCGGATTGGCAAGCCCGGTGGTCATGATGCTGCTCCCCGGGGCCGCCAGGAAGGTATCCAGGCCGTAGTTGCTGTACGGGGCCAGGCTGTCGTCCGGGTCGGTTGCCGAGACGCCGACGACTCCGCGCATCCCTGCAGGGTAGGTGGGGACCCCCATGGCGTCATTGCCGGTGGCCGCAACCACCACCACGTTCTTCGACCAGGCATAGTCGATGGCATCCTGCAGGTTCTGACTGAAGCCGGAGTTGCTGAACCCCATCAGGATCACATTGGCGCCGTTGTCAACAGCCCAGACAACCCCGGCTATTATGTCGCCGTCGCTGCCGGTACCGTCCATCCCCAGAACGGAAACTGGCATGACGCTTACCCCGGCATAACCTACCCCTGCGACCCCCTCGCCATTGTCTGTACTTGCGGCGATGATACCAGCAAGCCAGGTGCCGTGGCCGTTCGCATCCACCCGTCCGTCGCCGCCGTCACGCAGGGAGATGCCAGGCAATACCCGACCGGCAAGGTCGGGATGGGATGCGTCGATGCCGGTATCAAGGAGAGCCACTATGGAGCTGCCAGCCGGGGGGGTATTGAAGACGCTGTCCCAGCCGATCCTGGGGAGAGCCCACTGGCTGGAGAAAAAAGGGTCGAGGGAGGCCATCGCCTCGGCCTTGCGCAACCTGTTCTCCTCCACGTGGACCACCCGCGGATCGCCCTGATACTTCTCCATGACCCCCTGCAGGTCTGCAGCGGGCACTTCAACCACATGCAGCCTCAGGGCCGGCACGGCAGATGTCTCCACCCCGCCGTTGTCGACAATGACCGCCGTCTGCTCCTGGGGAGAGAGACCGCTGGCAAGCTTCACGATCAGGGATGCCGTGTCTGCGGCTGCGGCAGGGGCTGGAGGCGAGAAGATCACGGCGGCGCATACCAGAATGGCTAGCAAGATGACCGTGACCTTGCGCCCATACTGCAACAGAATTGAATTCAGAATCTCACATGCGGCTTTCATGGCCCCCTCCTCTTCTGCGGAAAATATCCTGTACTACTGCGTGCTATGCGAGAAACGCCACACCAGATCTGAAACCGCCATCCGCGGCGCGAGACCAGGCAACAAGTGCGTAAACCGGCAAGCGGAGCTGCATCTTACCCATGGGGATGAGCAGCCTGACCACGTCCCCCTTTTTCAGGGGGAAGCTGGTGGCCAGCCCCCCACCTTCGCTGCTCAGGTCTATCCCAATCCCCTCTTCCTGCAAGCGCTCTTCACGACCTCTCCATATCTCAACGGAAACGGCCTTATGAAATGGAAAGCGAATGCAGTGCCTGCTCTCTCTGGATGTTTTCATGGCCTATCACCTCTTGGATATCAGGATACCCTTCGCACCACGGTTAGCAATCCCTCGAAAGTGGGATTCTTAATTGAATTTCAACCTTTTCCGGTTAAAGTTAGACCATGGAAAGCTACCGCGATATCATTAAAAAGCGCACGACCCCAGGGGTAATGATCTTTGATCTGGATGGTAGGCTGCTTTTTGCCAACAGGGAAGCGGAGGAGATTATTCCAGACATAATAGAGGGGGGAACGGGGGGAGAGCAGCGGGAGGAGATCCGCTTGCTCTTGGAGAGGATGAAGAAGCAGGGGGACGGTTTAGGCGAAATCAGGCCGGCGGACTCTGCCTGGCCGGTTATCCAGTTAACAGACGGCACCCACTGCTCCCTGCGGGCCTCCTACCTGGGGGGAGTGGGGAAAGAGCATGGGGCATCCCATATCATGGTGCTGGTGGAAAGGGTTGTGGAGAAGCACGGAGCGGATCTGGACCTGGCAGTTGAACGTTACGGCCTCTCCAACAGGGAAAGGCAGGTTCTGCAACTGCTCTGCCAGGGGCTGATGAACAGGGACATCGGCGAACACCTGTTCATCTGCGAGTACACCGTCAAGGATCACCTGAAGAACATCATGAAGAAGATGGGGGTCGGTTCGAGAGGCGAAATCATTGCAGCCCTGCAATGAGAGCAACCCTGCACCCTGAACTTGACAATCCCACCGTTCCTACCTGTCGGATGAATAATATCTGTCGTACTTCTTGAACCTATCCTGCAGATAGCTCTCCCCGTCGTAGAACATGTCCCCGTCTTTGTAGACATGCAGCCAGGTGCCGTTGAGGTAGTAAACCTGCTTGTCGGCCTCCAGCTCCTTGACGAATGAACTCCTGTATCTTCTCCTGGCCTCATCTACCACGGCGTTGACATCCGCAGGGTTGCTGCCGGCCAATGGGGTGAGCCTCACGGAGGTGAGCACCACCGGCAGGTAGATCCTGGTCCCCTTCTGCAGCATCCAGGGGAACTTCTCCCTCTGCGTATCGTAAAGATAGGCGCTGTACCCTTCAGAGACCGCATTGAACTGCAGAGTCACCTCGTAAGCCACACTGTTGATCATTTCCGGTGCATATTTCAGCTGGTAGCCGGTCCCCACCTGCAGCCCGATCCCCTTGTAATTGAGGAGGCTGACATTATCCTCGGGCCCGAATACATAGACGGACTCGGATTCGGTCACGTCGAGATTGAGGGGGGCGCTGCAGTCAAGCTTCTTCGACCCCATGCTCTTGCTGGCGAGGGGTGCCTGCTTGGCGCATATTTTCCTCACCGCATCGGCCACGCTCTCCCCCCACTCGAATGGCTGCACCGGCCTGATAATTTCAGCCTTCTCCCTGGTTTTGGCATGCTTATGCCTGGCTTTTTTATCCGCAGCCTGAGCGGATGCGGCAAAACATATCAGCAACATGCAGATGGCTAACCTTTTCATGCTCTCCCCCTTTTCCAGCCAGAGATGGCCCCCTTGCCCGGAGCCTGCGAAACAGGATACAAAGCAGGAAACCAAGCAAGCTGATCATATATATCTTAGTAACAGATAATTTAGTCTTTTCCAATCAGGGCTGGTAATTACCAGTTAAATCTCACGATTTAATAAAAAATCAAACTCAGTAAAGATCGGACAAGTTCTGCCGATAAGGGATACATGCACGATGATGCGTGTATCTGCGCATAGTACCACCTTGTCAATGTCACCGGAGGATTTCTCATGAACGGGGAACTGGAAAATGCCATCAATTCAGCCACGGATCTGCCCACAATCCCTGTCGTTGCCACCAAGGTACTACAGCTGATGGGGGAGGTAAGCTGCAACAGTGAGGCCCTGGCAAGGGTGATTGCCGCCGACCCGGCAGTTGCCGCAAGAGTGCTGAAGACTTCCAATTCGGCATTTTATGGCTGCCAGCGCAAGATAACCACCCTGTCGGAGGCTATCGTCATGCTCGGCTTCAATACCCTCAAGAGCATGGTGGTTTCAGCCTCGGTCAAGCAGGTCTACAAGCCCTACGGCCTTACGGAAAAACTGCTCTGGGAACACTCGTTCGCCGCGGGTATGGCAGCGAAGATTATTGCCAGCAACACCGTCATAGACAAAGAGGAGGCTTTTCTCGCCGGGCTATTCCACGACATCGGCAAGATCATCATGAATCACCTGAGCAACGAGAAGTTCCAGGCAGCCATGCAGTACAGCTACAACGAGAATATCAGTTATGTAGAAGCGGAAAAGCATATATTCCCGTTCTCTCACGACGAGGTTGGCGCCTATGTGATTAAAAAATGGAATTTCCCGGACACGCTGACCAAGGTTGTTCACCAGCATCACCGTTTCGAATTCAGCGATTCGGAGGACGAATATATCGTCTACCTTACGGCAGTAGTGAACCTGGCCGATCTCTTCTGTGCAAAATTAGGCATTGGCCACAGGGCACCCAATGATGAGCTAGATCTTGAGAAGTGCCCCTCGGCGCAAATCTGCGGGTTGAAAAATGATCGACTGAATACGCTGCTGGCGGAATTCAATGAGAGCTTCGCTGCCGACAGGACACTGATCATGTCATGAATCAGACGCCTCCTCCAGCAGGGACGCATAGAGTCTCCTGGCCTCTTCGGATATATTTACCGTATCCTCGGGAAAATCATCCAGCCTCGGCCTTCCCTTCACCTTCTTCCTCTCCCCTCTCCTCTCGTCTGGCAATACCCTGTCGCTGTCACAAACCTTCTCCACCCCCCATACCATGTCGCCCCCCCGTGCAGGATCCCTCCCTATCGCTTCTTATCGGCAGTTGATGACTTAGCTTGAAGGTTTTTATGACGCGCCCCCTTCATTTTTTTGACCCGTAGCCATTTCAGGCAAAACATTACACGCATTATCAACCAGTTACACCAATCACACACATGGTATGCCAATTGCTAAGCCAATTTGACCATACATGGAAAGCCTTGGTGCGAGGAGAGATCTATGGAGAGTGTATCAGGCGTGGAAAAGCTCAATACGGCACTTACCATGCAATACGACATGCGCAGCAAGGTAGCCGCCTACGCCGTGGCAAACGGGGTGGCCATGCTGCAGAAGCTGAATTACACCGCGGCCGTGGAACAGTTCAAGAAAGCCATTGCCCTCGACCCGACTTCACAGGACGCCTACGAAAAGCTGGGGAACACCTACCTGCAGCAGAACAGGACCAAGGATGCCATCCTGGCCTTCAAAAACCTGGTACGCCTCAATCCGACCAGCGCTGATGCCTACAACAGCCTGGGTAATGCCTACCTGCAGGATAAGAACTATGCCGACGCGGAGAAACAGTACAAGATCTCGGCAAGCCTGGACAAAGGCTCCACCTATGCGCCCTATACGCTCGGCAACCTGTACGTGCAGACAGATAGGCTCTCCGAGGCGGAAACCCAGTTCAAAAAGGTCATCAGCCTCGCTCCCAAGGATGCCCACGGCTATTACGGCATTGGCCTGGTCGCAAACAAGATGGGCAAGTTCGACGAGGCGGTAAGGGAGCTTAGCAAGGCAACGGGCATGAAAGAGGATTTCGACAGCGCCATTTACGAGCTCGGCAATG
>CALMOE010000074.1 GCA_937871715.1 uncultured Geobacter sp. | reverse complement strand
GTACAACAACGAATTCGCCGAACGGCGCATCTTCGAGGCGGCAGAGTACCTGCGTGTCAACATCACCAGGATCGACCAGACAGGAAAACTTTCCTTCCATGGCTACGGCAGAGGCGCCCAACCCATGGGTCCGGATCATGACGGCACGGCACGCCTATACTACTTCTATGCCGACTACCGCGACCTTTACGACAAGCTTGACCTAAAATTCGGCCGACAGTTCGTCAACAACTCCGCAGGAAGCGCAATCATAGACGGCCTGCAAATTGACCTAAAGAGTGTCGGTCCGATTGCCTTCAGCGCCTTCGGCGGCCGCGATGTAATTTTCGGCCGCGATGGTGAGCTTGGCTACGCCTGGAATACAAACCTGGGCATCTCCGCCTACCTGACCGGGCTGAAAAAGACCGATGCGGAGATCAGCTGGCTGCGCAAGTGGGACAAGAGCGAGGCAGCCAGAGACATCATCGGCCTCTCCGCAAAGCAGTATCTTCTCAACAGTTTGAGGCTCTATGGCAATGCCCGCTTCGACATGGTGAGCGAGACCTTCAACGAGGTGCAGGGGGGGGGCAAGTACTTCCCCACCTCTGACCTGGTTTTCACCGCTGAATACTACCAGAGCTACCCTACCTTCGACACCACATCCATCTACTCGGTCTTTACCGTGGACAGATATCGGGAGGGGGTATTCAGGACTGACTACTCCCTCGGGGACAAAGTGTCCATCAACCTCGGCTACAATCGCCAGTGGTACGGCGAGGGTGCTGTTGCCAACGTCTACCATGCAGGAGTCGGGGTACGTCCAGTCAAGCCCCTTAAGATTAACCTGGAAGTCGATAACCGCCAGGGGTACTACGGTAGCACCAACGGGGTCATGGTTGATTTTGACTACGAGCTCAACAAGAACGCCCAGGTGGCAGGCGGTATCACCTACGACGTCTATCAGAGGGATGTCATGACAAACGACAACATCGCCCGGCGCTACTGGCTTGGCGGAAAGTACAGGTTCGCCAGGAACATGGCCCTGTCCGGACGGATCCAGAACGATGTCAATGCCCGATTCACTGAGAATGTCTCCGGGCGTCTGACCTTTGATTACGACTTCTAGAAAAGGGGGTGTACCTGTGAATAAACAGCTGTTCATTCTCATGCTTCTCATGCTGTCGGTGCTCTATGTAAAACAGGCGGCAGCCCAGAAGGAAAACCACAAGGATTATGCCGATACCAAAATCGCTGAGTGCAATGCCTGCCACAAGTCAGAGGGGATCGCCCCCAATCACGATGGAGACTGGACCCGAAGCCACCGCACCCTGGCCTCAAGACCGGGGAACAACTGCAGCCAATGTCACGACCAGCACTACTGCCTGGATTGTCACAAGGGGGGCGGTATCAACGCCGACCTGAGCATTTATACCTTTGGCAGGGACTATGCCCCCAGGAGCCATCGCAGCGATTTCATCAACCTGCACCCCATCAAGGCACTGGACAATCCACAGACATGCTATCGTTGCCACGACCAGAAGCAGTGCAGCCAGTGCCATGACCGCTTCCCAAAGGGGAACATGCGAATCAAATCGCATCTTGGCGGCCAGAACTATCTCTGGACCAGCGAACATGCCAGCGAAGCACGGCGCAATCTCCAGTCATGCCAGACCTGCCACCCGGATGGGGACGTCTGCATGAAATGTCATGCCAGCACCGCAAAAGGGGGCTCCGGAATCAATCCGCACCCAAGAAGCTTCAAGGGGAACAACATCAAGGACAGAAGCGACCGTGCCTGCATAAAGTGTCACTATCTTCGTTAGACCACCTACAAAGGAGGATATGAGTATGATCAAGCGCCACACTGTTTTATTGGTCTCATCTATCATGCTGACTTCACTGTACGGATGCAGCAGCGACAACCGCGAAGTTGCCACCGGCACGGCATCCTATCAGAAGTCATCCGGCTGTATCAGCTGCCATGGCGGCTTCGGCAACAACTCTACCTCCACAAAGTACTCTCCCGTAACCGGGGCCAAGATCACCGATGAATGGCAGAAATCCGCCCACAACACCAGTAATGGCGCAGCCTGCACAGACTGCCACACCAACAGTGGCCACCCCAGCGGCGGCTCCATCGTCAAGGCAGTTCAGGATACCCAGTGCGCCACCTGCCACACAACTACAAGCCTGGGAATCCTACATTTTGCGAACTTTACGACCAGCCTGGCATCTCAATTCGTCAGTCAGAGCGATCCTGCGGGGGTACAGTGCCGTAAATGCCACAATCCCCACGACACAACCTCGCTGATCCAATACAACAAGGATTGGGCTGAATCAGGCCATGGCGAAACCACCTTCAGCAACGACGGCAATGCTAACAACGACAGCGTCAACTCTCACTACCCCTGGACAACTTCCAGCCGCGATTCCTGCTCCAAGTGCCACACCACAACAGGCAACCTGATGCATACGGTCGGCGGGGCAACCACCCTGACTAACAACTCATTCAACACAAATCCGGCAAGCGTCGTCAGCACGACAACCGTAACCGGCGGACCGCTCATGAGCAACAACAAGAAAAACGAAACCGTCATGTGCTCCGCCTGCCATGCAGACTACAGCTGGAAGAGGCGCGACATAGGAGCCCGGACACTGGAGTATACCTATGATCCTGACTTTGTGCCGGGTGGCGGTTCCGATGCCTTTGCCGGCGCGGCCCCCGCAAGCACCGATGGAGCCACTGCCGCAACTGCGGTCCAGCTCCCCGACGCCGGAGACTCCAATCTCTGCCTCGTATGCCACAGCGGCCGCGGCAACTTCCAATCCAAGCGCTCCACCCGCTTCGAAGGGCATCATGCGCCAACCGGCGCGGACCTATATGCGGAATACACCCACGTCGGCTACGAGTTCGCCGGCCTTGACTACACCAAACCAGGCTCCTTCGCCCACTCGACTATCGGCATCGCAGATGGCTCCGGTCCATGCGTCAGTTGCCACATGAAGTCGACCAACAGCCACACATTCGAAGCAGTAAACAAGGATGGCAATGGTGTCATCACGGCAATCAAAAGCCAGGCCATCTGCAACGACTGCCACGACACCTCAATGACCGCTGCAATACTGGAGGGAAAGGCCCTTGGCTACAAAGATGCGGGCAAACTGCTGAAGGATTACCTGGCCAACACCGTAACCAACTACACCAATGCGGCAATCACGGTATCCTCATCAAACGTCTACACCATCCATGTCAATACCTATGGGGCATTCCAGAACTCCTTGTACCCCACGGAGGACCCGGGCGGTTTTGCCCACAACAGCTACTACGTCAAACGGCTGATCTTCGACTCCATCGACTGGCTTGACAATCACGCCTTCGATGGCACGATCACCATCAATGCCACCAACTATCCGGACGCGGCAAAATGGTATGGAGCTCCGGATGGGACAACGGGTGACTACACTGCCTCCAGGCCATAATTACCATTTTAAGACAGAGCAACAAAAAACCCTCGCTAATGCGAGGGTTTTTTGTTGAGCAGACACATGCGAGCGTCACCAACTGTATGCCGTGAACAGCAGCCTATATATTGCCGACAATGCGGTACAACTCCAGATACCTACCAGCCTCCTCCTGCGGAGAGCAGTTCGCCACTACGAACTCCCGCCCCGCCTCACCCAGTCGCTTGCGCAGGACGGCATCGCACAGAAGCAGCCTCGCCCTATCCAGGAAATCGTCCTCTTCCCGGTAAAGCAGCCCGTTCTCCCCGTCCCGAACCAGGGAGCGGTTCCCCTCGATATCCGCAGCCAGTACCGGACGCCCGTACGACATCGCCTCCAGTAGACTGCTTGCCATCCCTTCGGAGAGGGAGGTATTGAGCACCACATGGGAAGCGGAGTAGAGAGCGGGCATCCTGGCAAACGGCACGTTCCCAAGCCAGGAGGAGTTGGGGGAGGATGCAATGGCAGCCATGAACTCAGCCCCATAGGGCTCATCCAGAAGAGGGCCGGCAAACTCAAGCCGGAGATGGGGGTGGTCGCCATGGAGGCGGGCCAGTGGAGCTATTGGAAACAGGACGTTTTTAACCGGCCTGATGCCGGCCGGAAGGAGGAAGACGAAGTCACCTTCCGGCTCGGTGGAGATAGCCCCGGGGATCTCCACCCCCTGGGGGATGACCGCTATGGGTGGAAGGTGGTGGGCCACGTTTCCGAGCAGCCTCTCCCTGGCCTCACCGTGGAAAACAGCCAGTGCGGATGCAGCCGACAGGGTTTCGGCAAGCATGTCCCCCTCTTCGCCTGCCATGGAGGAGTACAGGTCGGTGCCGGTAAGGGTGACGACGTACGGTATCCCCAGCTCCATGGAGATCAGGCGAGCCGGGATCCCCCCATGGACAGCGTGGAAGGAGTGGATACAGTCGGGCGCAAAACCCGCTATCAACCTGGCCAACTCCTCCCCGGAGTGTTCCTCAAGGGAGAATACCCGTACACTGCAGCCGGCGGCATCCAGATGGCGCTCGATCCGGCGGACAGTTACGGCGTTCCCCCGTGTCTCCAGGTGATAGTACGGTGCTATGATGGCTACACGCAAACAGCGCCCCCCCTCAACCCGCAGCATACCCTGATCAGCCGGCAGCCGCAAGGGGCGCACTTGTCACCCGGCTATCTTCATGGTAACCTGTGCGAAATCTGCAGGGGAGTTCCAATGAAAATCACCATCCTCGGCAGCGGCACCTCCACCGGCATCCCCATGGTCGGCTGCAAATGCCCTGTCTGCACATCATCCGACCCTAGGGACAGCCGCACCCGCGCATCGCTGCTGGTGGAACACGGCGGTCGCTACATCCTGGTGGACACCTCAACCGACCTGCGCATCCAGGCGGTGCGCGCCGGGATACCCAGGATAGACGCGGTCCTCTTTACCCATGCCCATGCCGACCATGTCCACGGCATCGACGAGATGCGCGGCTTCCACTTCCACCAGCGGGAGGTGATCCCCTGCTACGCCTCCAGGGAGACCCTGACCGAACTGCTGGGCAAATTCGACTACATCTTCAACGGCCGCTATGCCCACGGCTACCATAAGATCATGGAGCCCCACGAGATCGCTGCGCCATTCGAGCTCTTCGGCCTGGGGATCACTCCGATCCCCCTGCTGCACGGCAACATGCCGGCAACCGGCTTCCGCTTCGGCCCCCTCGCCTACCTGACCGACTGCAACAGGGTACCGGAGGGCTCCATGGAGCTCCTCAAGGGGACGGAGATCCTCATCATCGACGGCCTGCGGCATACCCCCCACCCCCACCACTTCAACATCAGGGAAGCCATCGACATGGCCACAGAGATCTCCCCCCGGGAGACCTACATCACCCACCTGACCCACGAGGTCTCCCACAGCGAGGAGGCGGATCTCCCCGCCGGCATCCATTTTGCCTACGACGGCCTCTCCTTCACCATCTGAGGCCGAACATTGGGGTTGCTGAAAGGGCAAAAGTACGGTATTTTTTCGCTAACTTAAAACCGAGACAGCCCTATGTACAAAGATATCCGTCTCCACGGATCCATGGAAAACCGCATCGAGTACTACGCCGTCGCCGCCGGCGTGGATGCACACAGGCGCTACTTCTTCAACCTGGACCAGGGGAGCGACGAGTTGCTGCGCTTCTTCTCGGCCAACAACGAGTTCGTCATAGGCCCTAAAGGGATCTCCCACCTGGGGAACGGCGGATCCTTCTGCGAGTACATGTTCGGCGTGGACCAGCCCCTGACCGACATGGCCAAGGGGGACGTGATCAACCGCCTGGTAATGTACGGCACCCACTTCGACAAGAAGGCGGCCAGTCTCAGGTTCAGCGACCGCACCGACGGCACCATCTCCTACGACAAGATCTTCTTCGACGGCAATGCCGTCACCAACTTCTTCTTCTTCCTCCACGCAGACAACCTCGGCCCATCCCCAAGGGAGCAGCAGGAGATCATCCTCCGCCGCCTGGGGAAATCCCTGAAGCGCTCCCTGGCCATCGGCAGAGGGGACGACAACCGGATCATCACCGATATCCTCAACAACATCGGCATGGAGGGGGTGCAGCTCTTCCTCTTCAAGCTGATCAACAACCGCCACGAAGAGTACTACAACGCTTTCCAGCACCTCTACTTCAGGAGCAAACGGATTGCCGACGACGAGTTCGCCCAGTTGACCGAACTGGCCAACCGCAACGGCATAGACCGTTACCAGCAGGAGCGGATCCGCATCGACGTCATGTACAAGCACCCTGACAACAGGAGGATCGTCGACGAGTACCGCAACATCCTCTGCTCATGCAACATCAGGGGGGAGATCAACCGGCTGGAAAACGCCCGCCTCACCAGGCTGAAGACCCTTTCGGTGCGCAACAAGATACCGGGTGCCCTCTTCTACACACTGGACGAGCTGCTGCGCAAGGACCGCAAGCTGATAGAGACGGAGGAGAGCGACTACATCTCCGAGACGAGACAGATCCTGGAAGGGATTTTCTTCAGTGAGCGGCAGATCGAGAGCCGGGTCGACCGGGAAGACATGCTCAAGCTGCTCCACGCCAAGAAGCTGGCCGCGGAGCACCGCAACCACGCCTTCGAGGAGATTCTCCTCGACGCCAGCAAGGCGTGCGACGAGAACATCCGCGACGGCGCCGACATCTCCCTCCTGGAAGAGCTCTCCTACATCATCACCTACCTGGACCGCTACGACAGCACCTCCCAGGTCATCAACCAGCTGGCGTTCATGGAGAATGTCCGGATCAGCGAGGAGATGCTGCGCAGCATCCTGGGGAACAAGAAGGAGTTCGACAACCTCAAGCAGAGCCTCTTCAGCTCGCTGTTCATCGACGGCATCCTGGAGAACAAGTACCTGGGTAGATACGGACGCAGGAAGCTGGCAACCCTTGTCCAGGGTCTGGAAGAGGTGGAGGGGGGGAGGCGACTGACTGCCGAAGTCCTGGAGCAGCTCCAGGCCATCGACCGCGAGGAGCAGCTCTTCCTCTTGCTGCTGCGCCACGTGCGGGAGAGGATCCGCAACTTCTACTCCAAGTTCAGCACCAAGGAGGACCAGGCACTCCTCAAGCGCGAGGTAACCGAGGAGCTGCAGGCTAAGAAGCTCCTCAAGGGGGAGATCAATGGCGAGCTCTTCAACGAGATAATCCTCACCATCCAGAAGGAGGCGATCTACCTGCACAACCTCCTCCCCCAGATCATCGCCGAAAAGGACATCTCCCTCAGGGAGGACTTCCTGGACAACTCGGGGCTTGACCGTTTCTATGTCGAGGAGCTTGAGCTGGAGTACTTCGAACTGAACGGCCTCCCACTTGAGGATCTCTACCAGATCCGCAAAGGGCTGAGCTGACCACTCTTCCGCAAGGGCAATCCGCTCTCGCCGCTGATGCTGGCTGGAGCGGCCCCATCACCCATTTTTCACCGTGGGGAGGGCGGTACTTGCGCCTCCACCCGGGAGCAGAGGCAACCATGCTTGACATCAATGAGATGCACGAAAAGTGCAGACAGTGCGGTTTCGACTATGCACGCATCGACACCGAGAGGTGGAACAGCAGCAGTTCGCGTCGGGCCATGTGCCCGGTATGCGGATGGACCATGTTTGAGGAGCACTCCTGGGGAGAGGGGGGAGCAACCCTGGTGAAGAGGGGGGAGAGCTACGGCTTCGGCGCCTACAGGCTGGTGCCACCGGGAGGATACTCGGGCTACAACGCCTTCCACTCCGCGCCGGCGGAAGAGGTTGTCAACCAGATCAGGGATCTACTGGCGGTCAAGGGGTGGAAAGGGTACCTGACCCTGTGGGACGAAGAGAGGCGCAAGCCGCGGCTGATTGCCGGCAGCCCACTGCAGAAGTACGATACGGGAATAGGAAAAGGGTAAGAGGTGACTCAGCTCTCCCGACCGGGCAGGGACAAGGCGGCGGAATCCTTGATGATGTAAGTGTTCTGCACCCGGCCGGACCAGATGCCGACAAGCTTATCGTCTTCCAGCAGCTCGGCGTAGGTCTCCCGGAGGAGGTTGTTGAACAGCGGCGGGAGAAGGTCGGCAGTCAGCGTCCGCCCTGTACCGCGAACCACTCCGGAGCTGTGCCCGTCCCAGAGGACCCTCCCCTCGCCGTCCTTGAGAAGGAAGTGGAAGCCGATCCTGGCCTGGTAGCCATCCCCCTCCTCCAGAGAGAAGTGGGTCACCTCGCCGCTCAGCACCAGGGGGGCATCCGGGGAGACACTCCCCCCCCACTCGCCAAAGAGCTTGCGAAAAGCGTCGGTGGCGTACACGGCAACAGCCGTCCTGGAGAGCACCTTGCAGGGGAGGCCGTTGACCTTGATCTCGCCGAGTAACGTATCGCCCCCCCCCCTGCTGTCGGAAAAAGCCTGGATCCTCACCGGGCGGAGGGACTTCAGCGTATTGGCAAGATTCTGGCTCTGCTGCTCCGCGGGCCTGGATTCGAAGCGCAGCTCAACCGCCAGATCGTCGGCAAGAACCGGCGCTGACATAAGCTGCAGGGCAAGAGCTGCCAGGATGCTTCTCTTCACAGGGGCCTCCGTGTTGTTCGCCGCCAAAATCTTTACCTATATAAATCAACCGGCGTAACATGTCAATAAATCGCTGGAATTTCCCAACTTAATGTTTTTCGGTTAACCTGAAGGTTATCCTGTAGTACTATCGCGCCATGATCAAGAGATCGAAAGAGAACCTTCTCACCACCTCCCTGCTGCTGGCCACCCTCCTCAAGACAGCCTCACCAGCCCTTGCGGACAATCCCCCCCCATACCTGGAACGCAAGGAGTCCATTGCGGAGCGCTACGCCTCCAGTCGACCCAACCAGTGGGGTGAGCAGGTGGACGGCGTCAAGAGCCGCATCAAGGGGGGGGAGAAGGTCATCGCCCTCACCCTGGATGCCTGCGGCAGCCCAAAGGGGATGGGGGCTGACCTGCACCTCCTGGAGTTCCTGGTCAGGGAGAATATTGCAGCTACTCTTTTCATTAATGCCAGGTGGATCGAACCAAACCGGAAACTGTTCGACAAACTGGCCGCCCACCCTCTCTTCGAGATCGCCAACCACGGCTTTGGCCACAAGCCCGCCTCCGTCAGCGGCAGGGCGGCCTATGGAATCAGAGGCACTGGGAGCGTGGCGGAGCTGGTGGATGAGATCGAGCTGAACGCCCGCAAGATCGAGGGGCTGACCGGCAGGCGCCCCCGCTTCTACCGCTCGGGGACCGCCCACTACGACGAGGTGGCGGTGCGCGTCGCCGCGGAACTGGGCCACACGGTGGCTGGGTTCTCGGTACTCGGGGACGCCGGGGCCACCTACAGCAGGGAGCAGGTGAAAAGGGCTCTTCTCGCCGCCGGGGCCGGAGACATGGTCATCCTGCACATGAACCGCCCTGAGAGCGGCACCGCCGCCGGGGTGATGGATGCCATCCCCGAGCTGAGAAAACGAGGCTATCGCTTCGTCCGCCTCTCCGACGTGGAGCTTGAGTAATCATTAACCCTTGACACGATCCAGTGCAGAGTGTACCTTTACGCGTCTAACCCATTGTATTGCGTGGCATTTTTCAGCCGGCAAATTAGCCATTGCCGGTGTTCACATTCCCAAGGAGGGCATCTCGTGACCTTTCAAGACCTGATCCTCTCCCTGCAGGGCTACTGGGCCCGGCAGGGGTGCGTCATCCAGCAGCCCTATGACACGGAGAAGGGGGCCGGCACCTTCAACCCCGCCACCTTCCTGCGCGTTCTCGGCCCGGAGCCGTGGAACGTCGCCTACGTGGAGCCGTCCCGCCGCCCGACGGACGGCCGCTACGGCGAGAACCCGAACCGTCTGCAGCACTACTACCAGTTCCAGGTGATCATGAAGCCGAACCCGGCCAACATCCTCGACCTCTACCTCGGCTCGCTGCGGGAGTTCGGCATCGATCCCAACAAGCACGACATCCGCTTCGTCGAGGACGACTGGGAGTCCCCCACCCTCGGCGCCTGGGGGCTGGGGTGGGAGGTATGGCTGGACGGCATGGAGATCACCCAGTTCACCTACTTCCAGCAGGCCGGCGGCATCGACCTGAAGCCGGTCTCCGGCGAGATCACCTACGGCTGCGAGCGGATCGCCATGTACCTCCAGGGGGTGGACAACGTCTACGACCTTGAGTGGGTCAAGGGGGTCAAGTACGGCGACATCCACCACCAGACCGAGGTGGAGTTCTCCACCTACAACTTCGAGGAGGCCAACGTGCCGCTCCTCCTGGAGTCGTTCAACAACTTCGAGAAGGAGTGCATCCGCCTGGTGGAGAAGGAGCTGGTCTTCCCGGCCTACGACTTCGTCATGAAGTGCTCCCACACCTTCAACCTGCTGGACGCCCGGGG
>CALMOE010000073.1 GCA_937871715.1 uncultured Geobacter sp. | reverse complement strand
TGTCCAGGGTGGCGCTGCTGGAGTCGGCATAGTGGGGGGCGTGGCAGGTCATACAAACTATTTTGCCGCTCTTGAAATAGTTAGCCAGGTTTGAGGTACGGTTGTTAGGGTTGGCGTTCTGCGGAACCCTGCGGTACGCGGTGGTGTTCGATTTGTAAGCCGTGGAGTAGACTCGGTAGGAGACAGGGTGTGAACCGCTGGCCTGGGAGGATACCTGACGCGGCAGGTGGCACTCATAGCAGAGAGCATCATTCACGTTGGTGGAGCGGAGGAATGGCTTATTCACCTCGGGGGAGTTATTGGTCGATTTGGGATTGTGGCAGCGATCGCAGGCGACCGTACCGGTATAGGTGATGCCATAAATAGAATTTGTAATCAGAGCAGTAGCGGTCGGCTCCTGGGTCTTGGATGGAGTAGGCCAGGGTGATAATGCCAGCCAGTTGTGGCTACTCTTCGACCCCGTGGCCGGCTCTCCGCTGGTTGTGCCGAAGAAGTTGGACATTGAACCCGGATCCATCGGCATACGCTGTGCTTCGGCCGTGGAGCTGTGGCAAGAGATACAAGAGTTGCTCAATAGCACCGGGTTCTTGGTGCTTGCCTGCACAACCCTGCTGTGACAGTTGGCACAGTCAAAACCATGTGGCGCGGATACGGCATGGCTTAAGGTCGACATCATGACAACCAGCGTCACCGTTAGTACTGCTACGATAAATGACCTATTCATAGTTCACTCCTAACACAGCTTATAAGAAAATGATTAAATTAACTTTTCCTGGGTCCGTTTCTGCTGACTAGAAGGTCTTCAGACCATAAGCCTTTTGCAGGATCAGAACAGCGTCCTGTACCGTTACAGCACCGTCCTGGGCGACGCGGTTCTCGATGAGGCCACCGACGTCCGCCTGGAAGCGGGGTGATTTGTTGTCCAACGGCGATCCGTTCAGATTCTCCGTACCGGCCGCGTGACGCAGGGTTGCCATGGCATCGGAGAGCCTTACCACGCCGTCACCATCCACGTCACCGGTGGGGATGCCGCTGACGAATGAAAGATTTGAAGTATTGCCCGCCGGGTCCTTGGTGGTGAATGTTACCGCGCTGTACGGGTATGCACTCAGGTCGGCGTGCCAGACAGCGTCGCCAGCCGACTGGTCACTGTAGGGGTCAAAGGAGACCACACTCAAGGGGAGCAGAGTATCTATGCCGCTGATCCTCGCGGTGATAACCTCCAGCTTGGCGCTCGGCTCGATGCTGCCGGTAAGGGTTGCCGGGGTCGCGTTTGCACTGGCCTGGATGGCAATTACCGGCGCCACGCTGTCGCGGATGATGTTGCGGACAGCAGCGGTGTTGCCGTCGGCAATAACCTTGACAGAGGTAATTGAACCCTCACCCCCAAGGGGAACGGAGTGGATGAATGCACCGGTGCCACTGTCATAGGAGGAGATGGCCACCGGCGCGGAACCGTTGACGGAGATGGTCGGAGCAGGGCTGCTCGGGGCAACCGTACCTTGAATGTTAACAGAGACTGCACTGGTGGCAAGGTCAGCCGGCGGATTGGTGATGGCCAGCCGGGCATAGGCAGCATCGACGTTGATGGTCCGCTTCTCGGAAACCGTGGTCTTGCCCGCAGCGGAAGCGGTGAACTGGCAGAGATTGAGACCGCCGGCCAGAGGCATGGAACTGGTAGACCAGTTGCCGCCGGACGGTGTCACCGCAGCGCCGCAGGCAGTCACGGCGCTGAGCGCAGAATCAACCGTGCCGCTGGCGGTTGCCGTCCCGGCTGATACCGCGTAGGAGTTGTCAGCCGGCAGAGCGACAGTCAGTCCGGGGATCTCCGGGTTGAGGGTTACATTGCGGGTCACGGTGGTGGTATTGCCGGCAAGGTCGGTCGCCGTGACGCTGACGGTATTGCCACCACGCACCAGGGTAACCGGTGTGGAGAAATATGTATTGTTTGCTGCAGGGAGGGGAACCTTGGCGCCAACCTCTACCCCGTTGACGAAAATCTTGCTCAGGTTCTTCTCCACCACGATGCCGTCCAGGTTCTGCACTGCGTTAACAGTAGTGGAGTTGTTGGCGATGAAGGAGATAAGCCCTGTCATATTTGGGGCGGTGTAGTCGGCATTGATGGTGACGGAGGCGCTGCCGATTGCCGTGCCGGTCTTCCAGGCGGAGACGGTGATTTCATTGGCGTTCTCGGCGAGGGATACGGTCGCGCTCCAGGAGCCGTTGGCGGCGGAGACCGTATCGACCACTGCGCCGTTCTTGGCGTTGCTCAGCCTGATATTGGTCACTGCGGCCGGAGTCACCGTGCCGCTGATCACATAGTCAGCATTGTTGGTGTAAATGCCGGTGACCGGCGAGGTGACGCTCGGTACGGGAGCGGTTGTCGGGCTCCCCGTATAGTAGGTGTAGGCCTCGGCATGGCTGGTAACCCCGCCGCTTGCGGCCTTGCAGAGGATGTAGTTGTCGCCGTTGGCCAGACTGAGGTCGACGCTCCAGTTGCCGCCGCTTGGGGTTGCAAGGGTATCGCTGCCGCCGTTGACGCTGCAGTTGACCGGAACAACCGGGGAGACTGTACCTGAGACCGTCAGCGGCGACTGGCCGGTGGTAGTGGTCGCAGGCACGTTGGAGTTTATAGCCAGAGCAACTGTCGGAACCGGCACGGTGCCGCCGCCTACGCCGAGGGCGAGCAGGTTGATGCCGGTGCTGGACGCTTCGGTACCCGCATAGAGGACACCCTGCCCTGCGGTGGAACCAGGCACAAAGAGGAGAGAGTCGGGGAGCTTCATGTCGGCAGTGATCCCGGCGTTGCCATTGGTAACCGTAGTTCCATTGATAAACGACAGGGTTGTACCGGCAACAGGATCTACAACCTGCAGCTCGCTCCTGGCCCTGTCGGCCACATAAACCCTGTCAAGGGCATTGCCGGAGGTGTAGTCGAAGACCACGTCGACCGGCTCCGAAAGGAGGGCCGCGTTGCCTACCACCGGCTTCCCGCTAGTATCCTTAGAGGCGGTGCTGCCGAGGTTCTTAACCCATGCGCTGGTGGTCCCGGTCCACTCGCCAAAGAACTGCAGCCTGCCGTTCATGGTGTCGGCAACCACTATGTTTTTGCCGGCCTTTTCAAAGGCAATCCCCCGCGGCAGCTTGAAGTCGCCACTTGCGCCGGGTGCGTTACCAGTCGGTGTGCGGGTACCGAATACGCCAAGGTAACCCCCGGCAGAATCGTACACCCTGACGCATGGTGCGTTGGCGCTCTCAACCGCACCGCTCCGCAGCAGGTCGCCCGCGTCAAGCACATAAATCTTGCCGGTGGAGTCGAAGGTGATGGCAACCGGACGATATCCCGGGTTGGCCAGCGAAGAGACCTCTTCACCGGTGAAATTGGGCGCCGAGCCGCTCTGCCTGTAGAAGGCCACCCTGGCCTGGGGGGCAGACATGGTCACCAGAAGACGGTTATCCTTCATTACCGCAACCGCCGTGGGGCGGCTGGCTGTCGGGATGAATCCGACCCTGACCCCCTGACGGTTGAGCTTCACCACCCCCTTTGCCCAGAAATCGGCCACATACATGTTCTGGGCCGCATCGATGGCGATCTTTCCAGGGGCGCCGGCGAATCCCGGGGTGTAGCGATCCAACTTTGCCACACTCGGCGCGGTCGCTGCCACAGCCGTGCCTG
>CALMOE010000072.1 GCA_937871715.1 uncultured Geobacter sp. | reverse complement strand
AGCGCCTGTGCCATGTCGGCCGGGCTCTGGGCCACTGCTATGCCGCACTCCTCCAGGACCGACACCTTCTCGGCCGCAGTCCCCTTCCCCCCGGAGATGATGGCCCCGGCATGCCCCATCCGCTTGCCGGGGGGGGCGGTGACCCCGGCGATGTAGGCGGCCACCGGCTTCTTCATGTTCTCCTTGACGAATCTCGCCGCCTCTTCCTCGGCACTGCCGCCGATCTCGCCGATCATGATGACCGCTTCGGTGTCAGGGTCTTCTTCGAACATCTTGAGGCAGTCCAGGTGGCTGGTGCCGTTAACCGGGTCGCCGCCGATGCCGACGCAGGTGGACTGGCCGAGACCGATGCAGGTGAGCTGCCAGACGGCTTCGTAGGTGAGGGTGCCGGAGCGGGATACTACGCCGATCTTGCCGGGCTTGTGGATGTAGCCGGGCATGATGCCGATCTTGCACTCGCCGGGGGTGATGACCCCGGGGCAGTTGGGGCCGACGAGACGGGTCTTCTTGCCGCTCATGTACTGCTTGACCTTGACCATGTCCAGGACGGGGATCCCTTCGGTGATGCAGATGACCAGGTCGAGGCCGGCGTCGACGGCCTCCATGATGGAGTCGGCGGCAAATGGGGGGGGTACGTAGATGACGCTGGCTGTGGCGCCGGTGTTATGCACGGCATCCTGTACGGTGTTGTAGATGGGGAAGCCGTCTATTGTCGTACCGCCTTTGCCGGGGGTTACCCCGCCGACCATCTGGGTGCCGTACTCACGGGCCCCCTGGGCGTGGAAGAGGCCGGTGGCGCCGAGCCCCTGGGTGATGACTTTGGTGTTTTTGTCGATGAGTATGCTCATGGGTTTGTGTCCCCTTGTAATGTGGTTTCAAATTCTGCGTCCCCTCCCCCCTGGTGGGGGAGGGTCAGGGAGAGGGGGCGTCTGTACCCTGTCACCCTCCCCCTGCCCCCCTCCCATCAAGGGAGGGGGAACTATTGATTGACGGCCTGGACGATCTTTTTGGCGGCATCGGCCATGCCGTCGGCGGCGACGATGTTGAGCCCGCTTTCGGCGAGCATCTTTTTGCCCAGTTCGACGTTGGTCCCCTCTAGTCTTACTACGAGGGGGACGCTGAGGGAGACCTGCTTGGCGGCTTCGATGACCCCGGTGGCGATGACGTCGCACTTCATGATGCCGCCAAAGATGTTGACCAGGATCCCTTTGACGTTCCTGTCGCTCAGGATGAGCTTGAAGGCTTCGGTGACACGCTCTATCGTTGCCCCGCCGCCGACGTCGAGGAAGTTGGCAGGCTCGCCGCCGGAGAATTTGATGATGTCCATGGTGGCCATGGCCAGGCCGGCGCCGTTGACGAGGCAGCCGATGTTGCCTCCGAGGGCTACGTAGGAGAGGTCGTGCTGGGAGGCTTCTACCTCGTTGGGGTCCTCTTCGTCGAAGTCACGCATGTCGGAGATCTGCAGGTGGCGGAACATGGCGTTGTCGTCGAAGCCGAATTTGGCGTCGAGGGCGAGGAGCTCCCCCTCTTTGGTGACGACGAGGGGGTTGATCTCCAGGAGGGAGCAGTCGCAGGAGATGAAGGTGGTGTAAAGGTTTTCGAATACCTTGACGGCCTTGGGGAGGAGTTTCCCGTCGAGGCCGAGGCTAAAGGCGAGTTTGCGGCTCTGGAAGCCGGTTAGGCCGACCAGGGGGTCGATGGCTTCGCTGAAGATCTTCTCCGGGGTCTTGGCAGCGACCTCTTCGATGTCCATGCCACCTTCGGTGGAGGCCATGATGGTGACCCGGGAGGTGGCCCGGTCGACGAGGAGGCTGACGTAGAGCTCGCGCCCGATGTTGCAGCCGTTCTCGACGAGGACGCGGGTGACTACCTTCCCCTCGGGGCCGGTCTGGTGGGTGCGCAGCACCATGCCGAGCATGTCCCGGGCGGTGGTGCGAACCTCTTCGGAGGTGCGGGCCAGCTTGACACCCCCACCCTTCCCCCGGCCGCCGGCGTGGATCTGGGCCTTGACTACCCAGGGTCCCTCACCCAGGCGCTTGGCCCACTCACGGGCGCTGGCGCCGTTGTAGCAGACGTGCCCGTCCGGGACAGGCACGCCGAACTTGCGCAAAATCGCTTTTGCCTGGTACTCGTGGATGTTCATGTTTACTCCTTGCTTTGAATTCAGCCCGGCCCTTTCAGCCGGGGCTGTTCCCGCCCCTGCGGGTCGTCACCCGGGGCGGTCAAC
>CALMOE010000071.1 GCA_937871715.1 uncultured Geobacter sp. | reverse complement strand
CGAAGGTAAGGGAGATAAACGAAAACAACATCCTCCCTGAAGGTGTCAAGGTCGTCCCCTATTACGACCGGAGCGACATCGTCAAGGCCAGCGTGGGGACGGTCAACATGGCGCTCATCGAGGGCTCCATCCTGGTGCTGATCATCCTCTACCTGCTGCTGAACAGCATCCGGGGGAGCATCGTCGTCCTCATCGCCCTGCCGCTCTCCCTCCTGGCAACCTTCATCGTCATGAAGCTCTCCGGCATCACCGCCAACCTCATGTCCCTGGGGGGGCTGGCCATATCCATCGGCATGATCATCGACACCACCATCATCCAGGTGGAGAACGTCCAGCGCCACCTTAGCGAGGAGGGGGGGGACCACCCCTCTGTCGGCACGGTGCTGAAGGCGGTGATGGAGGTGCGCAAGCCGAGCATCTTCGGCGAACTGATCATCGCCATCACCTTCATCCCGATCCTGGCCCTGGAGGGGATCGAGGGGAAGATGTTCGGCCCCCTGGCCATCACCGTGGCCATTGCCCTGCTGGCGTCCCTGTTGCTCTCCATCTTCATCATCCCGGTCCTCTGCACCCTCTTCCTCAAGCCCCATCCGGAGAAGGAGAGCTTCCTCATGGGGCATGCCCACCGGCTCTACCGGCCGATGCTCGACTATGCAATGGGCAGGAGGCGGATGGTGCTGGGGAGCGCCGCAGCGCTGCTGGCGATCTCCCTCGTCCTGGCGCCACGCCTGGGGACGGAGTTCATGCCGATCATGGACGAGGGGGCCTTCGACATGGATACCTCCATGCTACCCGGGGTCTCACTGGAAAAGGCCCTGGAGGTGAACGGGCGGGCCGCCGCCAGGCTGATGGAGTTCCCGGAGCTGGAGACGATAGTGGGGAGGACCGGCCAGACCGGCGTGGCCCTGGATACCAGGGGGGCGGACAAGACCGGCTACGTGGGGATATTCAAGCCGAGGAGTGAATGGCAGCGGGACATCACCAAGGAAGAGCTGACCAACGAGATGCGCAAGGCCCTTGAGGCGACAGCCGGGATTACGGTCGGCTTCAGCCAGCCGATACAGTGTCGCATCGACGAGCTGGTGGCCGGCACCCGGGCGCAGCTGATCGTCAAGCTGTTCGGGGAGGAGCTGGGGGTGCTCAGCGAAAAATCCCAGGAGATAGCCAGGGTGCTTTCAACCATCAAGGGGGGGACGGATCTGAACGCCGAAAAGGTCTCGGGCCAGCCTTACCTGACGGTGGACATCGACCGGACGAAGATAGCCCGCTACGGCCTGAACATCAGCGATGTGCAGAAGGTGATCGAAATTGCCGTGGCCGGCAAGGCGGCGTCCCTGCTCTACGAGGAGAACCGCAGCTTCCCCATCACGGTGCGGCTGCCGGAAGATAAGCGCAACTCCCTTGCAGCCATCAAAAATCTGCTCATTACCACGAAAACCGGGGTCAACGTCCCCCTGGAGCAGCTGGCGGAGGTGAAGATGGTGGAGGGGCCGGTGCAGATCAGCCGCCAGGACGGGGTGCGGCGGATCGGCATCGAGATGAACATCACCGGCAGGGACATGGGGAGCTTCGTCGCCGAGGCGAAGCGGAAGATCAGGGAGCAGGTCAAGCTCCCCCCCGGCTACTACCTCACCTGGGGGGGGCAGTTCGAGAACCAGCAGCGTGCCATGAAGAAGCTGATGATCATCGGGCCGGTGGCAGTCGCCATGATCCTGCTGCTGCTGTATGTAACCTTCCGCTCGATCCGGCTGGCCCTGCTGGTCATCGCCAACCTCCCCTTCGCCCTGATCGGCGGTGTCTTCGCGCTCTTCATCTCCGGCCAGTACCTTTCGGTGCCGGCATCCGTCGGCTTCGTGGTCCTCTTCGGGGTCGCGGTGCTGAACGGCCTGGTGCTGGTGTCGCGCATCGCCCAGCTGCGGGAGGATGGCATGGCACTGGAGGAGTCCATCAGGAAGGGGGCAGCGGACCGTCTCCGCCCGGTGCTGATGACCGCGTCCATCGCCATCTTCAGCCTGATTCCCATGCTCCTCTCCGGAGGCGCCGGCTCGGAGATCCAGAAACCGCTGGCTACAGTAGTGGTTGGTGGGCTGGTAACCTCGACCCTGTTGACCCTGCTGATCATCCCCTCGGTCTACGGCTGGTTCGAGAAGGGGAGGGGCGGGGAAGAGTCGTAGGCGGGGAGCTGACGCAAGCATGAACCGTGATTCGGCAGTTGGAGACGTGGATTTAGCTCCAACTGCCGCTTTCGTTTCCTGGGGGTGCCTGGCCAGGCGACAAGGGGGGGCGGCTGCTTCAATAACGGCAAACTTTGCCTTCTCTGCCAGGCACTCCCGAGGGCCAATACTGCCTTGACACTCCTGTGCAGATGATGTAGCGTTATACGTCCCGCCGCAATTAGAGGGACTGATACCGGTTCCGATGGTAGGCCGGTATTGCACAATTATCCAGACGGTCCTCATATCCTATGAAAATTACAGCGATTATTCCTGCCAGGTACGGTTCAACCCGTTTTGAGGGGAAGGCTTTGGCCGATATCATGGGCAAGCCGATGATCCAGCATGTCTACGAGCGGACCATGCGCACCCCCCTGGTATCAGAGGTTGTCGTGGCCACTGACGACGAGCGGATCGCCGCAGCTGTGCGCGGCTTCGGCGGCAGGGCGGAGATGACCGCCACCAGCCACGAGACCGGCACCGACCGGCTGGCAGAGGTGGCGGCCAGGCTCGACTCCGAGATCATCGTCAATGTTCAGGGGGACGAGCCCCTCATCGAGCCGGCAATGATCAACGAGGCGATTGAGCCGCTGGTGGCCGACCCGGCACTCCCCATGTCCACCCTCAAGTCGAGGATCAGGACCCTGCACGACTTCCTCAGCCCCAACGTGGTCAAGGTGGTGACCGACTGGGAGGGGTATGCACTCTACTTCTCCCGTTCGCCCCTCCCCAACTTCCGCGACAAGTGGAACGACCTGAAGGACGATGCCTTTGTCTCGGGGAGGCTCCTCTGCTACAAGCATGTGGGTCTCTACGTATATCGCCGCGAGTTCCTCCTCCAGTTCGCCCAGATGTCCCCCACCTATCTGGAGATGGCGGAAAAGCTGGAGCAGCTGAGGGTCCTGGAGAACGGTTATCGCATCAAGGTGGTGGAGACATCCCATGATTCCATCGGCGTCGATACCCCGGGGGATCTGGACGCGGTACTGGCCAGACTCAGTAAGTAACGAACAGCAAAAAAGAAGTGAAGTGTGAAAGTGAAGGGTGTGCGGTCCGGAAATGCGGGCCTTTCCTGCTTCACTTTTCACGTTTTTAATGGAGCATTATATCTATGAAAACCAAGTTCATCTTTGTGACAGGCGGTGTTGTTTCCTCAATCGGCAAGGGGCTGGCTTCGGCGTCCCTGGGAGCCCTCCTGGAGGCCAGGGGGTTGCGGGTGACCATGCAGAAGCTGGACCCGTACATCAACGTTGACCCGGGGACCATGTCCCCCTTCCAGCACGGCGAAGTTTTCGTCACCGATGACGGTGCCGAGACCGACCTTGACCTGGGGCACTACGAGCGCTACACCAGCGCCCGGCTCTCCAGGAAGAGCAATTTCACCACCGGCCAGGTCTACTTCTCGGTCATCGAGAAGGAGCGGCGCGGCGACTACCTGGGGGGGACCGTCCAGGTGATCCCCCACATCACCGACGAGATCAAGAGCAAAATTCTGGAAAACGCCAAGGGTAGCGACGTGGCCATCGTCGAGGTTGGCGGCACTGTCGGTGACATCGAGTCCCTCCCCTTCCTGGAGGCGATCCGCCAGTTCAAGGCCGACCGAGGTCATGGCAATGTCCTCTACCTCCACCTCACCCTGGTCCCCTACATCAAGACCGCCGGCGAGCTGAAGACCAAGCCGACCCAGCATTCGGTCAAGGAGCTGCAGCAGATCGGCATCCAGCCGGACATCCTCCTCTGCCGCTGCGAGCATGAGGTGCCGCGGGAGCTGAAGAGGAAGATCGCCCTCTTCTGCAACGTGGACGAGAAGGCGGTCATCACCTCCCCCGATGCGGACCACATCTATGCCGTACCCCAGGCGCTGAACAGGGAGGGGCTGGATGACCAGGTGGTGGAGAAGCTCAACATCTGGACCAAGTCGCCGGACCTCTCGCCCTGGCAGAGCGTGGTGGACAAGCTTCGCTCCCCGGCCCATGGCGAGGTGAGGATCGCCATCGTCGGCAAGTACGTAGACCTGGCTGACTCCTACAAGTCCCTCTCCGAGTCCCTCACCCACGGCGGCATTGCCAACGACTGCCGGGTTATCCTCAAGTACGTGGATGCGGAGAAGGTCGAGCAGGATGGTCCAAGCGACGCCTTCGCAGACGTGGACGGCATCCTTGTCCCGGGCGGCTTCGGCGAGCGGGGTACGGAGGGGAAGATCTCGGCCATCGAGTATGCCAGGACGAAGAGGGTCCCCTTCTTCGGCATCTGCCTGGGGATGCAGATGGCGGTGGTGGAGTTCGGCCGCAACGTCTGCGGCCTGAAGGATGCCTACTCCGCCGAGTTCCGCAGCGACTGCGAGAACCCGTTGATCCATCTGATGGAGGAGCAGAAGGGGGTTGTGAAGAAGGGTGGTACCATGCGTCTGGGTGCCTACCCCTGCTCCCTGGCAAAGGGGAGTTTCGCCCAGAAGGCTTACGGCGGTGCGGAGATCTCCGAGCGGCATCGCCATCGTTTCGAATTCAATAACGCCTACCGCGAAGTGCTGACCTCCCACGGCCTGGTGCTTTCCGGCATCTACAAGGAGGTTGACCTGGTGGAGGTGGTGGAGATCGCCGATCACCCGTGGTTTGTCGGCTGCCAGTTCCACCCCGAGTTCAAGTCGCGCCCCCTCAACCCCCACCCCCTTTTCCGGGCGTTCATTGCCGCTGCCATGGAAAACAGGAAAAGGTAGAGAAGAGGAGATATCGTGGTCAAGGAAATTTCAGTCGGAAACGTGAAGATCGGCGGGGCGAACCCGCTGGTATTGATTGCCGGGCCATGCGTCCTGGAGAACGAGGCTGCCACCCTGAAGGCCGCCGAGCTGCTGATGGAGATCACCGACAAGGTGGGGATGCAGCTGATATTCAAGGGGTCCTATGACAAGGCCAACCGTACCTCGGTGACCTCCTTCCGCGGACCCGGGATTGCCGAGGGGCTGCGCATCCTCGCCAAGGTGAAGAGCACCTTCGGGCTGCCGCTCCTCTCCGACATTCACGGCATAGAGCAGATCGAGCCGGCGGCCGAGGTGCTGGACATCCTGCAGATTCCGGCGTTCCTCTGTCGCCAGACCGACCTGGTAGTGGCCGCCGCGAAGAGCGGCAGGGTTCTGAACGTGAAGAAGGGGCAGTTCCTCGCCCCGTGGGACATGGAGAACGTGGTTGGCAAGGCTGTCGCCTCCGGCAACGACAACCTGATCCTCACCGAGCGGGGGGTCTCCTTCGGCTACAACAACCTGGTCTCGGACATGCGCAGCCTCCCCATCATGCGGCGCCTCGGCTACCCGGTGGTCTTCGATGCCACCCACAGCGTCCAGCTCCCCGGCGGCCAGGGGGGCTCATCGGGCGGCCAGCGGGAGTTCGTCGAGTACCTTGCCCGGGCGGCTGTTGCCACAGGTATTGACGGTGTCTTCCTTGAAGTGCACGAGGACCCGTCCAAGGCCCTGTGCGACGGTCCCAACTCGGTCAAGCTCTCCGATCTGGGGGTGCTGCTGAAGAAGCTCAAGGATATTGACGCCATCGTCAAATAGGGGGGGCGAACCCCCCTCAATCCCCCCTTGTCAGGGGGGAGGCTTAACACGACACAGAATTCCCCCTCCCCTGATAAGGGGAGGTCGGGAGGGGTTTGAATGATTATCGAAGAAGCGAAAAAAGTTATCCGCATCGAGGCCGAGGCACTCAGCCAGCTGGCCGACTCCATAGACGGAGAGTTCGAAAGCGCCATTTCCCTCATACTCCGCTCCAAGGGGCGCGTGGTGGTCACCGGCATGGGGAAGTCCGGCCTCATAGGCCAGAAGATAGCCTCCACCATGGCCTCCACCGGAACCCCGGCCTTTTTCCTCCACCCGGCGGAAGCGATCCATGGTGACCTGGGGATGATCATCAAGGGGGATGTGGTGATCGCCATCTCCAATAGCGGCGAGACCGACGAGGTGATCCGCATCCTCCCCATAGTGGAGAGGATCGGTGCCAGTCTGATCGCCATGACCGGCAACCCCAATTCAACCCTGGCGAAGTGCGGCGACGTCTTCCTCAACGTGGCCGTCAGCGAGGAGGCCTGCCCCCTCGGCCTGGCCCCCACCGCATCCACCACCGCCACACTGGCCATGGGGGATGCCCTGGCCGTTGCCCTCCTTATTCAGCGTGGCTTCAGGGCCGAGGATTTTGCCCTCTTCCACCCTGGGGGCTCCCTGGGTAAGAAGCTCCTCCTCAAGGTGAAGGACATGATGCACTCAGGGGAAAACCTCCCCCTGGTCAAGGGGGAACTCCCCATGCGCGAGGCGATCTTCGAGATCACCTCCAAGAAGATGGGGTGCACCGGGGTGGTGGATGGCAACGGAGCCCTCATCGGGGTGGTTACCGACGGCGACCTGCGCCGCGCCCTGGAGCGCGGTGTGGATTTCATGGAGCGTCCGGCTGCCGATCTGATGACCGTGAGCCCGAAGCGGATACTCGCCGAAGACCTGGCTGCCAAGGCGTTGCAGCGGATGGAGGAGTACTCCATAACCTCCCTGTTCGTTTTCGAGAGCGCGGATTCGGCACTGCCGGTGGGGATCGTTCATCTCCACGACCTGCTG
Source organism: uncultured Geobacter sp. (assembly GCA_937871715.1). Taxonomy (GTDB): domain Bacteria; phylum Desulfobacterota; class Desulfuromonadia; order Geobacterales; family DSM-12255; genus CALMBF01. The sequence goes on along the minus strand of CALMOE010000071.1, from coordinate 43,577 downwards.
AAGGCGGGGATAGCCTGAGATGGCAATGGGGGGGGAAACCATGGAAGAGCGCCTGAAAAAGATCAGGCTCCTGCTGCTGGACGTTGACGGTGTGATGACCGACGGCAGGATCATTTTCGATTCCAACGGCGTGGAGAGCAAGTTCTTCAACGTCAAGGACGGTCACGGCATCAAGATGCTGCAGCGCAGCGGCGTGGAGGTTGGGATCATCTCCGGCAGGCAGTCTATGGTGGTGACCAACCGGGCCAAGGAGCTGGGGATCGAGATCGTTCACCAGAAGGCCATCGACAAGCTGACACCTTTTCTCGCCATCCTGGCCGAAACCGGGCTGAAGGAGGATCAGGTCGCCTTCATCGGTGATGATGTCATAGACATTCCGGTGCTGCGCAAGGTCGGTTTTGCCGCCGCACCCCCCGATGCCGTGGCAGAGGTGCTTCCCCACGTGCAGTACGTCACGGCCAAGGGGGGTGGCTGGGGGGCGGTGAGGGAGGTGTGCGACATGATCATGAAGGCCCAGGGGAGCTGGACAGAGGTGACGGCCCGCTATTTCTGACAACTTCGCAGTATTCTGTGTATTAAAAGGCCGCCAGCCAATCTGGGCGGCCTTTTTTGATACAAACTTTGTGCCAACTTTGAATGTACTGTTTACAAACCCCTTTACTCACATCGGCTAAAATGCTATAGTTCGAACCCAATTAATATGATCAACTCCCGTTTTGTCAGACGTCTGCTGGGGCTGTTCGTCCTGCTGGCTACAGTTGCTCTCCTGGTGGTTGTTTTCCGTTATTTCAATCGCAACGGGCAGCAAAAAAAACAGGCATCCTCCCCTTCCGCCCCGGTGGATCTGGCGCTGAAGTCGCTCCATTTTACCGAGTCCGATGCCGGGCAGAAGCTGTGGGAGCTGTTCGCGGCAAGCGGCGATTACAATAAGGGGAAGGATCTCTCCGTCCTGAAGGATCTTCGCTTCACCCTGCATAAGTCGGGGATGGGGCCGGTGACAGTGACCGCTCGTCGCGGCGAGTACCAGCACGCTGCCAGAAGGGTGACCCTGGCCGGAGATGTGGATGCCAGGGGGGAGGGGGGTATATCCTTTGCCACCCAGCGGGTTACCTATGACACTGCAAGGCGCGCCTTCAGCACAGCTGCCCAAGTCAGGCTGGTCGACGGGCGGATGACTGTGGAGGGGGTGGGCATGGATCTTGACGTTGCCGGCCAGCAGGCACGGATTAAAAGCCGGGTTTCTGCCACAATCTATCCGGGAAAGAGCGATAAATGATGCGGTTTGCCCTTGCAGCCATCCTTATAGTCATGACCATGGCCGGTCCGCTTTCGGCCGAGACTACCCCTCTGCAGTCAAGGGGGGATGAGCCGATCAGGATCAAGTCGGATGAGCTGTCTGCCGACAACGCCAGGAAGATGGCCACATTCAGCGGCAACGTGGTTGCCCGTCAGGGAGACATTACGATCTATGGCGACAGGCTGGTGGTCAACTACTCCCAGGAAGGCGGCGAGGTGAGCAGTGCCGAGGTTTCCGGCAACGTGCGCATCGTCCAGGGGGGGCGCAGGGCTGAGGCTGCCCATGCCATCTACGATGCAAGGCTCTCCAGGATTGTCCTAGACGGCAATCCCAGGGTTTTCCAGGGGGGAGACATCATCTCCGGGAAGCAGATCATCTACTATCTGGATGCCGAACGGAGCGAGGTGACCTCCGGCCCGGGGGAGAGGGTGGATGCCGTCATCCATCCCAAGGGGAAGACGGATGGAAACCCCAAGAAATAGCTCCCTGCACGCCAGGGGGCTGAAGAAGTCCTTCGCAGGCCGGATGGTGGTTGGCGGCATCGACCTTGACCTCTCCGCAGGCGAGGTAGTCGGCATGCTCGGCCCGAACGGTGCTGGCAAGACTACCACCTTTTACATGGTGGTCGGGCTTTGCCGTCCGGATGGGGGGGAGGTCCTGCTGGGTGACCGTCCCATAACCAATCTCCCCATGTTCATGCGGGCGAGGTGCGGCATCAGCTATCTACCCCAGGAGCCATCCGTGTTCAGGAAGCTGACCGTGGAGGAGAACCTCCTGGCGATCCTGGAGACCATCGAACCCTCCCGGCAACTGCGCAGGGAGAGAGTGGATGAGCTGCTGAGCGAGTTTCGCATCACCCACATAGCGAAAAGTTACGGTTATGCCCTCTCCGGGGGTGAGCGCCGTAGGGTGGAGATTGCCAGGGCCCTGGCCACAAATCCGAGCTTCATCCTCCTGGATGAGCCCTTTGCCGGCATTGACCCCATAGCGGTCATCGATATCCAGAACATCATCGCCGAACTAAAGGGGAAAAGTATTGGTATACTTATCTCAGACCACAATGTCCGCGAGACATTGGGGGTCTGCGACAAGGCATATATAGTCAACAGCGGAGAGATCCTGGAGTGCGGTACCCCCGAGGAGATCGCCTCCAGCAGGAAGGCCAGGGAGATATACCTGGGCGAGAAGTTCAGGCTTTAGACCCCATAGACCCCGGAAGCAAAGGACTTAGTTGATGGCAATTGAGATGCGGCAACAGATGAAGCTGACCCAGCAGCTGGTGATGACCCCCCAGCTGCAGCAGGCTATCAAGCTTTTACAGTTGTCGCGCATCGAGCTGCAGGATCTTGTCCGCCAGGAGCTTGAGGAGAATCCCATCCTGGAGGAGACCCTTGACCATGATGAGGTCAAGGAGGCGGAGCAGGTCGAGATCCTCGAGAAGGAGCAGCATCCCGGGGATGATGAGGAGGGGGAGCAGTTCAATGAGGTAACCGCAGGGAGCGAAACGATCCGGGAGCTGGATTGGGACAGCTATCTGGAGGGTTACAACTACAGCGCCGGCGAGCAGTACGGAGACGATGAGGAGAGACCCTCCTTCGAGAACCTCATCACCAGGAAGGGGACGCTGGCCGATCATCTCCTCTGGCAGCTGCACCTCTCCCGCTTCGACGAGAAAGAGACCGAGGTCGGGGTGGAGATCATCGGCAACATCGACGAGGATGGCTACCTGCGCAGTACAGTCGATGATGTCGCCATCTCCTGCGAGGTAGCTGCCGATTGCGTTGAGAACGTGCTCGAACGGATACAGGAGTTCGACCCGCCGGGGGTGGCAGCCAGGAACCTGCAGGAGTGCCTGCTGATCCAGGTGAGGATGCTGGAGATGGATGGGGGGGTGGTGGAGGCAATCCTCCGTGACCACCTCCGCGATCTGGAGACGAAGAGATACAAGCAGATAGCCCGTGCCCTCGGGGTCGGGGTGCAGGACATACTCACAGCGGCCAAGATCATCTCCGGGCTGGATCCAAAACCGGGCCACATGTTCGGCCACGATGACGTGCAGTACATATCGCCGGACATCTTCGTCTACAAGGTGGGGGATGACTATCTGGTGGTCCTCAACGACGAGGGGCTACCCATGCTCCGCCTCAACCCATTTTATTCCGATACCAGGATTAAGGAGATGGACAGCGGCACCGAGGAGTATGTCAGCGAGAAGACCCGCTCGGCTCTTTGGCTCATCAAGAGCATCCAGCAGCGGCAGAGGACGATCTACAAGGCGGCCAAGAGCATCGTCAAGTTCCAGAGGGAGTTCTTCGAGAAGGGGATCGATTACCTGCGCCCCCTGGTGCTGCGGGACGTTGCCGAGGACATCGGCATGCACGAATCAACGGTAAGCAGGGTTACCACCAACAAGTACATGCATACCCCACAGGGGATCTACGAGATGAAGTACTTCTTCAATAGTGCCATCTCGGTCAACGGCGGCGATTTCGTGGCTTCCGAGAGCGTCAAGCGGCGGATAAAGGAGCTCATCGAGGCCGAGGACCCGCGCAAGCCCCTCAGCGACCAGGCCCTGGCGGAGATGCTGGCATCGAGCAGCATAAACATTGCGAGAAGAACCGTTACCAAGTACAGGGAGATGCTGCGCATCGGCTCTTCCTCGGAACGCAAGCGTCTCTTCTGACGCCTGCGGGGGTGGTCCCCCCCCTCTTTCGGGACAGTTAAACGGCAGTAAACCATCATCACAGGAGGAAGTTATGCAGATTACGACCACATTCAGGCACATGGAGCAGTCTGATGCATTGAAGGGGTACGTGGATGAGAAGCTGGAGAAGGTGAAGAAATACATCGACGAGCCGATTATCGCCCAGGCATACCTGACCGTGGAGAAGATCAGGCACATCGCCGAGATAACCCTTAATGCCAAGGGTGTTACCATCAAGGCATCGGAGGCGACCAACGACATGTACGCCTCCATCGATGCGGTGGTTGACAAGATCGAGCGCCAACTGCGCCGCTACAAGGAGCGCCTCAAGGGTCACAAGCCGGCTGCGGAGTCCCGCGGTCGCGAGGGTCGCAGGACCATCGTCCAGGCTGCGAGCGTCGAGCAGCAGCAGGCGCCGGTGGTGATCCGCTCAGAGCCCATCTCCATCAAGCCGATGTCCGTGGACGAGGCTGTCATGCAGATGGACCTGATGCACAAGGACTTCCTTGTCTTTACCGACTCGGGTTCGGAAAATATCAACGTCATCTACCGTCGCAAGGATGGCAACTACGGACTGATCGAGCCGGCTAGGGGGTAGCCTGCCGCTGTTGGCCGGCTGCCCGCTGGAGATGGATTAATGCAACTGGATCTGCCGGTTGAGGCAATAATTCCCGTGCTTGCCGCTGTGACCAGGGACGAGGTGCTGGTCGAGCTCTCCGCCAACGTGGTGGCACGCTATCCGGAGCTTGATCAGTCCGAAATAGTCAGGATCCTGCGCGAGCGGGAGCAGCTCGGCAGCACCGGCATAGGTGACGGCGTGGCCATCCCCCACGGCAAGCTGCGCGGTTTTCGGCCGGAACCGGTGCTGGTTTTCGGGCGGAGCATCAAGGGGGTTGATTTCAACTCCCTTGATGCCCGCAAGGCCCATCTCTTCTTTCTCATGCTCGCCTCCGAAACCGCTGTGGATACCCACCTGCGGATGCTGGCGAGAATATCCCGTCTTCTCAAGGAGCCGTCGGTGCGCAAGGCTCTGCTCGAGGCAGCGGACGCCCCTGCCATTCACGCCGTGATCGCCGAACAGGAGAGACGCTGTTGAACACGATCTGTCTCACCATTCATGATCTCCTCGCCGACAAGGAGTACGGCCTGGATCTCACCCTTTTTGCCGGGGAGGGCGGCCTCTCCCACAGACTCTACAGCTCCCGTATCCAGAAGCCCGGCCTGGCCCTGACCGGCTATACTGAGCACCTTCATCCCGACAGGCTGCAGGTGCTGGGGAACACGGAGATATCCTACCTCAGGCAGAAGCCCGTGGAGCAGGCAGCCGCGGACGTAGCCCGCTTCTTCTCCTTCCCCCTCTCCTGCCTGATCATCACCAAGGGGCTCCAGCCCCCAGATTTCCTTCTGGAGGAGGCCGACAGGGCCGGCATACCGGTGCTGGTCACCCCCCTGCAGTCATCCATATTCATCTCCCTGATCACCAAGTACCTGGAGGAGAAGCTTCTCCCCACAACCCATATCCATGGGGTGCTGGTGGACGTTCTCGGCGTCGGCGTGCTCCTTTTGGGGAAGAGCGGCATCGGCAAGAGCGAATGCGCCCTGGACCTGGTGATTCGCGGTCACCGCCTGGTGGGTGACGACATCATCTTGATCAAGAAGAAGATGCCCGCATCCCTAGTGGGGCAGGCAGGTGAAACGATCCAGTACCACATGGAGATCCGCGGCCTGGGGATAATCAACATCAAGGACCTGTACGGCGTATCCTCCATCAGGGAGAAGAAGATCATCGACATGGTCCTGGAGCTGGTGGAGTGGGATCCGGAGCATGAGTACGACCGTCTGGGTATCGACGACCGGGTTTATACCATCCTCGGGGTCGATCTCCCCCACATCAGCATCCCGGTTCGACCGGGGAGGAACTTGACCTCCATCATCGAGGTGGCGGCGCGCAACTTCCTCCTCAAGGGGATGGGGTATCACTCAGCCAGGGAGTTCCACGAGAAGCTCATGTCCCGCCTGGAGGTCAGGCCGATTGGTGACGAGGTTGAGTAAGCTGCGGATCTGCGTCATAACCGGCCTCTCCGGCTCCGGCAAGTCGACGGCCATCCGCGCCTTGGAGGATGAGGACTTTTTCTGCCTCGACAATCTCCCCCTGACCCTGCTGCAGGTGTTCATCGACCTGGTGGAAAAGTCGTCGGAGCGGATCAGGAATGTGGCCATAGTCATCGACATTCGTGCCAGGGACTTCTTCAAGGGGCACGAGAGGGTCTTCCAGGAGCTGCGCGATGCCGGCCACAGGGTGGAGATACTCTTTCTCGAATCCAGCGACAACGTGCTGATCAGGCGCTTTTCCGAGACCCGTCGCCGCCACCCCGCACTGATCGGCGGCTCGGTGCTGGACGCGATCAGGTACGAGCGGGAGCAGCTCGTCGATCTGCAGAGAAGCTCAACCCACATCATCGACACCTCGGAGCTGAATACCCACCAACTCAAAGAGCTGATCGTCGCCATGGTCTGTGGCGAGAGCGCCCCGAGGCTTTTCAATCTGCACCTGCAGTCCTTCGGTTTCCGCTACGGCGTGCCGGTAGACTCCGACCTGGTGATGGACGTGCGCTTCCTCCCCAACCCACATTTCGTGCTGGAGCTGAAGCCTTTTTCCGGCCTGGATGAAGGGGTGCGGGAGTTCGTCCTCGGCCAGACCGACACCAGCGAGTTTCTCGACCGCTTCCTCTGGTTTGTCGACTTCCTCATCCCCCGTTACCAGCGGGAGGGGAAGTCGTACCTCACTATTTCCGTCGGCTGTACCGGCGGCCGCCACCGTTCGGTGGTAATCATCGAAGTCTTGAAGGAGTTTTTTGCCAGCAAGAAACTTTCCCTCAAGGTCACACATCGGGACATGGAGAAGAGTTGAATTATGATAGGACTAGTCGTAGTTGCCCATGGCAAGCTTGCCGCAGAGCTGATCAACGCTGCGGAGATGATAGTCGGACCGATTGATGCTGCGGTTGCCGTGGAGATCAGGCCGGATGATTCGGTCGACGTCATCCGCAACTCCCTGGCCACAGCCATCAAGTCGGTATCCACTGGCGGCATAATCATCATGACGGACATGTTCGGCGGCACCCCTTCCAACATGAGCCTCTCCTTCCTTGAAGAGAACAGGGTGGAGGTGCTCACCGGGGTAAACCTCCCCATGCTGATCAAGTTCGCCTCGGACCGCAGCCGCTACCAGGTGGCCGAGTTGGCTGCTGAGATAAGGGATTGCGGCCGTGACGGGGTTGCGGTGGCCGGCGACTACCTGAAAAAGTAGAGTCTTCAAGGAGTTGAAATATCATGCTTGAGCAGCAGTTTACCATTGTCAACAAACTCGGCTTGCATGCCAGGGCTTCGGCACTGTTCGTCAAGACTGCCAGCCAGTTCAAGTCGGACATAAAGGTTGTCCGGGAAGGTATCGAGGTTAACGGCAAGAGCATCATGGGGATCATGATGCTCGCCGCAGCAAAGGGGACCGTAATCGGCCTGAAGGTTGCCGGGGGGGATGAGGAAGAGGCGTTCCGCACCCTGGGAGAGCTTATCGAGAATGGCTTCGGCGAGGAGTGAAAACCTGATGCTGCAGGGGATTGCGGCTTCTCCCGGAATCGCCATCGGTATGGCCAGGGTGACCGATCGCAGCAGGGTGGCGGTCGTGGAGCACCCCGTTCCTCCCGGGGATGTGGATGCCGAGGTGGAACGATTCATCCAGGCGGTGGGGAGTGTCCGGGATGATCTTCGCCTGATAAAGTCCCAGCTGGAGGCCGAGCGCGGGCCGGAGCACCTCTACGTCCTCGATACCCACCTGATGATCCTTGACGACGACATGCTCTCCGGCCAGACGGTTGCCTGCATCGAATCGGCGTGCATCAACGCCGAGGGGGCGCTGAAGAGGACCCTGGTGAGGTATCGCCAGTTTTTCGAGGCCATCGAGGACGAATACCTGCGGGAACGGGCCAGCGACGTGGAGATCGTTGGGGAGAGGATTCTCCGCCACCTTGTCGGCGTGACCCAGGAGCCTCTGCAGGAGGTGGAAGGCAAGGTCATCGTCATCGCCCACGACCTCTCACCGGCTGATGTTTTGCAGATCGACAAGAACAGGGTCATCGGTTTTGTCACCGACCTGGGGGGGAAGACGTCCCACTCGGCCATACTGGCCCGGGCCATGGAGATCCCCGCGATTGTCGGCCTTGAGACCGCCACCTCGACTCTGAAAAGTGGCGACCGGATCATTATCGACGGAGCCAGCGGCGCGGTGGTGGTCAATCCCGATGATGCCACTTTCCGCGAATACCTGGGGCGCAAGCAGTATTACGAATACTGCGAGCGGGAGCTGGCCAAGCTAAGGGATCTGCCTGCGGAGACCGTCGACGGCCATCGCATAGCCCTTAAAGGGAACGTGGAGTTCGTCGAGGAGGTCCCTTCCCTCAAGGGGCATGGCGGTGAAGGGGTCGGGCTCTTCCGCACCGAGATGCTCTTCATGAACCGGGGCGAGCTCCCCGGCGAGGAGGAGCAGTTCGCGGCCTACCTCTCCATGGTGAGGGCCATGGCCCCCCATCCGGTGAGCATCCGCACCCTGGACGTTGGTGGGGACAAGTTCGTCCCGGACCTGAACCTTGACGACGAGCTCAACCCTGCCCTGGGGCTCAGGGCCATACGCCTCTCCCTGAGGAACGAGGAGACCTTCCGTCCCCAGCTGCGTGCCATCCTCCGCGCCAGCGCCTTCGGCCAGGTGCGCATGTTCTTCCCGATGATTTCCGGGGTTGCCGAGATTCGCGCTGTCAAGCGGCTTGTGGCAGAGGTCAAGGAGGAGCTGCGCGCCGGGGGGGTGCCGTTCGACGAGAAGATCAAGCTGGGGATCATGATCGAGATCCCTTCGGCTGTGTTGACCGCCGACCTCCTTGCCGGAGAGGTGGATTTCTTCAGCGTCGGCACCAATGACCTGATCCAGTACACCCTGGCCATCGACAGGACCAACGAGCACCTCTCCCATCTATACGAGCCGCTCCACCCGGCGATCCTCCGCTCCCTCAGGCAGGTGGTGGATGCAGCCCATGCTGCCGGCATAGATGCCTGCATCTGCGGGGAGATGGCCGGTGACCCGTCCTGCCTCCCCATCCTCCTCGGGCTTGGCTTCGACGAACTCTCCATGTCACCACCCTCAATCCCCCGGGTGAAGCAGATCCTGCGCCGCTGCTCCCTCGCCGAGGCGAAGGAGCTGGTTGCCAGGGCATTGCAGCTCCCCACTGCGGGACAGGTAGACTCCTTCCTGCGCGGTGAGATCTCAGCCCACTATTCGGACAGCATCGACTGAGGCCAAACTCCCGGCTTCAGCGCTCCTCAATCTCGGCAGCGACTATCTCCAGGTCCGGCCGCTCCTCAACCAGCCACTCCTCCAGCTCCTCCAACTGACGGCGTGCAAGCATGCGACTGCCGCTGACGGTGGAGAAACCGAGCAGGGCTCTCTCTGGGTTGTCCGCCATCCCCACCTCTGCGGCTGCCAGGTTGAAGCGCTGTCTCGCCCTTGCCAGGATGCTCTTGACGATACCACGCTTCCCCTTCAGCGACCTGCACGGCAGGCGCAGCTCGAACATTGCCGAATAGACGTGCATCACAACCCTCCCCATTGTGTCTTTCCCAGCGTACCTATAGCCCCGCAGCGCCTGGATGTCAATCCAGGCAGGGGCTTTTGGCTTGACAATGTCCGCCCTGCGAAGCTATAAATATCAGTCTTTATTTAATTCCCAATTCAGCAGTTAGGCAGTTGACGGAGGTTTCTTGATGGACAGGAAAAATTACATCTTCAGTTCCGAGTCGGTCTCCGAGGGTCACCCCGACAAGGTTGCCGACCAGATATCCGATGCCGTGCTCGACGCCATCCTGACCCAGGACCCCAGGTCCAGGGTCGCCTGCGAGACCATGGTAACCACCGGCATGGCGGTCATTGCCGGCGAGATCACCACTTCTGCAGTCATCGACTACCCCAAGATCGCCAGGGAGACCATCAGGGAAATTGGCTATAACGACTCGGCCATGGGGTTCGACTGGGAGACCTGCGCCATCCTCACCTCCATCGACAAGCAGTCCCCGGACATCTCCATGGGGGTTACCGAAGGGGAGGGGATGTTCAAGGACCAGGGTGCCGGTGACCAGGGGATCATGTTTGGCTACGCCTGCCGCGAGACCGAGCAGCTGATGCCCATGCCGATCCTCCTTGCCCACCAGCTGGTGGAGAAGCTCTCCCAGGAGCGCAAGAGCGGGGTTCTCAACTTCCTCCGTCCCGACTCCAAGTCCCAGGTCTCGGTCCGCTACGAGGACGACAGGCCGGTCTATGTGGACACGGTGGTCATCTCCTCCCAGCACTCACCTGAGGTGACCTACGACGCCATCCGCGAGGGGATAGTCGAGCTGGTCATCAAGAAGGTCATCCCGGCCCACCTGATGGACAACAACACCCGCATCTTCGTCAACCCAACCGGCAGGTTCGTGGTCGGCGGCCCCATGGGGGACTGCGGCCTCACCGGCCGCAAGATCATCGTCGACACCTACGGCGGCGCCGGCAGGCACGGTGGCGGTGCCTTCTCCGGCAAGGACCCCTCCAAGGTGGACCGTTCCGCTGCCTACATGGGGCGCTATGTGGCCAAGAACCTGGTGGCAGCCGGCCTGTGCGACAAGTGCGAGGTGCAGGTGGCCTACGCCATCGGCGTTGCCGAGCCCGTCTCGGTGATGGTCAACACCTTCGGCACTGGCAAGATCGACGAGGCAAAGCTCTCCCAGGTCGCCCGCGAGGTCTTTGACCTCCGCCCCAGGGCGATCATCGAGCAGCTCGACCTGCTACGCCCGATCTACAGGAAGACCGCGGCCTATGGCCACTTCGGCCGCGAGCTCCCCGAGTTCACCTGGGAGCGGACCGACAAGGTCGACGCACTGCGGGAGCGTGCAGGGGTGTAAGGCAGTGAGAAGTGAGAAGTGAGAAGTGAGAAGTGAGAATGGGCCGGGAGCTGTCAGCTCCCGGCCCATTGCCGTTCACTACTTACTACCCACTGTTTACTGTTCACTGCCTCTTGCGGCTGAAGCGGTAGCCGATCCCACGCACCGTCTGGAAATAGACCGGGTTGGCCGGGTCGGGCTCGAAGTACTTTCGCAGACGGACGATGAAGTTGTCCAGGGTGCGGGTCTCCGTGTCGGTGGCATACCCCCAGACCTGCTCCAGAAGCTCCCCGCGGCTGACCGTCTCCCCCTCCCTCTGGAAGAGGAGGGTGAGCATGCGCACCTCCAGGTCGGTTAGGTCGATCTCCCCCTGGGCGGTCCTGGCCCGGTAGGAGAGGAGGTAAACCTCATTGTCGCCGAACCTGTACCCCTCTTCCACCGGCTCCGGCGTGTACCAGGAGGAGCGGCGCAGCATCCCCCGGACACGGAGGAGGAATTCGCCCAGACTGAAGGGCTTGGTCAGGTAGTCGTCGGCGCCGCTGGCCAGGCCGGTCACCCGGTCCCCCTCCTCGGAGCGGGCGGTGAGCATGAGGATGGGGACCCGCTCGTCCGACTCCCTCACCCTGCGGCAGAGGGCGAAACCGTCCATCCCCGGCAGCATGACGTCGAGGATGATCAGGGCGAAACGGTCGTACTCCAGGAGCTTTATGGCCTCCTCGCCGCTCTCCACGTGGCTGACGCGGAAATCCTCCTGCTCCAGGTTGAAGCAGATGCCGCGGGCCAGGTGGATCTCGTCCTCCACCAGGAGGATGTGGGGCTTGTCCATGGTGCCTCCCTAGTTACCGCCAGCTATGGGGAGGATGACGCTGAAGCTGCTCCCCTTGCCCGGTCCATCGCTCCTCACCGTAACCTTCCCCTTGTGTCTCCTGGCCACCGACTTGACTATGTACAGCCCCAGTCCCGTACCCTTGATGGTTTCGCCGCTGCTCCTCACCCGGTAGAACATGCGGAATATGTTCTTCAGCTCCCCCCTCGGTATCCCCCGGCCGTTGTCGCTCACCGTGAGAAGGCACCGCCTGCCGCTCCTTTTCAGGCTAAGGCGGACCTCCGGGGAAGCGGCGCTGTAGAGGAAGGCGTTCTCCAGGAGGTTTCTCACCACCATCTGCATACTCTCTGTCTCGATCTCTGCCCTTATCCCCGGCTCAATCTCCGTGGTCAGGGAGCTGTCGTCCTGCAGCTGCCTGCGGAAGTCGTCCACGCAGCCGGCGACGAACTGGCTCAGATCGACGCTGGTGAAGTGGTTGTCGCCGATCCGCTGCTCCAGCTTGGCGGCCAGGAGGAAGTTGCTGATCAGGTTGTTGAGCCGCTCGGTGTCGGAGAGCATGGTGTCGAGGAATCGCTCCAGTCTCTCCGCCGGCGGCCGACGCAGGCGGATGGTCTCCAGGTGGAGCTGGATCGAGGCCAGTGGGGACTTGAGCTCGTGGGTGATCTGGGAGATGAAGGTCTTCTGCTCCGCGTAGCGGCGCGCCTCCCTGCGCCAGTAGATGAAGATGACGTACAGCCCGACGAGCATGGTGGCGAGGAGCACCATGCCGATGGTCAGCACGCTCCAGTCGATGTGCGGCGGGACCAGCTCCGGCCGGTACTGCCTGGCCAGCTCCCGCAGCTCGTCGTGCCGGCCGAGGAACCAGAGGGTCCAGAAGACCACCAGGCCGATCCAGACGATCTGGACGACTATGAGGATGATGATCGGGTTGACGAGGGACTTGATCCGGCGCATACACCCTCTTTAACATCAGTCGCCGCCCCTTGCAACGACCTTTTTCCCATTTCATCATCCCATGAACTCCCCTCTGCTCCTCTATTCCGCCCACGTCTTCCCGCTCCCGCTGGGCGTTTTCGGCCGCGGCCGGCGTAAACTTGCTTGACTAATTGTGGGCGATAAACATATTCTAACCGTATATCTGTATCACGGTTCTGGAGTTAGGCTTGTTCTTCCCCCTGGTCAACAGAAAGAGTATAGGCTTCGTCATTGCCCTGCTCACCCTGGGTCTAGTCGCCCTCGGGGTGAGGTTGCCGTGGTCGAGCGGCTGCTCTTCTTCCCACGGCAAGCCCAAGCCCCGCCCCAGGGCGATCGTGCAGAACCAGATCAAGGTCTGCAAGCAGGTGCTCAAGGATTACCACTCCTTTGCCGCCATCCTCCCGCCGGCGCATGTCATTTCTCTCCCAGCGACCCTGGTCCCGTGCGTAGCGCTCGAACTCGCCAGCTTCCCGCCCGCAGCCCAGCTGCCAAGATCGTCCCGCGCTCCCCCCGCATCTGCCTGATCATTAGTAAGTTTTTCCCGCATCCGGATCACTGCCAGCGCCACTTTTCTTAGCGGCATTGATCCGGCACGAGCGTACCCCGCGGCTTGTTCCCCAGGGATGCGTAACCCCAGGAAATGATGAGGTAGGCAATGCTCGCTCTATCAGTGGTAATACCCGTGTACAACGCGGCGAAGACGATCGAGTCTCTCTGCAATACCCTGATCGACCTGTACTCTGCCAGGTTCGACCTGGAGATTGTCCTGGTGAACGACTACAGCAGGGACAGCTCGGACCTGATCTGTCGACGCCTTCATGAAAGTTATCCCCAAATCATCACCTACATAAAGCTGGCGCGCAACTTCGGCGAGCATAATGCGGTCATGGCCGGCTTGAACAGCGCAAGCGGCGAGCTGTGCGTCGTCATGGATGACGATTTCCAGAACCCGCCTGAGGAGATCGGCCGCCTGGTGGAGGAGATCGAGAAGGGGTATGACGTGGTCTACTCCGACTATGCCGTGAAAAATGACAGCATGCTGCGCAACATGGGGAGCATGGTGAACGACCGGATGGCCAACATCATCCTGCACAAGCCCGCAGACCTCTACCTCTCCAGTTTCAAGATCATGAACCGTTTCCTCGTAAGCGAGATCATCAGGTACACCGGGCCCGACCCCTACATCGACGCCATAATCCTGCGCAGCACCGCCAATATCGGCCGGCTCTCCGTGCGCCACGACGAACGGATGCACGGCCGCTCCGGCTACACTTTCACCAAGCTCGTCTCCCTCTGGGGGAACATGGTGGTCAGCTACTCCCTCATCCCCCTGAGGATTATCGGCATCCTCGGGACTGTCCTGGCAGTGTACGGTGTCTACATGGGGGCTGACGTGGTATTCGATGCCTTCATCCCCAGCTATGGCGAACTGACCGATCTGGAGACACTGACCTCGGTAACCGCCTTCTTCCGCGGCGTACAGATGCTGGCCATCAGCGTCGTCGGCGAATACATCGGGCGGATCTATCTCGCCCTGAGCAGGGATCCCCAGTTCGTCGTCAGGGAGAGGCTGTCTGCCAGGCGTAGGAGCGAAGCGGTGATGCTCAGGAGTGTGGCCGGCACTGTTGCCGAGGAAATAAGAGCGCAAAGTAATGAGTAAAAAGAGTGAACGGAGTTTGATCTGCGGCTGGCGGGAAGAGCTGACGGGGCTCGACAGGGATATGCGGCTGGAGGTCATCCGCTCTCGCAGGTTGAAGCTCTCCCTCCATACGGACAAGAAGGTGGAGAGGTGGATCGATGCCCGTCTCGCCGCCGCCGATCTGAAGGTGGGAACCCGCTCGCTTATGGGGATGAACGGCTGGCAGGTGGAGGAGGAGACGGGGAATATCCGCCACGACAGCGGCAGGTTCTTCTCCATCACCGGCGCCTATGTGCGACATCGAACCCGGGCGGGAGAGCTGGAGTGGGACCAGCCGTTCATTGACCAGGCGGAGATAGGCATTCTCGGCATCCTGGCCAAGAGGATCCGGGGTATGATGCACTTCTGTCTCCAGGCGAAGGAGGAGCCGGGGAACATCAACTCGGTGCAGCTCTCCCCGACAGTGCAGGCGACATACAGCAACTACACCCTTGTCCATGGCGGTTCGCCGCCGGCATTTCTCGACTATTTTCTCGGCGGGGGCCGGGGGAGGGTGATCTATGCCAAGCTGCAGACCGAGGATGGAGGCCGCTTCCTCTTCAAGTCCAACCGCAACATGATCGTCCAGGTTGACGACCATGACCTGGCTGAGCTCCCCGATGGGTTCATCTGGCTGACCGCCAGGCAGATAGCAGGGCTGATGGCCAGGGACAACCTGGTCCATGCCTGCACCAGGAGCATTCTCTCCTCCCTGGTCATCGACGGCGAGGAGAGCGGCTCACGGGGGATCTCCTCCAGGGGCGGTTCGATCAGGGATACGGTTCAGTGGCTCGACGACCGCAAGGCGGCCAACCACTTTCTCGTGGCCAGGCGCCCCTTGAGCGGGCTGAAGGAGTGGGGGATGGACAGGGATGGCACCTTTTCCCACGAGGAGGGGCGCTTCTTCAGGGTAATCGGCCTGGAGGTTGAATCCGGGAGCCGTGAGATCGCCTCCTGGCAGCAGCCCATCCTGGACAACCCTGGCACAGGGGTGATCGGCCTGCTGACGCGCATGAAAGACGGGGAGCGCTTCTTCCTCATGCAGGCCAAGGCGGAGCCGGGCAACCGCAGCCTGGTTCAGCTTGGGCCGACAGTCCAGTTCACCCCCGGCAACTACATCGGCAATGCCAGGCTACCAAAGCCTTTCCTCTTCGACGAGTTCCGCTCTCAGGATAGTTTCCCCCTGGTTCTTGAGAGCCTGCAGAGCGAGGAGGGTGCCCGCTTTTTTCGCGAGGCTCACCATCATCGCGTCCTGGAGCTCCCCCCCGGGGTCGAGCCTGAGCTCCCCCCGGATTTCCGCTGGCTATCCCAGAGTGAGCTGCGCTTCTTCGTGCACATGGGGGAGATGGTGAACTCCTGCGCACGCAGCGTCCTGTCGCTGCTGCTGTGAGGGGGGCCCAATGACGGCGGACAAGAGAGTTCCCTTTGGTGAATGCTCCAGCCATATGTTGCGGCAGTTTGGCGGAAGCAGGCTGAAGATGCCGGACTGGTTCTGTCGGGAGAAGCCGGATTGGCTTGTCATGGTTCTTCTGGTTCTCCTGGCTGCCGCCGTGAGGGTTTATTCCCTCCGCTTCTGCCATGTCATCTCCACCGACGGCACCGGCTATGTCTCAGCCGCCCGGGCTGTCAGTCAGGGGGAGTTGTCGGGCATCGGCTTCAGCGGCTTCTACCCACTCCTCGTCTGGATGGCCAGCAGGCTCGTGGGTGACTTCGAACTGGCCGGCCGGCTTGTCTCCCTGGTCTGCGGCTCCCTCCTCGTTGTCCCTCTTTACCTCCTGGGGAGAGATCTCTTCTCCAGGCGCGTGGCCCTCTGCGCCGCGCTGGTGGCAGTGGTCTGGCCGCCGCTGGTCTCCTCTTCGTGCGAGGTCATGACCCAGGCAAGCTACAACCTCCTCCAGCTTAGCGGCATCTATCTGGTGTGGCGCATGTTCAGCCGGCCGACCCCGGTCAGGGGGGGATTGGCTGGCGCGTGCCTCGGGGTGGCATACCTGACCCGGCCGGAGGGTATTCTGCTCTTTGTGACGCTCCCGCTCCCCCTGCTGCTCTGCTACCGCGATATCCTGTCAGATCGTCGGGTTCCAGTAGCCTATGTCGCCGCTTTTCTCGTCCCCTTCCTCTTCAACATGTTGCTGGTGCATAACCTCACCGGGGAGTGGCAGTTGTCGGCCAAGACCGACAGTGCCCTGAACGACGCCCTGAGCTACTACCTCAACCTGCCGGACTTGAACTACGCCCCGGGCTATGAACCCAAGGGGTATCTGGAGATCATCCGCGATTATCCTGGTTTCCTGCCGCATAACATCGCCAGGAACCTGGCCGAAACCTGGCGGACCATCCTCCCCCCCTGGTTCTGGGTGCTATCTGCGGTCGGATTCCTCTCTTCCGGTTTCTCCCGGCGCATGGTGGCCAAAAACGGCTTCATCCTCTCTGCTTTGGCACCATTCGCAGTCCTGATCGTTTTCTACTACGTGGGTGGTTACGCCGACCCCTACCTCCCCTACCTGTTCCTCTGGGGCGCCAATGGCCTGCTAATTATCGAGGGGAAACTGCTCGGAGTTGTCTCCCGGGGAAATCCTGGGGGGGGAGAGTCTACCTCCGGCATGTTCCGGCCGGCGGTGGCGCTAGCGGCATGTTACTCCCTGGCTCTCTTCATCCCCCAGGTGAGAGCGGATGTCCCGGACTCGGCCTACCACTACTCCATGGACAACGGCAGGAGGGACGAAAAGCATATCGGCCTTGTGCTGAAAGAGAATCTGCCGCCGGGGAAGATCATGACCCGCTGGGCGCGCATCGCCTTCTATGCGGAGCGGGAGTGGGTCAACATCCCTGCCGGTGTGGGGCTGGAGAGCGCTCTCCAGGCAGGTGCCGAGGCGGGAGCCCGCTATTTCGTCGCCGACGGGTTTCTCCACGCCAACAGGCCGGCCCTGGGGAGAGAGATATTCGAGCCGCTGGTCAGTCAGGAAGTCCCTTACGGAGAGTACGTGATGACCGACCCGGAGAAGAGGATCAATGGTTTGAAGCCTCTTTTCCTTTTCGTCGATCCGAACAGCGCCGGGGTTGTCGTCTATGAGATCCCGCCTCTTTCGGGGGGTGGGTAATGGGTGGAGCTTGCTCTTTCCCCCCCCTGAGGGTGGGGGTGCTAGGCTGTTCGGACATCGCCCGGAGAAAATTCATTCCGGCTCTGGCTTGCTGCAGTGCTGTCTCGTTGACCGCGATTTCCAGCAGTTCAGCGGAGAAGGGGGCTTCTTGCGCCCCCTCCCCGGCAGTGGCGATCCTCTCCCATGATGAGCTGCTCGCCTCCGCCGGAGTAGACCTGGTCTACATCTCCCTCCCCAATCATCTCCACGAGGAGTGGAGCATCAGGGCGCTGCGTGCTGGTAAGCACGTCATCTGCGAAAAGCCCCTGGGGCTCTCACCCGAATCGGTGGAGCGGATGCTGGCTGTTGCCGAGGAGAGCGGCAGGCTGCTCTACGAGAACCTCATGTACCTCCACCACCCCCAGCATGCCGTTGTCAGGGATATCGTCTCCTCCGGCGGGATCGGTCGGGTGAGGAGCCTGAGAGGGGTCTTCACCATCCCTTTCCCCAAGGGGGGTGACTTTCGCCTCGACCCGGAGCAAGGGGGGGGATCTATTCATGACCAGGCCCGCTACCCCCTGGGGGCCGCGCTCTACCATCTCGGCGATGATCTGTGGGAGTTCAGGGGACATACGACGAGGCGAGATGGGCTTGTCCTCTCGGCGGACGGCACCGCGGTCACCGGCAGGGGGGAGATGTTCTCCTTCTCCATAGCCTTCGGTTGCCACTACCAGTGCTTTTACGAGCTGGTCGGCGAGGAGGGGTCGGTTCACCTGGAGCGGGCCTTCACCACTCCGGCGGACCTTGCCGGCAGGATCAGGGTGGTAACTAATGGGAAATCCGACATGGTGACTGTTCCACCCTGCGACCACTTCAGCAGGATGATCGATGATGTTGCCGCGCAGGTCGCGGCCGGGGGGGATTACGGTTTTTTCCACAGGCGGTCAAGGCTTCTTGCCCGGCTGGCCAGGGAGATGGAGGAGGGGTGTCATGGCTAGTGGCGGGACTGTTGTCAGGTACTGGGAGTACCTGCCTGAATACGAACGGCACCGGGGAGAGATCCTGGCCGTTGTCGACCGGGTATTCTCCTCGGGGAGGCTCATCCTAGGCGACAGCGTGCGCCGCTTCGAGGAGGGGTTCTCCTCCTGGTGCGGAGCGGGATTCGGCGTGGGGGTGAACTCCTGTACCGATGCCCTCTTCATCGCCCTGAAGGCCCTGGGCATTGGGGAAGGGGACGAGGTGATCACCGTGGCCAACACCGCCGTGCCAACCGTGGCGGCCATTAGGGCCACGGGAGCAAGGCCGCTCTTTGTCGACGTGGAGGCGGACAGCTACCTAATGGATGCCGCTCTGCTGGAGCAGGTCATAACCCCACGCAGCCGCTGCATCCTGCCGGTGCATCTCTGCGGACAGGCAGCCGACATGGGGGCCATCGGCGAGGTAGCCGGACGCCACGGCCTGGCTGTCGTCGAGGACTGCGCCCAGGCAACCGGCGCCTCGTATGCCGGCAGGAGAGTGGGTAGTTTTGGAGTCATGGGGGCCTTCTCCTTCTACCCCACCAAGCTGCTCGGCGCATTCGGCGACGGCGGCATGGTCGTAACCTCCTCGCCGGAACTGGCAGCCCGCCTGCGGCGGCTGCGCTTCTACGGCATGGAGGGGGGATACTACTCCCTGGAGGAGGGGTACAACTCCCGCCTGGACGAGGTTCAGGCGGCTATCCTCGCATACCGCATGCAGACGCTTGAGGAGGAGGTTGCCGGGAGGGTGGCGATCGCCGGCCGCTATAATGCAGGGCTGGAGGGGGTGGGAGACCTTCTCCTCCCGTCCGTACGCCCCGGGAGGGACCATCGATACTACCTCTACACCGTCCGTACCTCCCGCAGGGACGAGCTGCAGGAGTTCCTCGCCAGCCGGGGGATCGAGACGCGCATCAACTACCCACATCCGATCCACCTCATGGAGGGGTACTCCTTCCTCGGCTGCAGGCCGGGGAGCCTGCCGGTCACCGAGCGGCTTGCCGGCGAGATCCTTTCCCTCCCCATCTACTCGTCCCTCCCCCCGGAGCACGGGGAGACTGTCATATCAGCCGTGCGCGACTTCTTTGCCAACCGTTGAGGAGGCCCCCCCGTTGAACCCCCGCGAATACAGGCAGATGTTTGAAGTCGAGGATTATCACTGGTGGTACGTCACCCTCCACGACCTGATCGCCAGGCTGGTGGCAGAGGAGCGGCTGAGAAGGGGTAGGGGGCTTCGCATCCTCGATGCCGGTTGCGGAACCGGCAGGCTCTGCCAGCTGCTGACCCCCTTCGGCAAAGTGAGCGGCTGCGACATCAGCGACGAGGCCCTGGCTCTCACTCGGGAGCGGGGGATCGATGTTTTCCGGGCCGACCTGAACGCACTGGAATTGCCGGCTGACAGCTTCGACATAATCACCTCCATAGATACTCTCTACCACCAATGGGTGGTTGACGACGCCGCGGTGGTCGCCTCCTTCTCCAGGGCCTTGAGGCCGGGGGGGATCCTGATGCTCAACCTGGTGGCCTTTGAATCCCTGCGCAGCAGCCACGACATCGCCGTACTGACCAGAAAGCGTTATACCAGGCGGGAGGTGGTCGACCTGCTAAAGGGGGCCGGTTTGTCCGTGGAGCTGGCCAGCTACCGCCTGGCCCTTCTCTTCCCCCCCATCGCCCTTCTTCGCCTTGTCCGCCGCTTCTTAGCTGCCGGCACCATGCCGCCGGAGGTCCGCTCCGACGTAACCGCCCCGCAGCGTCCGCTCAACTCTCTCCTCACCCGGCTCGGTACATGGGAGAACCGCTTCCTCCGCCGCGTCCCCCTGCCCATAGGCACCTCTATCTTCGCAGTAGCCCGTCGCCAGAGCTGACATGTGGGGGCGTTGCTCCTGCAGAAACGGATAAAGGCGGCCTATGGGCCGCCTTTATCCGTTTCAATGGTTGCTTTTCACAGCAGCGAAGGATTACTTCTCCCTGAAGCTGATGGTGTAGCGGAACTTTTTGGGGTCGTAGAAGTCCACCGGATTCCCACCCACTTCGGCGTATGGGTAGCCGAAGGTGTTCAGGGGGGCACCGGCCTGTAACGGGTTGAGGACGATGTCGCGGCCGGTTGCAATCCTGATGCGGTAGGGGTCGATCCCCCCCCAG
Organism: uncultured Geobacter sp.; assembly: GCA_937871715.1. Lineage (GTDB taxonomy): Bacteria > Desulfobacterota > Desulfuromonadia > Geobacterales > DSM-12255 > CALMBF01. Next base: position 22,902 of record CALMOE010000071.1, on the reverse strand, counting down.
AAGTAGTCGCGGTACTCCCTTGTCTTGGCGTCCTTTAGCTCCAGTTTCTCCACCAGCATCGCCTTGCGCACGTCGGCCGGATCCACCGGCACCCAGCCGTAACCGGGGAGGTAGAACTCTGCCCAGCAGTGCTGCCAGGTGGTGATCTCCTCCGTCTCCTTCTTCCCCAGGCGGATGCCGAATATCTCCCTGGCAGGTACCCCGGCGGCGCGGCAGAGGGCTACAAAGAGGGATGATATGTCGGTACACTTGCCACCGGGATCCTGGAGTAGTTGGCAGACGTCACCCTTGCCGCACCCCCTGGTGTTCGGGTTGCGGTAGCTGTTCTCGCATGTCCAGTCGTAGATGGCCCTGGCCTTCTCCAGCACCGTCAGCTTCCCTTTGGTTATCCGGTCGGCCAGCCTCTTCACCTCGCCGTCCACCGGACCCAGGCTTGTTGCCCCCATGTACTGGCGGTACTCCGCCGGATCCCAGTTTGTCTCCTTTGTCGGGAAGTCGCGGCGGATAACCTCCTGGCGCTCGGCGTTAAAGGTGAAGGTTAGTTTGCGGCTATTGACCCCTTTCGGCCAACTGGCATAGAGGATGGGGGTGCCGTTAGTCCGGTCGGTGTAGACCGCCGATTCGGCGTAGTCACCCGTAACCTTGATGCCGGTTATTGTCTGGTTCTCGTCGGTTACCGGGTAGGGGAGCCAGAGCCTGGTCTCCTTCCCCCCATCCTGGGCGGTCAGGTCGACGTCGACGCTGACCACTCCACCCCGGCTCTTACCCCAGGCGGCTGGCGCGGCGAGTAGAGTGATCATGGTTGCGGCTGCGATAAATCGTTTCAGAATCATCTTTTGCTCCTGTTGTTTCAGCGACCGGTGACGGTCAGGGTCGGCCAGGGCCAGCCTTCGGCCCCCTTCTCAAGGATGTACATCCGCTTCTCGTCAACCCCCCTGGATTTCAGGTAGTCGTAGGTGTTCCTGGCTCCACCACCACCCCTGGGGCAGACGATGACGATGTCGTCACGGGCGGAACCTATTTTACCCAGGATCACGTCGAGCTTTTTCTTGTCATCTTCGCTCTTCACCGGGAAGGCGTTGGTTTCCAATGCCCCCCTGAAGTGCCTGCGGCTGTAGTCGGCCGGTGGTTGGATGTCGACGATGAACATCTGTTTGTTGGACTCCAGCCACCATTTGAAGCTGTTGGTGGAGACATAGCGGTACTCTCCCGCCTTGGCGGAGACGGCGACGAAGAGGATTAAGGCGCAAAGGAGCGCGCTGACTCTATGCATGGCGATTCCTTTCATTAAATGCTGAGTTCGGGAGGCGCCAGATTATTAAGCAAGAAGCGCTCAAGGTCAAATTGATTATTTTCATGGAACAGATTGCTGCTATCGGTAATAGCGATATTGTTCGCCTGTAGCGCAAGCTTTTACATTTCTATTACACATGATTTTCTCCCGATCTGATACTGTTTACAAATTAATGAAACCGTGACGGAGAGTTGCCATGACCATGATCAAGCCGCTGCAGATAGGCCGCTACACAGTCAAGTATCCACTCATCCAGGGGGGTATGGGGGTGCGGATCTCCGCCGGCTCCCTTGCCGGCCACGTGGCCAAGTGCGGCGGGGTCGGGCTGGTGGCGGCCGCCGGGATCGCCCTGAACAGCGAGTTCTACGACGGCAGGAACTACTTCCAGGCCGAGCCCGAGGCGTTCAAGGCGGAGCTGAAGAAGGCCTATGAGATCGCCCCCGACGGGATCATCGGCGTCAATGTTATGGTAGCCCTGGCCGACTTCGAGCAGCTGGTGGCAGCGGCCATCGATGGTGGGGCCAAGGTGATCGTCTGCGGCGCCGGTCTCCCACTTACCCTCCCGGGCCTTACTGCCCACGCCCCTGAGGTGGCCCTCGTTCCCATCGTATCATCCCTGCGTGCGGCCCAGCTGATCGTGCGCAAGTGGGACAAGGGGTATGGCCGCCTTCCGGACGCCATCGTCTGTGAGGACCCTGACACTGCCGGGGGGCACCTGGGTGAGAAGATGGAGCTGATCGGCACCGGTCAGTACGACCAGTACGCCACCATCAGGGAGATCAAGGAGTATCTCAAGAGCGAGTTTCCGGAGGCCAACATCCCGGTGATCGCCGCCGGAGGGATCTGGGATCGGGCAGACCTGCTGAATGCCCTTGAGCAGGGGGCGGACGGGGTGCAGATGGCCAGCCGCTTCGTCTGCACAGAGGAGTGCGACGCCGATCTAGCTTTCAAGATGAAGTACGTGAACTGCACTAAGGATGATATCGGCCTGATCATGAGCCCGGCAGGTTTGCCCGGCAGGGCTATTCTGGACAACAAGGACAACATCCGCCAGTACGATCTGGACCACCACACCGTCTGCCGCATGGGGTGCCTGAAGAAGTGCTCCTACAAGGAGGGGGGCGAGCGCTTCTGCATCGTCACCGCCCTGGACCGCGCCCAGCGGGGGGATGTGGAGACCGGCCTGGTCTTCTGCGGCACCAACGCCTGGAAGGCGGATCGAATCACCACCGTAAAGGCCATCTTCGACGAGCTGTTTGCGGAGGATGAGCAGGGATAGCCCTGGCGAGCCCGGAAAATCAGCATGTTGCGAACCAAGGCCCGCCGGCACTCTGCCGGCGGGCCTTGGTTTTTTTATTCGTCTTGCCATGGCAGGGGCTGTATGGTATATCAATAAATATTGATTTATGTGTGTTGGCGGAATTGATCTATGCTCGAAGTGCTAAAAGCCTTGGCTGACCCGAGTCGCCTTCGCCTGGTGGCTATCCTCCTCGGCGGCGAATTCACCGTGCAGGAGCTGACTGCCATCCTCGGGGTGGGACAGTCAAAGGTCTCCTGGCACCTGAAGATCCTTGTTGACGCGGGGATTCTGACGGTGAAGAGGCAGGGGACCTGGAGCTACTACCGGGTCGGGGGGGAGTCCCCTTTCTTCGCCGCCATCCTCCCGGCGGTGGAGCACTCCCTCCCGTCCCTGCCCGGGCGTCACCATGACCTGGCCGCAGTGGCGCGGGTGCTTGAGGAGCGACGCAGTCGGAGCCAGGAGTTCTTTGACCGCCATGCCCGCCAATGGGACGACCTGGCGCGGACACTCCTGCCGGTTCCGGAGTATCGTCAGCTGCTGCTGGAGATGGTTCCAACCGGCGACACCGTGGTGGAGATCGGAGTCGGCACGGGGGGGCTCTTGATAGATCTGGCCGCAAGAGCCGACCGGGTGATCGGTGTGGACCACTCACCGGCCATGCTGGAGGAGGCGCGCCGCCGGGTTGCGGTGGCCGGCGGCGGCAGAGTCGAGCTTCGCCTCGGGGAGATGACCCATCTGCCCCTTCCCGATGCCACGGCGGGTTGCCTCCTGCTCAACATGGTGCTGCACCATGCCCCTGACCCCCCACGGGTGCTGGCGGAAATCCGGCGGGTGCTGGCCCCGGGCGGACTGCTCCTCATCGCCGACCTGGCCCGCCACGATCGGGAGGCCGCCCGTGAGCAGCTGGCCGACCAGTGGCTCGGTTTCGACGAGGCGGAGCTTAGGCGGTGGCTTGCAGGTTCCGGGTTTGCCGATGTAAACATTCACCGGATTGCGGGGGGGGCGGGAGAGGAGTCGCTGCTGCTGGCAAGGGGGAGCGTCAACTAATCAGTCAGCAGACGTGAAGTATAATTTACGCAAAGGAGAAACAGACATGTCACAGGATTTCATCGTAGCCGACCTTACCCTCGCCGACTGGGGGCGCAAGGAGATCAGAATCGCCGAGACCGAGATGCCGGGGCTGATGGCCATCCGCGAGGAGTTTGCCGCTTCCCAGCCCCTCAAGGGGGCACGTATCACCGGCTCCCTGCACATGACCATCCAGACCGCGGTGCTCATCGAGACCCTGACTGCCCTTGGGGCGGAGGTCCGCTGGGCCTCGTGCAACATCTTCTCCACCCAGGACCACGCCGCGGCAGCCATCGCCGCCGCCGGTACCGCGGTCTTCGCCGTCAAGGGGGAGAGCCTGGAGGAGTACTGGGATTACACCCATCGCATCTTCGAGTGGCCCGACGGCGGCTTCTCCAACATGATCCTGGATGACGGCGGCGACGCCACCCTGCTGCTCCACCTGGGCACCAAAGCCGAGCAGGACAGCTCTGTCCTGTCCAACCCGGGCTCAGAGGAGGAGACCATCCTCTTCGCCGCCATCAGGAAGAAGCTGGCGCAGGAGCCGACCTGGTACTCCACCCGCCTGAGGGAGATCAGGGGGGTCACCGAGGAGACTACCACCGGCGTGCACCGGCTTTATCAGATGCACGAGCGGGGAGATCTCGCCTTCCCGGCGATCAACGTCAATGACTCGGTGACCAAGTCCAAGTTCGACAACCTCTACGGCTGCCGCGAGTCCCTGGTGGACGGCATCAAGCGGGCCACCGACGTGATGGTGGCGGGGAAAATTGCGGTCGTCTGCGGCTACGGCGACGTGGGGAAGGGGAGCGCCCAGGCCCTTCGCGCCCTCTCCGCCCAGGTCTGGGTGACGGAGATCGACCCGATCTGCGCACTGCAGGCGGCCATGGAGGGGTACCGGGTGGTAACCATGGAGTATGCCTGCGACAAGGCTGACATCTTCGTCACCGCCACCGGCAACTACCATGTCATCACCCACGACCACCTGGTGAAGATGAAGGACCAGGCCATTGTCTGCAACATCGGCCACTTCGACAACGAGATCGAGGTCGCAGCGCTGGAGCAGTACCAGTGGGAGGAGATCAAGCCCCAGGTTGACCATGTTGTCCTCCCCAGCGGTAACCGGATCATCCTCCTGGCCAAGGGGCGGCTCGTGAACCTGGGGTGCGCCACCGGCCACCCGAGTTACGTCATGTCCTCATCATTCGCCAACCAGACCATCGCCCAGATCGAGATCTTCTGCAACCCGGAGCGTTATCCGGTGGGGGTCTACACCCTCCCCAAGCATCTGGACGAGAAGGTGGCCAGGCTGCAGCTCAAAAAACTGAACGTGCAGCTCACAACCCTCACCCAGGCACAGGCGGAGTACATTGGTGTCCCGGTTGAGGGGCCATATAAAGCTGAGCACTACCGCTACTGATCTTACATTTTTCCGCTGGCGGTGGCCTTCGCCATGAAGGCCGCCGCCCTGTGGATAAGGTTTGCTCTCCCGCGGACAAGATGATATCAACCTGGGTTCGGCAGTTGAACATTGGCTTCGTTCGTGTGAAGGCCATATTTCTGTAATTCTAAGCTCATGGAAGCTACAGCAGATAAACTCACCCTTCGGGTTCGGACAGTATCTGCTGTGGTCGCTCAATTTTACTAAGAATTACGACGAAATATGCCCTAAGCACTCTCTTCGCCAACGTCCACCTGCCGTTTTTTGGATCAATTGTCGGGGAGGCGGGCGATGCGGCCTGCCGCGGAGGTAAGTGGTGGCACTGTCAGTTTTGTCGGATCATGGCGGCTCAATGGCGGGAAAACGGGGGAAAGTTAAGGGTCTGCTTAGGGCCATCATCCCACTGACGGCCATTTTGGCCGTGGCTCTTGCGGCCTACGGCAACACTTTTCATGTCCCCTTTGTCCTGGACGATGTGCAGAGCATCGTTGCCAACCCCCTGGTGCGGTCATTCGCCTTTACACCTAAGCCGCGCATTCTGGCCGATCTGAGCTTCAACATCAACTACCGCTTGCACGGCCTCTACCTCCCGGGATTTCATCTGGGCAACCTGCTGCTCCACTCGCTAAACGGCCTGCTCCTTTATCTTCTCCTTCGCCTGACCCTGGGGACGCCACTATTGTCCCGCCAGGGGGAGCTTGTCGATCCAGTGATACGCCGAATCCCCCTGGCCGCGGCCCTGCTCTTCGTCAGCCACCCGCTGCAGACCCAGGCGGTCACCTACCTGACCCAGCGTCATGCCCTCCTTGCCTGTTTCTTCTGCCTGATCTCCCTGCTGGCCTATGCAGCCGGCCGCCTTCGATCCACTCCTGCCGCGAGGTGCTCCCTTTACCTTGTCGCCATGCTGGCCGCCGGCGCCGCCATACTATCCAAGGAGAACGCAATCATCCTGCCTCCCCTGCTCCTCCTCTACGGGGTGATCTTCTTCCCTTCCACGACCAGGCGGGAGCTTCCCCACCTGGCATTTTTCGCCCTGCCGGTTGCCTGCGGCGTGATGTTCATCTTCTGGGGTGGCTCGCCGGCCGGGCTGGCCCGGGCCCTGGCGGAGCATACTGCCGAGGCTGGCGCCCCGCCGCGCCTGGAGTATCTCCTCACCCAGTTCGGGGTGGTCGCCACCTATCTGCGCCTCCTCATCCTACCCTATGGCCAGAGCCTTGATCACGACGTTGCGCTGCGCAGCTCCCTTGGAGACCCGGCCGTTTTCCTCCCCCTCCTGCTCCTTGCTGGGATCGCCATCCTTGGTATCCGTCTCTGGCGTTTTTCACGCAAGGGGGGTGAATGTGCTGGTCAGGCAGCTCTGGCTGCTTTCGCCATCGGCTGGTTTTCCCTTGCCCTTTCGGTGGAGTCGGGCCTTGTCCCCTTAAGGGACGCCATGGCCGAGCACCGCCTCTACCTCCCAATGGCGGGGGTGGCAATCCTCCCCCCCCTGGCAATATGCCAGCTTCTTAGCCGTGGTCAATGCAGGGCTAGGGGTAGGGGCTTCACACTGCTTGTTGCCCTGATTGTCATGCTCCTTGGAGTTGCCACCTGGCAGCGCAACCGCGCCTGGCAGAGCGAGGTCTCAATCTGGCAGGATGCGGCAATGAAAAACCCCATGAAGGGGCGGACCCACGGGGCGCTGGCCCACGCACTGCAGCGGGCAGGGAGGAAGGGTGAGGCCGAGGCAGAGTGCCGGCAGGCGCTGCGACTCTCCCCGCTGGACCATGTGGCACGCAACAACCTGGGTGTCCTTTATCTGGGGGATAAGCGCCACGCCGAGGCGCTGGGGGAGTTTCTTGCCGGCTTGGAGACTGCACCCGACAGCGCCACTCTCCATGGCAATGCCGGCCTCGCCTATGCCGGCTTGGGACGCTACGACATGGCGGAGGGGGAGTACCGCCGGGCGCTGCTGCTCCTTGGGGGCGATGCGCCTCTTTACAACAATCTCGGCATCGCCCTGGCCAGGCAGGGGCGAGGGGGGGAGGCTGCCGAGGCATTTCGTAGTTCGCTGAGCATCGATCCGGCAAACAAGCAGGCAAGGGAGAACCTGGCGCGTTTGGCTAGCGGCGCGGTCAGGGGGCGCTGACGCTCACCGGGTCGCTCTCTTCGCCGCTCGGGTTGGTGATGATCATGCGGAAGCTTTTCATGGATGGGTCGTAGGGGTAGCGCTGGTAGACGAGGCGGTTGCAGCTGAGGAACTGCAGGCGGTCCCTCTCCCCAGGGATGGTGGTGCCGCTCTGGATCCTCCTGCCGTCCACAATCAGGCTGGAGCCGTGCTGGAAGTTTATCCCCTCGATGTTCAGCTCGTAGTGGTTGACGTAATCCGCCCCCTGGGAGACGCTCCTTATCTCCGGCCTGGTCACCACCAGCAGGCCGAGGGGGGAGGAGAGGGCCTCCTCAGGGTTCTTTATCTGCACCTGGTGCAGCCCTCCGGGGACATTGGGTGCGGTGAAGGTCATCTCTTCGGCGGAGATTCTGCTGCTCCTGATTATTGCCCCGTCGAAGAGTAGCTGGGCCCCTTCCTGGATGTTTTTCCCCCTGACGGTTATGATGCGATCCTGGCCAGTGGCGCAGAAGCTGATGCTCTCCGGCGAGATGGAGCTAGCCGCCGGCTTGAGGGGGATGATCGTGAAGGAGTACGCCCTGCCCGGGGGAGCCTCCCCCTGGCGGAGATAGAGGGCGTAGTTGCCGGCTGCCAAGGGTGGGATGTCGAAGCTTATCTGTCTGGGGTTGACAAGTCTGGTGGCAATTTCGTTGGTCCCCAGGTAGGCGGTGGTCTGCTCGCTGAAGCCGTTGCCGGAAATGACGACAGTGGTTCCCGGCCCCCCCTGGCCGGGGATGATGCTGAGGATCGCCGGGGACTGGTTCTCCTCGTTTGCCCCGAAGGCGCCTGTCCATGCGGTCAGGGACAGGATGATTGCCAGCAGCAGACGTTTCATTGTCAGGCTCCCTATTCATAGTTTAGCTGTCTACCGTAAGTGTAAACCATAAACCGCTGGCCGCAAAAATCAAGTTGGCCGACCAGGCCGCCACCAGCGGGGGGAGGGCTCCCGCCTGGCCGAGGGATAGGAGCAGGGCGTTGAGGACGAAGTAGGCGAAGCCGATGACTATGCTGATGCCGATCCCTATGCCGATGCCGCTGGAGCGCCCCTCCCGCAGGGAGAAGGGGATGCCGAGGAAAGCCATCACCAGGGCGGCGAAGGGGAGGGATATCTTGGCATGGAGCAGGGTGCGATACCGGGAGGTGTCGTACCCTCCTTCGCCGAGGGAGCGGCAGTACTGCCAGAGGGAGACGAACCCCATGTCCTCCGCCGACTTGGCAACCACCTTCAGGTCGGCGACCTCCAGGTCGAGGTCGAGCTTCAGGTTGGGGAGCCGCTGGGGCTTCGTCTCTCCCGACTGCCCCAGATCTGTCCTGACGGCATCCTTCAGGCTCCACTCATCCCCCTGGAGCGTGGCGAGGGGGGAGGCGATCGTTGCCACAGGGGCCATCCCATTGCCCATCTCCCAGATGGTGAGCCCCTTTAGGGTCTGGGATGCTGGGTCGAACAGCTTTGCCTGCATGATCATGTTGCCGCTCTTGTGCCAGATGTTGTTGCGGCGGAAAAAGGTCTCGGTCCCCTTCTTCTGCACCATGACCTGGTCGATGTAGCGGACCCTCTCGTTTGCCCTGGGGACGACGAACTCCTGCATGAAGAGAAGTATTGCGCTGATGCACACTGCCGTGGCGAGCAGCGGCCTGCCGATACGCACCAGGCTTATGCCGCTGCTGCGCATGGCGGTTATTTCGCTGTTCCTGGAGAGGGCACCCATGGTGAGGATGGTCCCCATCAGGGCCGCCATTGGGGTGGTCTGGTTGATTATCTCCGGGGTCTTGCAGAGAAAGTAGAGGAGGGTCTCCTGCAGCGGCACGCCGGCGCGGCTGAACTTGCCGATCCTCTCCAGGAAGTCGATGACCAGGTAGATGGAGATGAAGGCGCTCAGGCAGGTAGCGATCATGCCGAGATATGTCCTGGTCAGGTAGCGGCTGAGGATGGTCATGAAGAGCTCCTTGAGCCGATTCTGGCGGCAAGGGCGGCAGCAGCGGCGATCCCCCTGTCGAGCATCTCTATGCGCCGCTCCATGGCTGCCTGCCTGAAGAGGATGGCCCCGCCAACGAGGAAGAGGATGTTGGGAAGCCAGATCGCCAGGGCCGGGGGGAGCAGCTCCTTCTCCCCCAGGGTCCTGCCGAAGGACTGGACGATGTAGTAGACCAGGATCGCCGCAATGCTGAAGGTGAAGCCGGCTGCCTTGCCAGAGCGCCGGTTCTGAATCCCCAGGGGGATGGCCACGATGGCGAAGATGATGCAGGCGAAGGGGAGGGCGAAGCGACGCTGCAGCTCCAGCTTCATTTCAGTAGCAAGTTTCCTGCTGACCCCTCCGCTCCCAAGGTTGGCGCGGATTTCGGCAAGGGTCATGTCCTGCTCCTTCTTCTCGAAGCTCTTCACCGACTTGGAGAGGTCGACTGACAGGTCGTACTCGCCGAACTCCAGCCTCCGGTACTTCCCCTTTTCCCCGGGCTGGTGGATGCTCCCCCTCTCCAGGTGGAGGGTAATTTTCCTCTTCTCCTGGTCGCTTGCGATGCTCCCCATTTCGGCGAAGATAGTGGAGATCTCCTTCGGGTTGCGCTCGTCATTGATCATGATCCCCGAGAGCCTGCCGCTCTTTTCGTCGTTGCGGTCGATATAGATCACCAGCCCCGGGATGGCGCTGTTGAATACCTGCTCCTTGAGGTTCAGGTTCAGCCTGGCCTCTATTACATGATAAAGGAGCTTTTTGAAGGCCACGTTGCCGGCGGGGAGGGCGTAGAGGGAGACAAGGGTGGCGGCGGCGTAGGCAAGGGCGCCTATGGCCAGCGCAGGGGGGAGCAGCCTGTAGAGGCTTATGCCGCCAGCCTTCATGGCAACGACCTCGCTGTCGGCCGACAGCCGGCTGAATGCCAGGAGCACCGCCAGGAGCACCGCCATGGGGATGGTTATCATGGCGAAGTTGGGGAGGAGGTAGGCGATGAGGAGTAGGAGGTCGGTCAGCGACACCCCCTTGCTGACCACCATGTCGGCCAGCTTGAGCATCCTCCCCATGAGGAGGACGAAGGTGAAGGTGACCAGCCCCAGCAGGAGGGGGGAGAGAATCTCTCTGCTTATGTAGCGGTAGAGGGTGGAGAACATCGGCGCATCATACATGAGAGTGGCGCGGAAGTAAACCCGAGGAGATGGGATGGCGTCCGGCCGGATCATTTTCCCCCTTGCCTGCGGCGGCTTTCATGTGGTATATAAATCCGCTGTATAAATTTCGCACGCTCCCGTCTGCTCCGGGGGGTGTCCCCATAAGGGGATCCCGGGGTTTTGGGGTAGCGGAGGAAAAAACCAAACCAAGGAGAAAAGACATGTCAAGCATTACCATGAAGGAACTCCTGGAGGCCGGCGTCCACTTCGGCCACCAGACCAAGCGCTGGAACCCGAAGATGAAGCCGTATATATTCGGCGCCCGCAACGGCATCTATATCATCGACCTGCAGAAGACCGTGCGTCTCTTCAAGAACGCCTACAGCTACGTGGTCGATGCGGCCAGAAACGGCGAAACTTTCCTCTTCGTCGGCACCAAGAAGCAGGGTCAGGACGCGGTGGCCGAAGAAGCGAGCCGCTGCGGCATGTACTATGTAAACCAGCGCTGGCTGGGTGGCATGCTGACCAACTTCACCACGGTCAAGCAGAGCATCGAGCGCCTGAAGAAGCTGGACAGCATGAACGCCGACGGCTCCATCGAAGCCTACACCAAGAAGGAGCGCCTGCAGCTGGAGAAGGAGCGTGAGAAGCTGGAGAAGACCCTGGGCGGCATCAAGGGGATGAGCAAGCTCCCCGGCGTCCTTTTCGTAGTAGATCCCCAGAACGAGGATATCGCCGTGTGCGAGGCCAAGAAGCTGGGTCTCTCCGTTGTGGCCATCGTCGACACCAACTGCGACCCGGACAAGATCGACTACGTCATCCCGGGCAATGACGATGCAATCCGCGCCATCCGCCTGCTGACCAGCAAGATAGCCGATGCGATCCTCGAGGGTCGCGAGGCCAGGGATCAGCAGCTGCAGAACTACAACGAAGGTGCTGACCTGGAAGAGGGGAGCGCGGAGTCTGTCCAGGAAGAGGCTGCCGCGGAGTAACCCCGGCAGGTTCGGTAAACAAACATACCTAATTGCGGCAACGCCGCGATTGTCAGGAGGATACGGTGAGTATTACAGCAGCAATGGTAAATGAGCTCCGCAAGAGCACCGGTGCAGGGATGCTCGACTGCAAGAAGGCCCTGGAAGAGACCGGCGGTGACATGGAGAAGGCGGTTGACTTCCTCCGCAAGAAGGGGCTTGCCGCTGCCGCCAAGAAGGCTGGCCGGGCAGCAACCGAAGGGCTCGTCGCCGCAGTGGTTTCCGCTGACGGCAAGAGCGGTGCACTGGTGGAAGTTAACAGCGAAACCGACTTCGTTGCCAAGAACGACAAGTTCCAGGCCTTTGTCGCCGACGTGGCCAACCAGGTTCTTGCCGGTTCCCCGGCAGACATGGATGCGCTGATGGCCCAGGATTCCGTCAAGGAGCCGGGTAAAACCGTGCAGACCATGCTCAACGAGGCAATTGCGGTTATCGGCGAGAACCTGCAGATCCGCCGTTTCGCCCGCTTCGAATCCGCCGGCCTGGCTGGTTTCTACATCCATGCAGGCGGCAAGATCGGCGTCCTGGTGGAGCTGGCAGGTGCCGGCGACCTCGCCACCCTGGCGAAAGACGTGGCCATGCACATCGCCGCTGCCGCCCCCCAGGCGGTTCGCCGCGAGGAGATAGCTTCCGACGTGCTGGAGCGGGAGAAGGATATTTACCGCGCCAAGGCCAGGGAGACCGGCAAGCCGGAGAACATCATCGAGAAGATCATCGAAGGCCAGGTGAACAAGTTCTACGCCGAGGCCTGTCTCCTCGAGCAGAACTTCGTCAAGGATCCGGACAAGACCATCCAGCAGATCCTCAAGAGTGCCGGGGCCGACGTCACAGTTACCCGCTTTGCCCGCTTCGTGCTCGGTGAGGGGCTGGAGAAGAAAGAGTGCGATTTCGCGGCCGAGGTGGCCGCAGCCGCCGGCAACTAGCAACAGAGCCGACCTTCTGGGTCGGCTTTTTTTTGAGCAGTTCACCGCGTGGGGCGGGCAGGGGATGCCTGTCGCTCCCCTGCAGAACCGGCACAGGCGTCTATATTCGCCAGTGTCCATTGGAGGATCAATGGAGCAGCTTCGCTTTAAAAGGGTACTACTTAAACTCTCGGGGGAGGTTTTGGGCGGCTCCCAGGGGTACGGCATCGATCCCCAGGTAATAGGTGCCATCGCCCAGGAGGTTAAGGACGTGGTTGCCTGCGGAGTGGAGCTTGCCCTGGTGATCGGCGGCGGCAACATCTTCCGCGGCCTGGCTGCCTCCTCCAAGGGGATGGACAGGGCCAGCGCCGACTACATGGGGATGCTGGCAACGATGATCAACTCCCTTGCCATGCAGGACGCCCTGGAGCAGATCGGCGTAGATACCCGGGTGCAGTCGGCCATCGCCATGCAGGAGGTAGCCGAGCCATACATTCGCCGCAAGGCGGTTCGCCACCTGGAGAAGGGGAGGGTGGTGATCTTCGGTGCCGGCACCGGCAACCCCTACTTCACCACCGACACCGCAGCCAGTCTGCGGGCAATGGAGATCAACGCCGACGTCATTCTCAAGGGGACCAAGGTGGACGGTGTCTACTCCGCAGACCCGAAGAAGGATCCGAGCGCAGTGCGCTACAAATCCCTCAGCTACCTGCAGGTGCTCCAGGAGGGGCTGCAGGTGATGGATGCCACCGCCACCTCCCTCTGCATGGACAACAACCTCCCCATTGTCGTCTTCGACCTCGGCGTGCCAGGCAACGTCAAGCGGGTGGTATGCGGTGAGGATATTGGAACCATTGTCAAAGGAGATGAGAAATGATCAAAGACGTAATCAACGACATGCAGGAGCACATGGCCAAGACCATAGATACCCTGCGTCGCGAATACCAGAAAATCCGCACGGGAAGGGCTACCACCAGCCTGCTTGACGACATCAGGGTCGACTACTACGGCAACCCCTCTCCAATAAGCGCCGTGGCCACCCTGGCGGTGCCGGAGGCGAGGACCATCACCATCTCCCCATGGGAGTCCAAGATGATCCCGGTCATCGAGAAGGCGATCATGAACTCCAACATCGGCCTGACCCCTTCCAACGACGGCAAGCTGATCCGTCTCATCCTCCCGGCCCTCAACGAGGAGCGGCGCAAGGAGATCGTCAAGGACCTGCGCCGCAAGGCCGAGGATGACAAGATCGCCCTGCGCAATATCCGTCGCGACGCCATAGACAAGCTGAAGAAGCTGGAGAAGGATAAGAAGATCACCGAGGACGAGCTGAAGCGCGGGGAGAAAGAGGTGCAGGATCTCACCGACAAGCACGTTGCCAAGGTGGACGAGGTCCTTGCCCACAAAGAGAAAGAGGTCATGGAGGTCTAGCCCTCACTCCTTGCGCCGTGGAAGGTTATTTTGCTTGCCTCGGAAAAGTCACTGTGTTTAAATGATTTCCCCCGCTCCGGCGGGGGATTTTTTGTTTCAGATTCGAAGAGTACCAACGGAGACCCTCCTAGATGACTGATGTGACAGCGGTCGCCACCGGGAAAATGCCACATCACCTGGCAATAATCATGGATGGCAACGGCAGGTGGGCCAAGGCCCGCATGCTCCCACGCCTCATGGGGCACCGCAAGGGTGCCGAGACGGTGAGGATGGTGGTTACCGAATGCTCCAGGCTGGGGATCGCCTACCTCACCCTGTTTGCCTTCTCAGCCGAGAACTGGTCTCGCCCCACGGCGGAGGTGAGCGCCCTGATGAACCTCCTCAAGAAGTACATCCAGTCGGAAGTGCCGAGGATGATGCGAGACAACATCCGCTTCAACGTTATCGGCAACAGGGGTGACCTGCCGGAGGAGATCAGCCGCGAACTTGAGGAAGCGATGGCATTTACCGCAAGCAACACCGGCCTGACCCTGACCCTGGCCCTCTCCTACGGTTCCCGCCAGGAGATCCTCCATGCGGTTGGCCGGGTCGCCGCTGACATCGCTGCCGGGAGGCTGTCTGCAGAGAGTGTTAACGAAGCCGTCTTCGCCGATTATCTGTACACCGCCGGCCTGCCAGATCCGGATCTGCTTGTCAGGACCAGCGGGGAGATGCGAATCAGCAACTTTCTCCTCTGGCAGCTTGCCTATGCGGAACTCTACTTCACCGACATCAACTGGCCGGACTTCAATCGTCAGGAGCTCCTCAGGGCGATCGCCGACTTCCAGTCGCGCGAGCGCCGCTTCGGCCTGACAGGCGACCAGATCAAGGCCAGGAGCTGACCCAAGGAGAAAGCCCATCAAACGGTTACTGTCCGCCGCTGTCGCCCTCCCCCTGCTGATACTCTTGCTACTCAAGGGGAGCGCCTTCCTGTTTGCCGTATTCATCTGCCTGATGGCTTTCATAGGCCTTTTGGAGTACTGCCGCATGGCTCTCCCCGGGAGGGAACTCCCGGGGGTGGTCACGGCCCTCTACGGCGCCGGAGTCACCTACCTGTTCCACCTCCGCAGCTGGCACTACGTCATAGTTGCCATCACACTCTTCGTCCTGTCTGCCTCCACTTACTACCTCTTCCGCTTCAAGGATATCCGCCAGGTCGCCGCAGAGTGCGGCATCATGGTCTTCGGCATCCTCTATGTGCCGCTGCTCCTCGGTTACCTGGTCATGCTCCGCTCCGGCCACCTGGGTGTGCAGTGGATCTTCCTCATGATGTTCATAGTCATGTCGGGGGACAGCGCAGCCTATTACGTGGGTTCCATGCTGGGGAGACGCAAGCTCTATCCGGCGGTCAGCCCGAACAAGAGCATAGAAGGGGCGCTGGGGGGGATAGCCGGCTCCCTGGTGGGCTCCCTGCTGTTCCGCGCCATCTTCTTCCCCCAGTTGGGGATCCCCCTCTGCATTGCCGCGGCGGTCGTGGTCGGCATCTTCGGCCAGGTGGGTGACCTGTTCGAGTCCCTCCTCAAGAGGAGCTGCGGCGTGAAGGATTCGGGAAACATCATCCCCGGGCACGGTGGCGTCCTTGACCGTCTGGACAGCATCATCTTCGCCGCACCGGTAATCTGGTACTTCTCCACCCTGCTGTAGGCTACGACAGGAAGAGAAACGTCACCAGCCAAAAATAGCGTCGGGCACTGCATATGAAACATCTCACCATACTCGGTTCAACTGGATCCATCGGCACCAGCACCCTTGATATCGTCGTCGCCCATGGGGAGAGGTTCAGGGTGGAGGCTCTTACCGCTGGATCCAACATCGAGCTGCTGGCAGCGCAGGTCCGGAGATTCTCCCCGCGGCTGGCAGTCGTTCAGAACGAGGAGCTGGCAGGGGAGCTGCGAGACATGCTCCCCACCGGGTGCTCCACCGAGATCATGTCCGGCGTGGAGGGGCTGATAGCCGCTGCGACCCTCCCCGAAACCGAGATGGTGGTCGCAGCAATAGTCGGAGCCGCCGGGCTGGTGCCGACCGCCGCGGCCATCAAGGCCGGCAAAGATCTGGCCCTGGCCAACAAGGAGACCCTGGTCACCGCCGGCCATCTCATCATGGATCTGGTGGAGCGCCACGAAGTGAGGCTCTACCCGGTGGACAGCGAGCACAGCGCCGTATTCCAGTCCATGGAGGGGCACCGCAGCCACGACATCTCCAGGATCATCCTCACCGCCTCCGGCGGTCCCTTTCTCAATACCCCGACGGAGATGCTGCAGCGGGTGACCGTGGCCGATGCCCTCAACCACCCGAACTGGAGCATGGGGAAGAAGATCTCCATCGATTCGGCCACCATGATGAACAAGGGGCTGGAGGTTATCGAGGCCAGGTGGCTCTTTGACCTCCCTGCCGAGCGGATCGCGGTCAACATCCACCCCCAGAGCATCATCCACTCCATGGTTGAGTACGTTGACGGATGCGTCATTGCCCAGCTCGGCACACCGGACATGAAGGCCCCCATCGCCTATGCCCTCACCTACCCGGAGCGGGTCCCTAGCGGGGTGAAGCCCCTGGATCTTACCGAGCTCTCCGGGCTGACCTTTTTCAAGCCGGACATGGAGCGCTTCCCCTGCCTGGGGCTTGCCTACCGGGCCCTGGCCGAGGGGGAGAGCATGCCGGCTGTGATGAACGCCGCCAACGAGGTCGCCGTGGAGGCATTCCTCCAGGGGAGGATCGGCTTCAGCGGCATAGCCGCACTGATCGAGAGGGTGATGGAGAGCCATCTGCCCCACGATCTCGGTTCCATCGCCGACGTGCTTGAGGCGGACGTCTGGAGCCGCACTAAAACCAGGGAGCTTTTGCCGGCATGATCTATGTCATTTCAGCTGTTGTCGTCCTAGGTCTTCTCATTTTCGTCCACGAGTTGGGGCACTTCCTCTTCGCCAAGCTGTTCGGAGTCGGGGTGGAGAAGTTCTCCCTCGGCTTCGGCCCCAAGCTTGTGGGGAAGCAGTTCGGCGAGACCGAGTACCTGGTCTCCGCCTTCCCCCTGGGTGGGTATGTGAAGATGGTCGGCGAGAGTCCGGACGCCGAGCTTAGCGATGAGGATCTCCCCCGCTCCTTCATGGGGAAGCACCCTCTGAAGCGGATCGTCATCGTCGCCGCCGGCCCGGTCTTCAACCTCCTCTTCGCCCTTCTGCTCTTTATCTCCATCTACATGATAGGCGTCCCCGCAGCCACCACCAGGATCGGCGAAGTGGTCGCCGGCAAGCCGGCTGCAGCAGCCGGGGTGATGGTTGGCGACAGGGTGGAGGCTGTTAACGGCCGGGATGTAAGCCGCTGGGACGAATTCTCCTCCATGGTTGCCGACAGCAAGGGGGCTCCCCTGGATATTCGCGTAAGAAGGGGGGGGGAGACAATTCTATTCCGCATCACCCCTGAGACCAGGCAGGGGAAGAATCTCTTCGGCGAGAAGATCTCCTACCCGGCCATCGGAGTCATCGCCGCGGGCGAGATGGTTACTGACCGTTTCCCCCCGGGCCAGGCCATCATCAGGGGGGGGGAGCAGTGCTGGAAGGTGATCAATCTGACCATCGTCTCCATCCTCAAGATGCTGGAGCGGGTAGTCCCCCTGGACACGGTAGGCGGACCGATCATGATCGCCAAGATGGCAGGGGAGCAGGCCACCGCAGGAGGGGTTAGCTTCCTGGCATTCATGGCACTCCTCTCCATCAACCTTGGGGTGCTGAACCTTCTGCCGGTACCGATTCTCGACGGTGGCCATCTCTTCTTCTTCACCTGGGAGCTGATCTTCCGCAAGCCTGTGAGCATGCGGGTCAGGGAGATGGCCCAGCAGGTCGGACTGGTGCTCCTTTTGAGCCTGATGGTGCTGGCCTTCTACAACGACATCGTCCGATACATCTTCAAGCAGGGGTAAGGCGGCCATGAAGTTCTTCATCCTCGACACATCCACCTCGGTCTACAGCATGGCCATCGGAGACGGCTCCGGAATTCTTGCCCAGGATGGTGGGGTGGCCGGGCCGACCACCGCTGCCCGTCTCGCTCCGGCCGTCAGCGCCCTCTTTTCAGGAGCCCGATTGACACCGGCTGACATGGATTTTTTCGCCGTCACAGTCGGACCGGGAGCTTTCACCGGCCTGAGGGTTGGCATCGCCATGGTGAAGGGGCTTGCGCTGGCCACGGGCAAGCCCGTGGTCCCCATCTCCTCCCTCGCCCTCCTTGCCATGAATGCCAGGCAGAGCCAAATCCCGGTTTCCCCCATGTTCGACGCCCGCAAGGGGGAAGTTTACGCCGCCGTCTACGATTTCAGGGTAGGCCGTGAGCCGGTGGTTAGCGAGGCTGCCGCCGATCCGGCTCTCTTCCTCCGCGGCATCGAGGGGAGCGCCCTTTTTCTCGGGGACGGCGCCCTCCGCTACCGGGAGCTGATCGAAGAGATCATGGGGGGGAGAGCCCAGTTCGCCGAGGGGGATCTGCACCATCCCAGAGCCTCAGCCGGGACGGAGCTGGCACTGGAGGTGTTCGCCAGGGGGGGGGGGACCCCTCCGGCACAGCTTCTCCCCCGCTACCTGCGCCTCTCCGAGGCGGAGCTTAGCCGGCGATGACACGCACTTTTTTCCTGAAGCTCCTCATCTCCAATCTGGTTATAATCTCCTGCGTCTGGCTGGGGCGGCGGCACCCACCCCTGGCGGGGCTGATAGCCACCATGCCCCTCACCTCCCTAATAGTCCTGCTCTGGCTTCACTTCGACAACCCCCGGGAGAAGGAGGCGCTTACCTCCTACGTGGGTGGCGTCTTCTTCGGTGTGGTCCCGACACTCTTTTTCTTCGGCATTCTTTGGCTCTGTCTGCGCCGTGGCATCCCCCTCGGCGACGCCCTCGGCGCGGGGTGCGCCGTCTGGGTTGGCGCGGCACTCCTGCACCAGTTTCTCCTCCGCTAGCTCTCCATAACGGTGTTGCGAATTTGTTGACAGTATATGTGAAGTTGTATTATCTTGTTCGTTCACTCAATTGACCTAACCTGCCTGAAAGACGCGGGTTTTAGTCTGCCTGACATTTTTTCGGCCGGGCCGAACTTTCCCCCGGCGACACCATCAGCATGGAGAAGCATATGCGGAGCGATACCATAACAAAAGGGCTGGAAAGGACACCCCACCGGGCACTGCTCAAGGGGACCGGCATGCCGGACAGCGCCATGGACAAGCCGTTCATCGGCGTGGCCACCAGTTTTACCGACCTCATCCCCGGCCACGTGGGGATGCGCGACCTGGAGCGCTTCATCGAGAAGGGGGTCCACTCGGCTGGCGGCTACTCCCTTTTCTTCGGCATACCAGGGGTCTGCGACGGCATCTCCATGGGGCACAAGGGTATGCACTACTCCCTCCCCACCCGAGAACTGATCGCCGACATGGTCGAGTCGGTGGCCGAGGCCCATCGCCTGGACGGCCTGGTCCTCCTCACCAACTGCGACAAGATCACCCCCGGCATGCTCATGGCCGCCGCCCGACTGGACATCCCCTGCATCGTGGTGACCGCCGGGCCGATGATGAGCGGCCGCGGTTCGGCCGGGCGCAAATACTCCTTTGTCACCGACACCTTCGAGGCCATGGCCCGCTACAAGGCCGGGGTGATCGACGAGAAGGAGCTGAAGGTCTGCGAGGACAACGCCTGCCCGGGGATGGGCTCCTGCCAGGGGCTCTTCACCGCCAATACAATGGCCATTCTCACCGAGACCCTGGGTATGAGCCTCCCCCGCTGCGGCACCGCCCTGGCGGTCTCTGCACTGAAGCGACGCATCGCCTACGCCTCGGGGGAGAAGATCGTCGAACTGGTAAGGAATAACGTCACCCCCCGCTCCATCCTGACAAGGGAGGCTTTCGAGAACGCCATCCGCGTCGACCTGGCCCTTGGGGGCTCATCAAATACCGTCCTGCATCTGCTCGCCATTGCCAGGGAGGCCGGCGTGGAGCTCCCCCTGGAGACCTTCGACATCCTGGCCAAGGAGACCCCCCAGCTTGCCTCCATGAACCCGGCAGGGGAGCACTTCATGGAAGACCTGGACGTGGCCGGCGGGGTTGCCGGCGTGCTGAAGCAGCTCGGCGACAAGATCAAGGACAACCCGACTCTCTTCGGCCTCTCTACCCTGGAGCTGGCCGCCAGCGTTGAAAATATCGATGACACGGTGATCCGCTCCCTGGACAACCCCGTGAAGAAGGAAGGAGGGATAGCTGTCCTCTTCGGCAACCTTGCGCCGAAGGGGGCGGTTGTCAAGCAGTCCGGCGTATCCGCCCCGATGATGCAGTTCGAGGGGACTGCCCGCTGCTTCGAGACGGAAGAGTCGGCCATGGCGGCCATCATGGAGGGGAAGATCGTCTCCGGCGACGTGGTTGTGATTCGCTACGAGGGGCCCAAGGGTGGTCCGGGTATGCGGGAGATGCTTGCACCGACAGCAGCCATCATGGGGATGGGGCTGGGGGACTCGGTGGCCCTGATCACCGACGGCCGCTTCTCCGGCGGCACACGCGGCCCCTGCATCGGCCACATCTCACCCGAGGCAGCCGAGGGTGGCCCGATTGCCTTCGTGGCGGAGGGTGACAGGATACGGCTGGACATCCCCAATCGGAAACTGGAACTTCTCGTGAGCGACGAGATCCTGGCAGATCGTCAGGCGAAGTGGGTCCGCCCCGAACCGAAGATCAAGGGGGGGTGGCTGGCCAGGTATGCGAAAGTCGTCACCTCGGCCCACACCGGCGCAGTAACTACGGCAGATTGACAACTCCGGCTTAAGGCGAATGGCTGAAGGCTAAAGGAGAGGCAGAAACAGTTGCCCCCTGAGCCCTGAGACCTGAGACCTGAGCCGTTTCTGGAGGCTTATATGAAAATGAACGGTGCAAGAATTCTGCTTGAGTGCCTCAAGAAGGAGGGGGTGGACCTGGTGTTCGGCTATCCCGGGGGCACGGTTATCAATATCTACGACGAGCTTTACAACTTCAAGGAGATCCGCCATATCCTCCCCCGCCACGAGCAGGCAGGGGTGCATGCGGCTGACGGCTACGCCCGGGCGACCGGCAGGGTAGGGGTGGCCATCGCCACTTCCGGGCCGGGGGCTACCAACACGGTTACCGGCATCGCCACCGCCTACATGGACTCCATCCCCATGGTGATCATCACCGGCCAGGTCCCCACGGCACTCATCGGCAACGACGCGTTCCAGGAGGTGGATATCATCGGCATCACCCGTCCCTGCACCAAGCACAACTTCCTGGTGAAGGACGTGAGGGAGCTGGCCACCATCCTGAAGAAGGCCTTCTACATCGCCCGTACGGGCCGCCCCGGTCCTGTGCTGGTGGATATCCCAAAGGACGTGCAGATTGCTCAGACCGAGTTCTCCTATCCGGAGAGCATCGAACTGCGCAGCTACAAGCCGACCGTGGAGGGGCACCCCAAGCAGATCGAGCGGGCGGTGGAGATGATCTTCGGCGCCAAGAAGCCGGTTGTCTACGTCGGCGGCGGGGTGGTGCTGGGGAATGCCTCAGAAGAGTTGACCGCCTTCTGCCGCCAGCTTGAGCTTCCGGTGACCACCACCCTCATGGGGCTCGGCGCGTTTCCGGAAAGCGATGAGAATTCCCTGCGGATGCTGGGGATGCACGGCACCTACTATGCCAACATGGCCATGACCAATACCGATGTGCTGGTGGCCATCGGCGCCCGTTTCGACGACCGGGTGACCGGCAAGCTCTCAACCTTCGCCCCCCATGCAAAGATCATTCACATCGACGTGGACCCGACCTCCATCAAGAAGAACGTCCGGGTCGACCTCCCCATCGTCGGCGACGTGAAGGGGATTCTGCAGCGGATGATCAGGGTTGCCGAGGCCAACGGGGAGAAGATCGCCAGGCTGAAGGAGGCCATGGCCCCCTGGAAGGAGGAGATTGCCTCCTGGAAGGTCAAGCACCCCTTGACCTACAAACATGCTGCGTTGACCATAAAACCCCAGTATGTCATCGAGAAGCTGCGCGAGCTCTCCAACCCGGATGCCATCGTGGCCACGGACGTGGGGCAGCACCAGATGTGGACCGCCCAGTTCTTCACCTTCAACGCCCCCCGCACACTCCTCAGCTCGGGAGGTCTCGGCACCATGGGGTACGGCCTCCCTGCCGCCATGGGGGCCCAGGCTGCATTTCCCGAGCGCCAGGTGATCTGCGTCTGCGGCGACGGCGGGGTGCAGATGAACATCCAGGAGCTGGCAACAATCGTGCAGAACAGGCTGCCGGTCAAGCTGGTCATCCTCAACAACAACTTCCTCGGCATGGTCCGCCAGTGGCAGGAGCTATTCTTCGACAAGCGCTACTCACAGACCTGCATGGAGCTCCCCATAGACTTCATCAAGCTGGCCGAGGCCTATGGCGCCAAGGGGTTCCAGGCCACCAGGCATGACGAGGTGGAGGAGACCATCAAGAATGCCTTCGCGACCCCGGGGCCGGTTATCATGGAGTTCAAGATCGCCAGGGAGGAGAAGGTGCTCCCCATGGTCCCGGCAGGAGCATCACTGAACGAGATGGTTCTGAACGCCTAGAGGCAGTGAACAGTGAATAGTGAACAGTAAAGGCTTATGACTGCTCACTACTCACTTCTTACTTTTTACTTGTTTTAAGTGGAGGCAATTCCATGAAGCATACGATTTCTGTGCTGGTTGAAAACGAATTCGGCGTACTATCCCGGGTGGCGGCGCTCTTCTCCGGCAGGGGGTTCAACATCGACTCCCTCTCCGTCGCCCCGACCAACGACGACTGCATCTCCCGCATTACCCTGGTGACCAGCGGCGACGAGCAGATCCTGGAGCAGATATCCAAGCAACTCAACAAGCTGATCGATGTCATTAAGGTGATCGACTTCACCGACGGCAGCGGCATCGAGCGGGAGATGGCCCTGGTGAAGGTGACCGCCGAGGAGGATAGCCGGGCTGAGGTGCTGCGCATCGTCGACATCTTCCGCGCCAAGATCATCGACGTCACCCCCAAGTCCTACACCATCGAGGCTACCGGTTCACCCACCAAGATCGACGCCATTTTGGAGCTCCTCCGCCCCCTGGGGCTGAAGGAGCTGGTGAGGACCGGGACGGTGGCCATAGGACGCGGCGCCAAAGGCTGGAAAGGCT
>CALMOE010000070.1 GCA_937871715.1 uncultured Geobacter sp. | reverse complement strand
CCCTCCCCCGAGGGGTCATGCCGCGCAGGCTCCTCTCGAAAGCGGAGACCACATCACCGATCCCCGCACCACCAGCCGCCCCCCTCTCCGGGCCCGGAAGCGACTCGGTGTTCACAGCCGGCGGTTGCATATCCATGCCAATGTTCGCCATATTCATCTTCACCCCCTAGCGATCCAGCTTGCTGCCAGGAGCTGCCGGCAAACAGACGGCCGCTCCCCTCTGACCAGCTTACTCCCCCGCAACTCTTTTCCTGATCGCCATCTCGTCGATGCGCCCCTGCTCCCTCTTGGCCATCTCCTGACTCTGCTGCCTGAGCCTCTTCTCCTTGAACATCTCCAGCTCCTTCTTCTCCGTGCTGGCCTCGATGAGATTTTGCCGCTGGGCCTCCACCTTCATCTCCAGGCTCTCCACTTCGTTTCGCTGCCTGAGGATGTCCGAGCTTTTTTTCCTGCAGAAATTGCTGTACAGATGCAGGTCCGCGGCATTTATCCCATGGCTCTGCCGATGGATGAACTCCGTGCTGAGCCTGGCGAGTGAGTCCTCATCGTTCCTGAGGATTTCGGCAGCGCCAGTGAAAGCGTTCATCACGACGGCAAGCTCGTAGCGCTGCATCTTCTCCATCTCCACGCGGTAGTTAAGCACCTTCTCCAGCTCGAAACCTTTTCCCGGCATCCTGTCTCCCCCCGTTGTCATGAGCGTTTTTCATCGGATAGCGATCATTGCCCCGATGTCTCTGCAAAAATCCCCCTCAGCCCCTCGATCGAGGAGTCGAGAGTCACCCCTTCGTAGATATCCTGCTTCAGGTATTTGTTGACCAGAGCCATCTTGGCAATGGCATGATCTATGTTCGCATTGCTGCCGGACTTGTAGGCGCCGATGTTTATCAGGTCCTCAGCCTGTTGATAGACCGCCATCACCTCCCTGAACCGTCCGGCGAGGATGCGGTGCTCCCTGGTTGCCACGCTGTTCATCACCCGGCTGGCACTGTTCAGGATGTCGATGGGGGGGTAGACGTTGCGGGCTGCGAGATCGCGGGAGAGGTGTATGTGGCCGTCGAGGATGCTGCGCATCGCATCGGAAATCGGCTCATTGAAATCATCCCCCTCCACCAGCACCGTATAAAGGGCGGTGATGCTCCCATCCTGGAAGTTGCCGGCCCGCTCCAGGAGTTTCGGCAAAGCGGCAAACACGGACGGGGTGTACCCCTTGGTGGTCGGCGGTTCGCCAATGGCCAGTCCGACCTCCCGCATCGCCATGGCAAAGCGGGTGGCAGAGTCCATCATCAAAAGCACCCGCTTCCCCAATGACTGGAAATACTCGGCTATGGTGGTGGCGATGTAAGCGCCGCGCATCCTCACCAGGGGGGGCTGATCGGAAGTGGCCACCACCACCACGGACTTCCTCAGCCCATCCTCCTGCAGGTCCCCCTCAATAAACTCGCGCAACTCCCTCCCCCGTTCGCCTATCAGGGCGATGACATTTACGTCCGCCTCCGTATTCCGGGCTATCATGCCGAGAAGAGTCGACTTGCCGACGCCAGAACCGGCCATTATGCCGACGCGCTGCCCCTCGCCACAGGTAAGCAGGCCGTTGATGCTGCGAATCCCCAGATCGAGGGGGTCGCGTATCGGCCTCCGCTTCATCGGGTTGACCGGCGTGGCATAGATCGGTAGCTCATCGCGGGCATTTATCGGCCCCAGGTCATCGATAGGTTCCCCGAGGCCATCGATCACCCTGCCGAGCAACGCCGGCCCGAATGTGAGGGATGACTTTTCCCGCTTTACCGAAATCAGGCTCCCGAGCCCCACGCCGCGCAACTCGCCGAGAGGCATGAGCAGGGTCTTGTTGTCGCGGAAACCGACAACTTCGGCGGGGATTGGCTCCCCGCACTGGGGATATATCTCGCACAGCGCCCCGACAGAGGTATCGGGGCAATACCCCTCGATCACCAGCCCCACCACCTGGGTCACCTTGCCGTGGAACTTCATTGTCTTGGCATGCCCCAGCACATCGAGATAGCGGGACAGGTCGTGGCGGTAACTACTCATACTCCTCCTCCTGACATATCATCCCCGGCTCCCCCTTCTTACAGAGCAGAGCCCGGCAGAGCTCGTCCAGTTGGGTCTCCACCCTGGCATCCACGGCCCCCATGGCCGTGTCCACCACGCACCCGCCGCAGGAGATGGTTTCATCCGGCCTGAATGTAAGGTGATCACCGCTGACCCCGTGGAAGAGGAGATTTTTCCTTTCATCCAGCACCGTGTAATCGCTGGGATGCAGCCTGACGACGACATCGTAGCGCTCGGAGATGGTGCTCACAGCCGCGTGCACTATGTTCGCCACCACCTTCCGGTCCTGGGTGACCTCCTGGTGGATGATCTTCCTGGCCACAGCCATGGTCAGCATGACGAGATCATCCTCGCTATCGGTGATGATCCTCTCCCTCTCCAGGCTTATCTTTTCGATGGCGTCCGCCAGTGCCCTGCATCCAGAGGCGAACCTCTCCTCGGCCTGCCTCGCCCCTTCGCGGAAGCCGTCACTGTAAGCCCCTTGCAGCATTTCGTTCACCCCGTCGGAGCCAGGCTCCTCCACCGCAACCTTCGTATCGAAGGGAGCCGGTTCCGGCTCCTCTGCGGCCGGCAGGGCTACTTCCCCTTTAAGTGGCTCTGCCGCGACAAACTCCGCCTCCTCCACCGGCATCATGGGGATGAAGCCGCCTGCAACACCATCGGAGCAGGCGGCTGACGAGAATTCCACCAGGGACTCGAAGCTTACGCCGTGGATGCTCAACGTACTCTGAGCATCATGCTTGATGACCCTAGACAAGGACATCTTCCGCCCCCCTCCCGGCAATGACCACCTTCCCTTCGGCCTCAAGCCGGCGAACGATCTTGATGATCTCGGACTGGGCCTTTTCCACATCCGACAGCCTCACCGGCCCCATGACCTCCAGATCCTCCTTGATCATCTCCGCTGCCCGGCTGGATATGTTGCTGAAAATCTTCTCTTTGATTTCCGGCGTCGATGTCTTCATGGCCAATGTGAGCATATCGTTGGCTATCTCGCGCATCACCAGCTGGATCACCCGGTCATCAAGCTTGAAGATATCCTCGAAGGTGAAGAGGTGCTTGCGGATGATATCCGCCAGGGGGGGATTCATGGTGTCGAGGCTGTCGAGGATCTGCTTCTCCTTGCTCCGCTCCAGGTGATTGAACATATCCACGACCTTTTCCACCCCCCCGACCCTGAAGCGCTGCCCCCCTCCCATGGAGCGGAGCTCGCTCTTGACGACTTCATCCATCTCGGCAAGGATCTCGGGCGACACCTGATCCACATCGGCAATGCGGATGACCACCTCCGCCTGGAGCTCCTTGGGGAGGTAGCCGATTATCTCGCTGGTCTGCTTCGGCTTCAGCTTGGCGACGATCACCGCGATGGTCTGGGGATGCTCCTGGGAGAGGAAGTTCGCTATCGCCTTGGAATCCATGGTCGCCAGCACATCCTCGATATCACCGAAGTTGGCCGAATGGAGATCGCGCAGCAGCATCTCCGCTTTTTGCGGGCCGAGGGATTTTTCAAGAATCTTGCGGACGAAATCGTCCCCCAGGGAGAAGAAGCCGGCCTCCGGGTCGGATATATTGACGAACTCGCTGACGACATCGTGCACGGCCGGCAGCGGCACATAACCCAGGCTGGTCATGCTCTGGCTTATCTTCTTTATCTGTGCGTCGTCCATGTGCTGAAAGACCTTGGCGGTAGCCTCATCCCCGATGTAAAGCAGGAACACTGCGGCTTTCTCTGCTCCGGTCATCACCCCTCCTCCGGCCGCCCCTCAGGGCAGGCAAGTCATTTACTGTCCAGCCAGTTGGTGAGTATCTGGGCTGCCTGATACGGCTCCTTCTTAACCCTGTCGATCAGCTCGATCTGCGACACCTTGGCCAGGTTCGCCCCCTGGGCGGTGATCAGTGACTGCATCGGCTCGTCATGTTGCGACTGCTGATCGTATGTGGCCTGCAGATTCGCCCGCAGCGTCCTCATCAGCGGCCGAACCACAAAGAAGAGCAGGAGCATGAAACCTATGGCTATGACGGCATATTTGAGGAGCGAGTGGAAAATTGGCAGGCTCCACCATTTCTCCGGCTCAACCGCTGCAGCAACCCCTGACTCCTGGAAAGGAACATTGACAACCGTGATCTGGTCGCCCCTGCTCCCGTTGAAGCCTGCCGCACTCTTGACCAGTGTCTCCAGCTTCTGCATCTCCTCAGGGGTCCGGGGTACGTAGCGGCTTTTCGCCGCCCCCCCCTTCTTGCCGGCCGCCTGTGTCTCGTAACTGCCGTCGACAAGAACCGCCACCGAGATCTTGCTCAATGTGCCCAGGGGCTCCACCGTGCGCGCCGTCACCCTACCCAGCTCGTAATTGCGTATTTCATCGCTCCTGGACCCACCCTCAACCGTGCGGCTCGTGCTCTGCGCGTTACCCTTGTTCAGGTTGGACTGCACCCCCGGGATACCGCTCGGCACTGTCGTCGCAGCCCCCTTCTCCTCGCTGACCTGCTCGCTGCGTACTGCGGCGCCGTCAGGATCGTATTTCTCCTCGAACTTCTCCACCTGCCTGAAATCGAAGGTAGCCGTAACCCGAGCCACCGCCTTGCCATCCCCCAAAGCCCGGTTCAAAAGGGCCTGGAGCTTCTCCTCCAGCCTCTTTTCATAACCGCGCTGGGTTTCCTGCATGGTCGCCGCAACCCTGCTCCCCTCATCGCCCCCCCCACCACCTCTGCTCAGAATCTTCCCCCTGCTGTCCAGAACCGTTACATGGGCGAAATCCATCCCCTCGATTGAGGAGGCCACCAGGTGGACGATCCCCTGCACCTCGTTCTCCTGCAGGTTGCGACTCGATTTCATCTTGAGGATAACCGATGCGGTCGGCGGTTTTTCACGCTCGGTGAAGAGCGACTTTTCCGGGATTGCCAGGTGAACCCTGGCGTGCTCCACCCCGCTTAACTGGGATATGGTACGACCCAGCTCCCCCTGCAATGCCCGTTGGTAGTTAAGCTTCTGCACGAATTCCGTCATGCCGAAATTCTTGCGGTCAAAGATTTCGAAACCGACCCCCTCCCCCTGGGGGATCCCCTCCGAGGCGAGGGTCAGGCGCAGGTCATAGACCCGGTCGGCCTGCACCATGACGACCTTACCCTCCCCTTCGATCCTGTAGGGGATCTTCTGCTCCTTCAGCTTGCGCACTATATCGCCGGCATCCTCACTGCTAAGGTTAGTGAAAAGGGGCCGGTACTCGACCTTGTTGGCGGCAAGAATCAGCATGGCAAAGGCAAAGACCGAAAATGCCACTATGCCGGCCACCATCCATCGCCGGGCAATTGACAGGGCAAGAAACGGATCGAGCACTCTTTTCATCCCTTCTGGCATCTCTACTCCAATCGTTAGGGGGAAATTTCACCACACGGGCGGCAAGCGGAGAGCGAAAACTAGACCTGCATCCTCATTATCTCCTGATAGGCCTCCAGCGCCTTGTTGCGCACCTGGGCAAGAAACTGGAATGAGATGGATGACTTTTCCATGGCGATCATCACCTCGTGCAGCCCTTTTGATTCTCCGGTTGCAAGAGTCTGGATAGCCCTGTCGGCATCAAGTTGCGCACCGTTCACCTTGCTGACCATATCACCAATCACCCGGCCGAACTCCTCGGCCGGCAGCGAGGCCGGTTTTGCCCCGGAGGCGGGGAACCCCTTCCCTATGCCAAATCCGCTTTCGATCCCCTTGATGATCATCACTCTCTCCCTTTTCTCAAGTTCCGCGGCAGTCAGCCGACAAGGGTAGTTAACTGCCGATGCCTGCCTGTCACCTGCCGAGCTCCAGGGTTTTCATGGCCATGCTCTTCGCCGCCTGGGTGGCGGTAATGTTCGCCTCATAGGCCCTGGTGGCGGAGATCATGTCAGCCATCTCCTCGACGACGTTCACGTTCGGCAGGGCCACATAACCTTTCTCATCGGCATCGGGATGGTTCGGATCGTAATGGAGCCTTGGCGGAGAGAGGTCCTCGACGATCTGCGCCACCATGACCTTCTTCACCCCCTGGCCACCCGCTGCCGGCACTGCAACGGCACCACGCTCCATTAGCGGCGTGGCGCTGAAAATAGGATTGCGGCGGCGGTAGACGCTGCCGTCAGAGGATCTGGTGGAGTTGGCATTGGCAAGGTTGCTGGAAATCGTGTTCATCCTTGTCCGTTCGGCGCTGAGGGCCGAAGAGCTGATATCCATCGCGGTAAAGAAATCCATCTAGTTCCCTCCTCTAATGGCGATTTTCATGGCCTCAAACTTTTTTGCCAGTATCTGCACGGAAGCGTTGTACATGATCTGATTCTCCGCCATCCGCCCCATCTCCACCTCCAGTGATACGCCGTTGCCATCCTCGCCAACCTCCTCTGCGTCGATGGCCGCCTCCCCATGGAGCTCATTGCCAGCCACGCTCCCCAAGGGGATATGGCGCGGATGGCTCGGAGGCGCGGCTACCCGGTCATCACCCTTGAGCACCCCCTTGAGCGCGCCTTCGAAGGAGATGCGACCGGGGAGATACCCCGGCGTATCGGAATTGGCAATGTTGGCGGAGATCACCCCGTGATTCCTCGCCCTCAGGTCTATACTCCTGGCAAGCAGCTCGAATGTCGTTCCGAAATCCGGTTTAAGCGGCATGGCCCTACCCTCCTGGAAAGGGGGAGAGCAAAAGACGTACCATCAGTATTCGTCTGCAATTCCGGCACATTACACACAGAGAAGATCCCAGGAGGGTTGGGATGGATGTGGGGAGTTATTGACTTAAGCCATTATTTTGACACGATAGTGTCCATGAAAGCGCATGGTGCGCCGATGAAGTGACGGTGGAAAGGATGTTTCCGTTGGTTGGAGGGGTGAGAGTGGCGACTGAGCAGACCGGGACGCTGATACGGTTTCAGGCAGGGCCCAGGATCCTGCTGACCTTGCTCGCCAGCTCGTCGGCGATGAAAGGCTTCATGACTATGTCTCTCGCCCCGTGATTGAGAGCCCTGAGGACGGCGGTACGGGTCCATTCACGGGCGCAGACGATCATGGCCAGGGCCGAATCCCGGCAGACGGATCTGACCTTATCGCAGACGGCAAGAGACCTCTCCCCCGTGTCCTCTACCCCCAACAGCACCAGACCGGCTGACGCCCCGGCAACAAGCTCCCCCAGATCGCCCCCCAGTGGCGCATCCACCAGGTTCATGCCGGTATGGGCGAGCATCTCCCTCAGTGCCTGCCTCTCCAGCTCATCGTCATCGAGGATGAGGATCGTCTGCCTGGGCTGGGTATCGCCAGCAACAGTTTCTGGAGTTCCGAGCGGCAGTTCGTCAACTTCGCTGCCGGTTTCGGCGGCAGCATCGGCTGACACCTGCGCGGCAAAAAGCTCAGCCAGAGGGGTCGGGAAGAAGACCTCCACCTCACCAGTTTCAAAGCCTTCCATAACCAGGCGGGAACTGAAGAGGATATACTCCCCGTCCGGAATAGGCTCCTGCTCCGTGACTGGATCAACTTCAGGGAGGAACTTGCTGGGAGGGGTCAGCTTCAGACAGACTTTCCCGGGGAAGCTCGAACTGAATACCGACTTCACCGAGCCGACAACCTGGTTCATTATCTCGGCAAAGGCATCCGTATCGTCCGGTTCGACAATGGTCAGGTTTCGCTTCTCGGTTATTCTTGCGGCGGGGATTCCGAGGAGCAGGCCGCTGAAAAGGATTGCATCACGTGCGGAAAAGACAATGTAAAATGTCCCGGTGTACCCCTCCCTGGACTCGATGCCGGCGACGAAGATGGCAGTTTCAACCCTCCCCAGGAAGCTCTCCCTGTCGATCGTCCCGCACTCCCCTGCATCGATGGAAAGCTGGCGACCGATGAGCACTCCCGTCTCATCGGCGGCCTGCTTCACTGCAGCCGAGACAATCGTGTTCAGGCAGGTGAAATCCCGCATCTCCCCCCCCATCAGGCCGATTCCTTCTTCAGCTTGAGGCCGACCAGGAACCTGCCTCCGTCATAGGTGAAGGGGATGCTCACGCAGTCGCTGTCAGACATGAAGTTGATCGTATACTCCTCCCCGGATATTACCGTAGGGATGGAGAGGTTTATATCCAGCCCCCCCTTGGAGATGATCTGCTTTACATACCCCCCCAGCATGTTGGCGATCTCGCCAAGTGCATCGTGAACATCGGCGCTCATCTCCTCCACATCCATGCCCAGCATGTTTGAGGTGATCTTCATGGCGAACTCGTGAGGGCAGTGGATGGAAAGAATGCCGCTGTACGCCCCTGCCAGGCCGACCATTCCGGTCACGCTGCAGCTGAAATGGGTGATCGGTTCGCGCAGAGGGTACGAGTCCTCCAGCTCCATCATCACCATAGTGCCGAACACCTCCTTGGCAGCGGTTATCACATAACTTGCGAGTTCGTCCTCATGAAGGTTGGTTGCCTCGGCAACGGCCAGATTCAGGGGGGTCATAGGAGGCCTCCTAGCTTCTCGTTCAACTGATCCGGGGTGAACGGTTTCTTGATGCTATCGCAGGCGCCGCTGTTTATTGCCTCGCGGATGATATCCTCTCCGCCCTCGGTGGTTATCATGACGATCGGCACATTGCTGCCGTTTGCCCTGACCTGGCGGATGAACTCCAGACCATCCATGTTGGGCATATTGATATCGGAGAGTATCAGGCCGACACTGTTGCTAGACAGAGAGTTCAGCCCCTCTATGCCGTCCGCCGCCTCATAGATCTCATCAACCTCGATGCCGGCCTGCCTGAGGGCTCTGGAAATTATCTTTCTCATGGTGGATGAATCGTCGACTATCAATACGTTTGCCATGTTAAACCCTCCTCCTTACAAGGATAAATTAAGGAAAGATCCGAATAATCACCAAGGATCAAATCATTCAGCCAGCCAGCCTGAACCTGCCGACAATCGACTCCATCTCCGTGGCAATGGTCGCCAGCTGGTTTGCTGCCGAAGCCGAGTCCTGCGCCCCCCTGGCAGCCTCGCTTACGACCTCGCTTATCTGCAGGATGTTGCTGCTGATCTCGTTGGTTGTTGCCGTCTGCTCCTCCGCAGCGGTAGCAATCTCATTAACCCTCACATTGAGGTTGTTGATCTGGTCTATTATCTCCTGCAGCGCACTGCCGGAGCGGGCTGCCTCGCAAGTCCCCTTCTCCACTTCGCGGACCCCGTCGTCCATGGAGGTCACCACCGCCCGGGTCTCATCCTGGATGGAGCGGATCATCTCCCCTATCTCCCTGGTCGCCTTGGCAGTCCGCTCGGCAAGGGCCCGCACCTCGTCGGCGACAACGGCAAAGCCGCGACCCTGCTCTCCTGCACGGGCAGCCTCGATTGCCGCGTTGAGGGCGAGCAGGTTGGTCTGGTCGGCGATATCCTCAATTGTCCCTACGATCTCCCCTATCTGATCCGAGCGGGAACCGAGCCCCTCAACCGTCCTGGCGGTTTCCCTTACCCGCTCGGCGATGCTGTTCATGATCTCCACCGATGCCTGCACCACCCTGGCGCCGTTCAGAGCCGCATCGTTGGCCTGGCGTGAGTTCTCGGCCACGGTAAGGCAGTTGTGGGCTATCTCCGTGCTGGTTGCGGCCATCTCCTCGCTGGCAGTGGCAATGGCGCCGATCTGGGTCGCCACGTTTTCCGAGCCGTTGGCCATCTCGCCGGATGTCTGCAGGAGCTGTTCAGCCGCCACGGCCAGATGCTCCATGTTCCCCTTCATGTCGCCGATAAGCGTATGGAAAGACTCTCCTATGCGGTTGAAGGAGTCCCCCATCCTCACCATCTCTTCACTCTCCAGCAGCGAAACCCTGGCAGTGAGGTCGCCGTCCGCAAGCCTTGAGGATGCTTCCACTAGGCTCTGCGTCGCACTGCCGATCGTACGCACGATCACCAAGCCGGAGTACCCCCCCAACAGCAGCGCCAACACCAGCACGACAATGATCGTGTTGCGTATCCTGGCGTAGCGGGCTTCAGCGGCATCATATGCACTGTTCGCCTGATTGGCCTCGTGCTTTACCAGTGCCGACATCGCCTCTGCCGCCCTGGCGTAGCTGCCGTTCATCACCACAATGCTCAGCCTGGCGGCTTCGTCGAATCTCCCCTTCTGTATCGCGGCGACAGCCGGCAGCATCCCCCTGTTGATCACCTCGTTGCAGATGGTTTCGAATCGCTCGGCCATCTTCGCCTCTTCCGCTGATTTCGGGATGGAACCATACCTTTTCCAGGTACTCCTCACCTCTTCCAGATTCTTCCTGACCAGATCAGTGTGCATTGCCACGGGATGATCGTGCATCCGGCTCCACTTGACCTCGCGATCATGCATCAGGGCCAGCAGAAGCTGCACCCTGCTTTCGCGCATAAGGGCGACTATGCGCGAGAACTCCTCGGTGGTCACAAGGTTTTCGCTGTAGAGCTGATCAAGGGATGAATTCGCGCTCCTGATCCCCCAAAGGCCCAACATACCGACCACCAGCATCATCAATGATATGGCTGCGACCATGAAAATCAGTTTTGCCCTTAGAGTCAGCATGCGCATGTCTCTCCTCCGGATACTTTTTCGCTAATTAATGCCATGGCAGCCAGATTCCTCGCCGCAGGGGAAGGTCACGGTGAACCTGCTCCCCCTACCCTCCTCGCTCTCCACCTCGATAATCCCGCCGTGCGCCTCCACAATCGCCTTGCTGATGGCCAGGCCCAGCCCCGTCCCATTGAACCCGCTGGCGCTCCTGGAACGATAGAATTTGCTGAAGACCCGCTGAAGATCCTGACTTGGAATGCCGATGCCGCTATCCTCCACGCTCACCACTATCATGCCGTCACAATGTTTTGCCTCCAGGGCGACACGACCTCCACGGGGGGTGAACTTCATGGCATTACCAAGGAGGTTGGCAAAGACCCTGGAAAGCTGCTTTCCATCGAAGCTGAACAGTGGTAGATCTTCGGCAATTTCATAGCGGAAGGATATCCCCTGTTTCCTGGCCTCCTGCAGTTTCTCCAGGCAGCAGCCGCTCAAAAGCTGCCCCAGTTCGTCCAGCATGCGTTCGATTCTCAGCCCGCCGGCATCCAGACGATAGGAGTCGAGCATGTCCTCGATCATGACGGCGAGGCGCATGGCAGCCCGCTCGATGTTGTCCACGGAAGCTATGAGCGGTTCGGAGAGATCGCCGTAGACCCCCTGCCTGATCATCTGCGCATAGCCGGTTACCACCTGCAGGGGCGACTTTAGATCATGGGTCATCATGGCGACAAACTCGTCGCGTCTCCTGCGTTCATTCTTCTCTGTCGTGAAATCCAGTAACTCGAACATCTCCCCGATAACACCTCCTCTCCCTGAGACAACCTGCATCGACCTTGTTAACAATGTCCTGCCGTTGATGTTCATCTCCACAGGCACGGGAGTGCTTGCGGAGAGCACCCGGTAAATGGGCGCCTTCAGGGGCAGGGTATCCACCCGTCTGCCGAGCACCGATTCTCCCTTTATGTCGAGGAGAATCTCGGCCGTTCTGTTCAGGTAGCTCACCAGCCCCATATCATCGATGAAGATGATTCCCGCCGAGATGGACTCGGCCAGCAAAGAGTCGAAGAGGTGGGCAACATCGCCAACCAGCGAATCACCTGAACATCTGCGAACAGTTGTCGTATGTGCGATTCTCATGTTTCTTGTATCGGAGAATCGGGGGGAAACTTTAGGAGAAAAAAAGGGGTGAAAGCAGCTTGGAGATGACTATTCCAGGGGGAGGAGAATTGAGAATACGGTGCCGATGCCGTCCTGTCCGGGGGCGGCCCAGACCAGGCCGTGGTGTTCGCCTACCACGCCCCTTACAATGGAGAGCCCCAGCCCGGCCCCCTTGGACATGAACTCCGTCCCGCTGGAGGTGTGATAAGTGATGTCGCCGACGCCATAGAACTTGTCGAACACCCGCGTCAGTTCATCCTCGGGAATACCGATACCGGTGTCGAGGACATCGAGGCGGTAAAAGTTGTCACAGCCGGCAATGGCCTGGAGGAGCCGTGGATAGAAGATATGCAGGGTTCGCTTCGATTTGAGGATTTCCAGCCGGCTCGCAACCCTCCCGGAAACCACTATCCTCCCACTGTCCGGAGTGAACTTGATCGCGTTTTCCAGCAGGTTCCTCGCCACCATGCGCATCAGGCATTCATTCACCGCGACGGGGGTTTCCTCGGGGATGAACTCCACCTGCAGACTCCTCCCTGCCATGGAGAGGATAAGCCCCCTGTAGACCTCCTCGAAAATGGGGATAAGCCTGACCGGCATCTTCCGTATGGGTGCGCCGCCGATCTCGATGCGGGATATGGAGAGGAGATCGTCCACCAGGTGCTTTATCCGGGAGACTCCGTCGCATACTGAGGTGAGTATCTCTCTCTGCTCCAGGTTCAACTCCAGCCCCGAGTAGCGCAAGAGGAACTGGACCCCGCCGTAGATGGAGGTGATGGGGGTCTTCAGCTCGTGGGATGCCAGCCCGATGAACTTGGTCTTCGTCTCGTTGAGCCGGGTCAGCTCGCTGTTGGCATGGCGAAGCAGCTTGAGGTGCTTCTTCAGGCTGTCCTTGCTCCGCTTCAGCTCCCTGTTCTTCTCCTTCATCCGCTCGTAGAGTTCGTGGTTCTCGATGAGCACGGCCAGCTGGTTGGCCACCGATTTAAGGAGGAAGATCTCCCGTTCCGTATAGTTTTTCTCCGTGTCATGGGCAACGGTGAGAATCCCGGTCACCTCGGTGCCGATCTTCAGGCTGACCGCGCACCAGGCGTTACCCCCGGCATTGCCCCCCCTCACTC
>CALMOE010000069.1 GCA_937871715.1 uncultured Geobacter sp. | reverse complement strand
ACTTTATCAAAGAAATTCTTGTTTTGCGGATTGATCTCTTCGCCGCTGATCCTGGCGAACTCCTCCAGAAGCTCCCGCTGGCGGGAATTCAGGTTGCTCGGGGTCTCCACCCTCAGGACCACCAGCTGATCCCCCTTGCCGTAACCCTGCAGGGATGTGAACCCCTTGCCGCGCAGGCGGAATATCCTGCCGGTCTGTGTTCCATCGGGGACCTTCATGGCGACCTTACCCTCCAGGGTGGGGATCTCCAGTTCGCAACCCAGGGCCGCCTGGGTGAAGCTGATGGGGGTCTCGCAGATGACGTCGTCCCCTTCGCGCCTGAAGATCGGGTGCTCCCTTACCTCGATGTAGATGTACAGGTCGCCGTTGCCGCCACCCTTTGTGCCTTGCCCCCCCTCGCCGGTCATCTTCAGGCGGACGCCGGTCTCCACACCGGGAGGGACCTTGACTGAGAGTTTCTTCCTGTCCCGGATCGATCCGGTCCCCCGGCACTCGGTGCAAGGATTGTCCACAATGCGCCCTTCGCCGTTGCACTGTCCGCAGGTCTTGCTGACGCTGAAGAAGCCCTGCTGGAAGCGGACCTGTCCAGCACCCTTGCAGGTCGGGCAGCTCTTCGGCTCGGTCCCTGGCTTGGCACCGCTGCCGTCGCATACTGTGCAGCGCTTGGCAAAGGGGACCTCAATCTCCTTCGCCACCCCACTGGCCGACTCCTCGAAGCTGATCTCCAGGTTGTACTGCAGGTCGTCCCCCCGGCGCCCCCGGCTCCGCTGCCGGCCTCCTCCGCCGAAGATGTCGCCGAAGATATCGCCGAAGATGTCGCCGAAGGGGGAGCCGGCGCCGAAGCCGCCGGAGGAGAATCCGGCGCCGCTCACGCCGGCATGGCCGAACTGGTCGTACTGGGCCCTCTTCTGGGGATCGGAGAGGACCTCGTAAGCTTCGGAGAGCTCCTTGAACTTCTCCTCAGCCTCCTTGTTCCCCGGGTTCTTGTCCGGGTGATACTGCACCGCCATCTTCCTGAAGGCCTTCTTGATCTCCGTCTCGGCGGCGTTGCGGTTTACCCCCAGCACCTCGTAATAGTCGCGTTTGTCTGCCAAAATATAATCCTTTTGGCTCGGGGTTCGGGGCTGGGTGCTCAGGGAAAATAATTACGGCAAAAGGCGAAAGGGTACGGTTGTACGCCTTTCGCCTTTCTTCGACTGGCCCTGTGCCCCGAGCCCTCAGCCCGGAGCCCGTTTTATTTATCCTTCACTTCTTCGAAATCCGCATCCACAACATTGTCCCCCTTGGCGGACTTCTCGCCTCCGGCGGCATGCTCGCCTGCCCCACCTGCCTGCTGGGCCTGGGCATAAACCGCCTCGGCAAGCTTGTGGGAGGCCTGCATCAGCTCCTCGCCTGCCTTCTTCATGGCCTCTGGATCGTTCCCCTCCATTGCCTTCTTCAGCTCGGCCAGCTTCTCCTCGATCTTCTCCTTCTCGGAGGCGTCGATCTTGTCGCCGAACTCCTTGAGGGATTTCTCAGTCTGATAGACGGTGCTGTCCGCCTGGTTGCGGGCCTCGATCAGCTCGCGCTTCTTCTTGTCCTCTGACGCGTGGGCCTCCGCATCCCGCACCATCTTGTCGATCTCCTCCTTGGAGAGGCCGGAGGAGGCGGTGATGCGGATCGACTGCTCCTTGCCCGTACCCAGGTCCTTGGCTGAGACGTGGACGATGCCGTTGGCATCGATGTCGAAGGTTACCTCGATCTGGGGAACGCCGCGGGGGGCCGACGGGATGCCGGTCAGCTCGAAGTTCCCCAGGGTTTTGTTGTCGGCGGCCATCTCCCGCTCCCCCTGGAGTACGTGGATGCTGACCGCCGGCTGGTTGTCGGCGGCGGTGGAGAAGACCTGGGACTTGCGGCAGGGGATGGTGGTGTTCTTCTCGATCAGCTTGGTCATGACGCTCCCCAGGGTCTCGATGCCGAGGGAGAGTGGGGTTACGTCGAGGAGGAGCACGTCCTTGACATCCCCTTTAAGGACGCCACCCTGGATGGCGGCGCCGATGGCGACTACTTCATCCGGGTTTACGCCACGGTTTGGAACTTTGCCGAAGATCTGCTCCACCCGCTGCTGCACCGCCGGCATGCGGGTCATGCCGCCGACGAGGATGACCTCGTTGATCTCGGAGGCTGACAGACCCGAATCCTTCAGAGCCTGGCGACAGGGGCCATCCAGTTTGGCGAGCAGGTCGCCGCAGAGCGCCTCCAGCTTGGCGCGGGAGAGCTTCAGGTTCAGGTGCTTGGGGCCGGTGGCATCGGCGGTGATGAAGGGAAGGTTGATGTCCGTCTCCATGGAGGTGGAGAGCTCGCACTTGGCCTTCTCCGCCGCCTCCTTCAGGCGCTGCAGCGCCATCTTGTCGCTTCTCAGGTCGATCCCCTGGTCCTTCTTGAACTCGTCGGCAATCCAGTCGATGACCACTTGGTCGAAATCCTCGCCGCCGAGGAAGGTGTCGCCGTTTGTGGACTTGACCTCGAAGACGCCGTCACCCAGCTCCAGGATGGAGATGTCGAAGGTTCCTCCGCCAAGGTCGAAGACGGCGATCTTCTCGTCGTGCTTCTTGTCCAGGCCGTAGGCAAGGGCCGCGGCGGTCGGCTCGTTGATGATGCGCAGGACGTTGAGGCCGGCGATCTTCCCCGCGTCCTTGGTGGCCTGGCGCTGGGAGTCGTCGAAGTAGGCCGGGACGGTTATGACCGCATCGGTCACGGTCTGGCCAAGATAGTCCTCGGCGGTCTTTTTCATCTTCTGCAGGACCATGGCGGAAATTTCAGGGGGGGAGTACTTCTTCTCCCGCACATCCACCCAGGCATCGTCGTTGTCCGCCTTGACGATCTTGAAGGGGGAGATCTTGATATCCTTCCTCACCGCCTCAGTGTCGAACTTGCGACCGATGAGCCGCTTGATGGCGAAAAGGGTATTCTCCGGGTTGGTGACTGCCTGGCGCTTGGCCTGCTGGCCGACGAGGCGCTCGCCGCTCTCGGTGATGGCCACCATGGACGGCGTGGTGCGGCTCCCTTCGGCGTTCGCTATGACAACCGGCTCGCCACCCTCCATGATCGCCACGCAGGAGTTGGTTGTGCCGAGATCTATGCCTATTACCTTGCTCATTACTGCCTCCTTGAAATTCGTTCTATCTGAAAACTAGTTATCCCCCGCAGAAAAAACAAGGGGCCTCATAAAAAAATCGGTATCGGGGATCGGTGAACAGTAAAAGACCAAATGCAGTTACCGTAAGACTCTTCCCTTGCAGATTTCCCTATTCCCTATTCACTGACTCTTCGCCACCATCACCATGGACGGGCGCAGGAGCCTCTCGTTGAGGAGGTACCCCTTCTGGAAGACCTCGGCTATGCTCCCCGACGGGTACTCCTGGGACTCCACCTGCCCCATTGCCTGGTGCAGGGCGGGGTCGAACCCGCCACCCGGCGCCGCCTCAACGGGAGTTACGCCGAACTTCTTCAAAGCCCCCATAAGCATTTCCAGGGTCATGCGGATACCTACCATTACCGGATCCTGGCTCTCCGCATCCAGATGGTTCAAGGCCCGCTCCATGTTGTCCACTGAGGGGAGAATCTCCAGGATAAGGGACTCGTTGCCGTACTTGATCAACTCCTCCTTCTCCTTCTGGGTCCGCCTGCGGTAGTTCTCCAGGTCGGCACGTTCGCGGACGAACTTGTCCCAGTTCGCGGCGGCCTCGGCCTCCTTGGCAGCAAGGAGGGTCTCCAACTCCTGGATGCGGTCCAGCGGCGCGCTCTCCTCCACGGCTTGCTGCTCTGGGACTTCAACTTCTTCGTGGCTCTTCTTTTTCACGCAACACGACTCCTTGTATTCAGTTTGCTTTACTGCTAATCCACGTGCAGCATGCGGGTTAGCATCCTGGCGGTGTAATCGACTATCGGGATGACCTTGCCGTACCCCATGCGTGTCGGTCCGATTACCCCGAGAACCCCAAGGGTATTCTTGCCGGAAACATAGGTAGAAGTGATCATGCTAAGGCCGGACATGCTGTTCAGGTGAGACTCGGAACCGATGAAGATGTTCACCCCGGGCGCCTTGAGGCAGCTGTCCAGAACGGTCAGA
The DNA here is from genome assembly GCA_937871715.1 of uncultured Geobacter sp. Lineage (GTDB taxonomy): Bacteria > Desulfobacterota > Desulfuromonadia > Geobacterales > DSM-12255 > CALMBF01. Next base: position 32,209 of record CALMOE010000069.1, on the reverse strand, counting down.
AGCTGACTCTTCTGCTCCATGGCACGGAAGATATCCTTCATCTTCTGCACATCGGCAAACTCGGGGAGATCGAGGATGTTGGCCTGACCTTCGATGAAGATCTCCTCCCCCACGTCGTCCAGCGCCTGCTGGGAGAGCCTCAGGGCATTGGCGAGCATCTCGTCGTAGCGCGCCCTCTCCCCCTCCATCTCCCTGACTATCTTCCCCTTGACCTGGGAGATGGTCAGCCCATGGAGCATTTCGTTCAGATAGTTGGTCATCTTCTGCAGGTCATCGGCGGAGATGTCCCTCTCCAACTCGACGATCCTGTTCTGCACCGAACCGCTCTGGGATACGAGTATGGCGAGGATCCTGCGTCCGCCAAGGGGGATGAACTCGATCTGGCGGAAGACGTTGGAGTTGAAGCTGGGTGCGGCGACGATCCCCATGTAGTGGGAAACGGAGGATAGCATCTGGCTGACCCCCCTGAAGACCCCTTCCACATCCTTGCCAGCCATGGTGCAGCGACGGCGGATTTCCTCCCTCTCCCCCCGATCTACCCCCCCCACAGCCAGGAGTGAGTCGACGTAGAAACGATAGGCCTTCTCCGTCGGCACCCTCCCAGCGGAGGTATGGGGTGAGGAGAGAAAGCCCAGCTCCTCCAGATCGGCCATGACGTTGCGGATGGTTGCCGGAGAAAGGGAGAGGCCGTGCCGGCTCCTGATGGCACTGCTGCCGATCGGCTCCGCCGTGCTGATGTAATCCTCGATGATAGCCTCCAGTATCTGGCGGCTTCTGAGGTTTAGTCCGTCCTCCATGGCTCGCTCCCGAAACATAACTTAGCACTCTTGTCGGCCGAGTGCTAACCAGCTAGTGCAAAAGTAATAATTATGGCAGGGATTGTCAAGGCTTGCGGACAGATTTGCCCCCGCACCTCAGATGAACCTGGCCAGGACCCTGTTGGCCAAAAGCAGGCCGCGGCGGGTGAGCGCCAGCATATCTCCGCGCCTCTGCAGCACCCCTTCCGCCAGACAGCTCTCCATGGCGTCAGCGTACAGATTTTCCGCAGCTTCGCCGAACTCTGCCGCAAAACTTGAGAGGTCCACCCCCTCCAGCATGCGCAGACCGAGAAAGAAGAACTCGGCCATGGCATCCTCGCGGCTGAGAGGATGTTCCGCCCCCCCAAAGGAGGCGGCATACTCAGCCAGATCCGGCGGGTTTTCCCACCTGACACCCCACCCCCTATCGTTGAGAAAGGAGTGGGCGCCGGCACCGAAGCCAAGGTAGCTCCCCCTCTGCCAGTAGACCTGGTTGTGGCGGGAGCGGCGTCCGGGACGGGCAAAATTGGATACCTCGTAATACTCGTATCCGGCTGAGACAAGGAAGTCGGCGGTATATTCGAACATCTCCGCCGAAAGGTCCGGATCCACAGGGAGGATATCCCCCCTGTCGACCGCTGCCGCCAGCGGGGTGCCGTCCTCTATGGAGAGTGCATAGGCGGAAATGTGTTCCACACCCAGGTCTACGGCACGTGAAAGGGTTTCCCTCCACCCGGCAAGGGTCTGGCCGGGGAGGGAGTGCATCAGGTCCAGGCCTATGTTGGCAAATCCGGCGCTGCGCGCCAGTGCGATCGCCCTGGCTCCCTGGTCAGCCGTGTGGATTCTGCCGAGAATGGCAAGCTCCCGGTCATCGAGGGACTGTATGCCGACGGACAATCTGTTCACCCCGGCATCAAGGTAGGCCCCCAGGGACTCAAGGGTCACTGTTCCCGGATTTGCTTCCAGGGTGATCTCCGCATCGCTCTCCAGCTCGAACGCTTGCGCGGCGCTGACCAACAGACCGGTCAGCAGGCCGGTGGGGAGCAGGGAAGGGGTGCCGCCACCGAAATAGACCGTGGGGACTGAGACGGGAGCAAACCGTTCAGCCGTTGCTGCCATCTCCCGCAGCAACCGGGAGACATACTCCCTTACGGGGATGGTCGGGGAATCAAAGGAGTTGAAGTCGCAGTAGCTGCACTTTTGGCGACAGAAAGGGATATGCAGGTAGAGGGAGGCTCTCACCCCTGCCTGAACACCAGGAAGGCCAGGATGACACAGCTGACGGCGAGTACGGCGCAGATGATCCTGAAGTTCCTCAGCCTACTCTCCAGCTGCAGGCAGGCGTCAGACAGCTGGGCGCATCTCTCCTCCTGCCCCCTGATGATCTCCTCCTGCTCGAGGAGAAGCTTTTCCAGGCTCTCGACTCGCGCCTTAAGCTCGGCCTCGGCTTGCTCCCTCTGCGGCCCGGCAACGTCCCTGCGCAACATTTCGCTGGCCCTGCGGTATATCTCCGGGGCATACTCCATCGCCATCGTGGCGATCTTCTGCCAGGGAGCATCCTTCAGTGCCGATGTAAAAAGCCCTGCCAATCCCATGTTCATCTCCGATGAAGAGCCGGATGCACCGGCCTTGAATAGTAAGCTAATATCCTTTAAAATGTCTCCCTTGACAACAATATTCAGCCAGGAGGCGCCCATGTCCCGTAGCGTCAAGGCAGCGGCAGTGCAATTTAACATCTCCCCAGGGGATATAGACAGCAATCTCAGCTACGTGCGAGCAGAAATAGAGCGTCTGGCAGGGGAGGGGGTCAGACTGGTGCTCCTCCCCGAGATGTGGGCGACCGGATTTGACTACAAGCAGCTCAACGAGCTTGCCAAGCGCAGCGCGGAAGTCGTGGAGGAGCTGGGGGAGCTCTCCCGCAGGCACGGCATGGTGGTTATCGGATCGCTCCCCGAACCCCACGAAGACAAGGTCTATAACACCGCATATGTGTTGGACGGGGGGAGAGTGGCGGGGAGGTATCGCAAGATGCACCTCTTCTCCCTCATGCAGGAGGATCGTTTCTTCGATGCCGGCGACTCCTGGCTGCTGGCGGAGACAAGCGTCGGCAAGCTAGGGGTCTTCATCTGCTACGACCTGAGATTCCCCGAACTTGCCAGGCGCCTGGCCGTTGAGGGTGCTGAAATCCTCGTCGTTCCGGGTGAATGGCCCAAGCCTCGCCAGGAGCACTGGCGGACCCTGTTACGCGCCAGGGCCATCGAGAACCAGCTGTTCGTCATATCCGCCAACTGCTGCGGCATTGTGGGCAAGCTGGACTTTTTCGGCATGAGCATGATCATCGATGCAAAGGGGGAGCTGCTCGCCGAGGCCGGCTACGAAACCGAGACCATCGTCGCCACCCTGGATTTTGCCGACATGGAGGGGTGGCGCCAGCAGATCTCCTGTTTCAGCGACAGGAAACCGGAGTGCTATTAAAATGATTGACTTGCCCTGTGCAGAGGCATATTAAACTTGATCCATGCTGGCTGACAGCCAGCAGCTCTTAAGTTCACTCCCTTAACATATACTGACTCCATGGAGGTGGCCCTTGTCACTATTTGCCGGCACCGGTATCGTCGTAAAAATCGTCCTCTTCATACTGCTCTACTTCTCAGTGGTCTCCTGGGCCATCATCTTCTTCAAGCTGCTGCAGGTACACAAGGCAAACAAGGACTCGGACCAGTTCCTCAACTTCTTCTGGCAGACGAAACATTTCGACGCCATCAGCGCCCAGATAGACCGTTTCGCCAACTCCCCCCTCTCGGTCCTCTTCTCCGAAGGTTACAGCGAGCTGAAAAAGGTAGTGGAAAAGGGTGAGGACAGGGAGGATCCCCACGTGCTGTCCACCGATCTCGGCGGGGTTGAAAACGTCGCCAGGGCACTGCGCCGTGCGACCACCTCGGAAATAACACGCCTGGAGAAGTATCTCACCTTCCTGGCAACCACCGGCTCCACCGCCCCTTTCATCGGCCTTTTCGGCACCGTCTGGGGGATCATGACATCCTTCAAGGGGATAGGCGAAACAGGCTCGGCCTCCCTGGCAGTCGTCGCCCCTGGAATCGCCGAGGCCCTGGTGGCTACGGCAATCGGCCTGGTGGCCGCCATTCCAGCGGTGATGGGGTATAACCATTTCCAGAACAGGATCAAGGTCCTCATCGCCGAAATGGACAACTTCTCCACCGAGTTTCTGAACATCGTTCAGCGCTCGTTCGCGAAGAAGTAGGAGGGGGCTCCCTATGGATACAGGTCACAGGGGCGGAGACCGCAGCGTGATGTCGCAGATCAACGTGACACCCCTGGTGGATGTCATGCTGGTTCTGCTCGTCATTTTCATGATCACCGCGCCGATGATGCAGCAGGGGATGCAGGTCAACCTCCCTAAAACAGACGCCAAGGCGATGCCCACCAAGGAAGAGCCGGTAATCATCACCATTGACAAGAACGGCAGGGCCTATCTGGGTAACAGCGAAATCCCCAGGGGGACGCTGAAGGAGAAGCTGGACGCCATATTTGCCTCCAAGAGCAAGAAGGAGGTATTCCTCAAGGCTGACCGCGACGTGCCCTACGGCGAGGTCATAAGAGCGATGGCCGAAATCAAGGGGGCAGGGGTAGAGCGACTGGGGATGCTTACGGAGCCCGGCCAGGCAAAATGAACCTCAAGGCTGGGCCATACGACCTCAAGCCGGGATGGATGGTTCTCTCCCTGCTGCTGCACACGGTGGTTGTCCTCCTCTTCTCCACTGCCGGCCTGTACAGATCTGCGCTGCAGGAGACACCCACTTACTACGTAGACATAGTCTCCCTGCCTGTGGCGGAGCCTGCGCCCGGAAGGGGGCCGACCACCCCGTCACCTGCAGTGGTGGAGAAGGCGGCGCCCCCCCCTTCCACCGGGCAACCGCCCGCCACCAGGCCTGCCATGGCCCTGCCGTCCAAGACCCCTGCGCAGGCTTTGAAAACCCAGCCGCCCCCCCAGACCGAGACCGGCAGCGCAGACCAGGAGGCAAGGGAGTTCAGGGAAAGACTAAGCCGTCTTGAGCACAGGGCTGAGGCCAGACATCAGTCCGCAGCCCTGGAGTCGCTGCAGCGGAAGGTCGCTGCCTCTGCCAAGGGGGGTGCTCCTTCAGCCGTGGGAACAACCGCCGGCTCCGACTATGGGGCATATATCCAGTCACGCCTGAGGGATGCCCTGGTCACCACCATCGTTTATCGCAGCAAGCAGCCCGAGGCGGCAGTTCGTCTCTACATTGACAAAAGAGGGAAGCTTGTCCGCTACGTCATGGAAAGGCCGTCTACGGACAAGCTGTTCAACGATTCGGTTCTGCGCGCCATAGAAAAGGCAAGGCCCTCCTTCCCCCCCACCCCTAATGGCAATGATTTCGAAAAACTCTATATTTTCAGCCCGCAGGAGGTGAGCAACAAGTGATCAAAAAACGCTGCACAGCCTTGCTGCTTCTGCTCATATCCCTGGCCCCATCACAGCTCCTCTCCAAGGAGGATTTTTTGCGGGTATCGGCCCCGGGCAACCGCCAGCTGCGCCTGGTGATCGCCCAGCCTCTACCCTCCTCAGCTGACGAAGATGGGAAAATAAGCGAGGAGATACGATCAACTCTCTCCTTCGACCTGGACATGACCGGCATATTCCAGCAACTGGAAGGGATAGGGACCGGTGCAGATGCCGATCTCACCCTTAAAACTGTCTATACCCCCACCCAGGACTCAATAAGCCTGGAGTATCGCCTGGTGGACAATCAGTCGGGAAGGGAACTCATCGCAAAGCGTTACAGGGCCGCGAGACAGGATATTCGCCGGACCGCCCACACATTCGCCGATGAAGTTGTCGGCAACATCAGCGGCGAACGCTCGGCCTTCACCGCCAAAGTCGCCTTTGTCTCCACCGCTTCGGGGAACAAGGAGATTCATATCATGGACTGGGACGGACAGGGGGCGCGCAAGCTAACCAGCAACGGCTCAATCAACCTGAATCCGGAGTTCTCCCCCTCGGGCCGCGAGCTCCTCTACACCTCCTACAAGAAGGGGAATCCTGACCTGTATCGTCGCGAGCTCTTTACCGGCAGCGAGGCTCGCATCTCCTCCAGCGGCGGCATCAACATCACCGCGGCTTACTCTCCCGACGGCAACCGGATCGCCCTGGCCAAAAGCAAGGATGGCAACTCGGAGATTTACCTCATAAGTACCGCCGGCAAGCAGCTGGCACGCCTTACCAACAATCCGGCCATAGATCTCTCCCCCACCTGGTCTCCGGACGGCAGCAAGCTCGCCTTTGTCTCCGACCGTCTGGGGAAGCCGCAGATTTTCATCATGCAGGCCGACGGCAGCAACGTCAAACGGCTTACAAAGTCAGGAGCATATAACGTGGCCCCGCGCTGGTCCCCCAAGGGGGACAGAATTGCTTACTGCAGACAGCACGGCTCTGGATTCCAGATTCACCTCATCAACCCAGACGGCTCCGACGACAGGCAGATTACCTTCGACGGGAGTAACGAGCATCCACGCTGGTCGCCGGATGGGCGCTTCATTCTCTTCAGCAGCAAAAGGAGCGGTAGCGATGCCATTTATGTAATGCGTGCCGACGGTTCAGCCCAGACCAGGGTTTCACGCCTCCCCGGCGCCCAGACCCACCCGACCTGGGGCGCAAGCCTTAATTGATGCGCCTTTCTGCCATGATGCTATCTTGTCGCTCTTATTGAATTTGACCTCAGGATATGTATAATGTTTTAGCAGTAAAACCCTCACGTAAACAAAGGAGCCGGAGATGCGTAGGAGTATAATTGCAGGGCTTTCCGCCCTGGCTGTTTCGATGCTGTTGATCAGCGGTTGTGCGAAGGACCAGGTAAAGCCTGATGAGGGTCTTGCTGCCCAGAAGCCTCCTGTGCAGCAGGCAGCAGAGCCGAAGAAAGAGACACCGCCCCAGGTGCCTGCCAAACCGGCCGAGCAGATCAATACCCAGCAGATAAAGGACGATGTGGCGGCAGGGCTTGTCAAGTCCGCACCTCAGGTTGCCGATGCGTCCCAGCTTTCCGCCTATGACGCCGCCAGGCAGGCTCTGGCGAGAATCTACTTCGAATTCGACTCCTATGCCCTGTCGCAAACCTCTCGGGACACCCTTTACGGCAACGCCGACTATCTCCTCAAGAAGTACAAGGGGAGGGTACGCCTTGAAGGTCACTGCGACGAGCGGGGCTCCGACGAATATAACCTGGCCCTTGGCGAGAACAGGGCAAAGGCAGCCATGAACTACCTCATAACCCTCGGGGTACCGCCCGAACAGATGACAGTAGTCAGTTACGGCAAGGAACGCCCTCTGAACAACGGCCACGACGAGGAGTCCTGGGCCAAGAACAGACGCGTCGAATTCGAAGTTATCAGGTAGTCAGACAAATAATTTCAAAAAAGGGGCCTAACAGGCTCCTTTTTTTACCCTTTCACAGGAGGGGACGATGAAAAAATCTCTGTTTCTTGCACCACTCCTCTTCACCCTGGCGGCATGCGCCACTAAGGGGGAGATGAATCTTGCCCAGCAGGATATAGATGAAATCAAGTCTCGCTTGGCTCTGGCTGAGAAGAACATATCCTCGGCCAGGCAGGAAGCCATGGAAGCCTCGGAAAAGGGGAGCCGCGAGGCTCTGAAGAGCCTCGACAATCTACGCCGGGGTTCAGCTGACATGCAGGCAAACCTGGATACCATGCGCATAGACCTGCAGGTGGTTGCCGGCAAGGTAGATGACCTGGGTAATGCGACAAAAAAGCCTTTTGATGACCTTACCATGCTGAAGGAGGACACCGCGAAGGGGATCAAGTCCATTGAGGAGCGTCTTGCCAAGCTGGAGCAGGGGCTGCAGGATACTAACACAAGAGTAACCGCTCTTGCCAAGACAGTGGAATCCCCCCCAACGGCCGACGCATTTTACAAGCAGGGTATGGAGAGCTTCAGGGCGGGCGATCTGAAGAAATCTCGGGAAGCATTCAATAAAATAATCGAGCAGTTTGCCGAGCACAAGCTGGCTGCTAACGCGAGGTACTGGATCGGTGAAAGCTACTACACGGAAAAGAACTTCGAGCAGGCGGTGCTCGAGTATCAGCGGGTAATACAGGAGTATCCGGGCAAGGAGAAGGTGCCTGCGGCAATGCTCAAACAGGCAATGGCCTTCAGAGAGCTGGGGGACGCGAAAAGCGCCAGATTCGTCCTCAAGGAGCTCCTGGAAAAGGCGCCAAATTCCGATGAAGCGACACTTGCCAAGGATCTGCTAACCAAGATCAAATAGGTAAAGGCGGGGAAATCCCCGCCTTTACAATATCTTTCAGCCAAGTAGTTGAATCTAGGCCTTCTTATTCTGCTGATCTTCAACCTTGGCTGCCTTGGCCTTCTCCTCCCCGGCCTTCAGTTCAGCCTCTTTCTCCGCCAAGATGCGGGCAACGCGCTCCCTCTCTTCAGCAGCTCTCGCTTCATCCTCGACCCCCTGACGGAAATCGTCGGTTGCCCGCTTGAATTCGGCCAGCCCCTTCCCCAGTGACCTGGCCAGTTCCGGCAGTTTCTGCGGACCGATGACAATCAGCGCGATAACCAGAATAACTATCAATTCGGGCATGCCAATACCGAACATTATCCACCCCTGTTAGCAAAATACGCGAAATTGATAAAATAATAGTGCTTTTACTCACCGGAGTCAACGGCAAAGGATTTGACAGCCGCTTGAACATTGTCTAGTATCATCGGATACTAAAGTAGTATAGCGAAGAGGGAAACATGCAGGAAACAGTGAAGCAGCAGATAAAGGATTTGCTCAAGGAGAGGAACGGCATTCTCCTTGCTCACAATTACATGCGCGACGAAGTCCAGGAGATCGCCGATATAACCGGTGACTCGCTGGCACTCTCCCAGGAGGCTGCCAGGACTGACAAGGAGCTGATAGTATTCTGCGGCGTGCATTTCATGGCCGAATCCGCAGCAATACTGGCTCCAGACAAGACGGTTCTCCTCCCCCGCCTGGATGCCGGCTGCCCCATGGCTGACATGGTAACCGCCGAAGAACTGTTGAAGTTCAAGGCCCGCCACCCCGGAGCTCCGGTGGTAACCTATGTAAACTCTTCCGCCGACGTCAAGGCGGTCAGCGATATCTGCTGTACTTCAGCAAATGCGGTAAGAGTAGTGGAGTCCCTCCAGGATGAGGAGATCATCTTCGCCCCTGACCGCAATCTTGGCCAGTACATCGCCCGCACTTCAGCCAAGAAGTTTCATTTCTGGGACGGATACTGCCCGACCCATGAACGCCTGAAGGCCGAGAATGTCCTCAAGCTGAAAGAGGATAACCCGGACGCCCTCTTCGTCTGCCACCCCGAATGCAACCCTGCAGTGGTTGCCCTTGCCGACCATGTCTGTTCCACTACCGGAATGTACGACTACTGCAGAAAGAGCCCTGCCACTCGCTTCATCATCGGCACCGAGGCGGGAATCCTCTACCGCCTGCGCCAGGAAAACCCGGGCAAGGAGTTCATCATCGCCTCGCCGGCGTTGATCTGCCCCAACATGAAGCTCACCTCCCTGGAGGATATACTCGCCGCCCTACAGACGCTGCAGCCGGTTGTGACCGTACCAGAGGAGGTACGCATTCCTGCAAAGAGAGCACTGGACAGGATGCTCGCCGTACCGCGGGACTGACGCATACGGTAAGGGATCAGCGGTTATATTCGTGCAGGTACATCATCGCCAGCCTCCCTCTGTTTTCCAGGCAACGGACACAGAGGGAGCCCTTGTCTTTCCACACATCTTCAGCCAGCCACTCACCGGCCCTGGCAAATTCGCTCTCCTCTTCCATTGAGCCCAACTCACCGCCACAGAGTGCACACTTCTCCACGCCGGTCATCTGCTAACAACCCGATTCCGCCCTGCGAACCAGGGAGGCTAGGCAATTGATGAACTTTGCAGAGCTGTTCAGGGAAGGAATCCTGGCAAACTTGGCAATCCCCAGCTCCCAGGCCATCTTCGAATACTCCAGATCAATCTCGTGCAGGGTCTCTATGTGATCGGAGACGAAGGAAAGGGGAACCACGAGGATATTCTTGGCCCCCTCACTGGCAAGTCTCTGCAGCATCTCATCAGTAGATGGCTCAAGCCACTTTACCGGCCCGGCCCGCGACTGGAAAGCCAGATGGTGGGGAATCCGGAAGTTCTGCATCACCAGACGAACGGTCTCCTCCACATGGGAAAGGTAAGGATCCCCATCGTCTATGAACGACTGGGGGAGGGAGTGTGCCGAAAATAGCAGCTCCACATCAGCCAGGGGGTGAAACTCCGCCAGACCCTCGTTGATTCTCTCCACAAGAGCCTCTATGTAGCCGGGCTCGTTGTAGAAACTGTCTATATACCTGACATCGAAGCCAACCCCGGCCTCTCCGAGCACCCTTCTCAGCTCCCTGATGCTGGAACCGGTGGTAGCCCTGGAGTAGTGGGGGTAGAGGGAGAGGGCAATAACCTCCCGTATCCCAGCCCTTGTTATTTCGGCAAGGGCCTCGATGGTAGATGGGTGCCAGTATCTCATGGCCACGAAGCAGCGATAGCCATTGCCGAGAACGCTTTCCAGCGCTTCTGCCTGCTGCTGCGTGAGCTCCCTCAAGGGGGACTTGCCACCGATCTCACTGTAATTCTTTTCAACCCTGGAAAGCCTCTTGCTGACAATGATGCGAGCCAGAACGGGCTGCAGCCAGGCAGGTCCAATCTTGATGATATCCCTGTCGCTAAAGAGGTTTAGAAGAAACGGTTTGACTGCATCCAGCGAATCTGGCCCCCCCATCTGCAGTAGGAGGACTGCCTTGTCTGCTGACATCGATACCTCGGTCTAGAAATTGAGCATTATTGAGTGAATCTTCTCCGTGTCCACCTCTTTGATCTGCAGCTTGATAGCCTTTGCAGACTGTGCCTCACCGGGGAAGAAGAGGAAGCCATTGGCAAGGGAATCGGCGGGAACCACCTTGCCTTCTAGCCCCTTGGCCCTGATGTCGCTTATTATGTCGTTGGAGCGTTCCGGCGAGGTGCCTTCCTTGGCTCCGCCGATGATGGCACCGCCAGCCCCACCAAGGGCAGCCCCCTTGCCCATGGCATTGCCAACATTGCTACCGGAGACTATCCCCAGAGCTGCGCCCAGGATGGCACCTCCGGCAGCGCCGATAAGTGCCCCCTGGCCAGCCCCCTTACCGAAGAAGCCGGCCAGCTCCGTCGATTTGTCGAGGCGGTCAATGGCCACGTGGTTAGGCACCACCTGCCAGTAGCGGCCTTCCTTGTCCACCAGGAAGGTCTGGGAGGTGACGATCTTCACCCCCTTTCCGCTTTCATTGTTCATCACCAGCTGCACCGGGAGGAGCCCTGCACCCTTGATGTCAAAGCCGAAGGCATCACTGGCCGAGGCGCTGTCCGCATAGGCCTCCCCACCAAGGGAGATCCCCGCAACCTTCTGGTTGTTCAGATAAGCCTCAGGCGGGCGGAAGGAGACATACTGACTCCTGTAGGTGGTACAGGAGGGGAGGGTGAGGATAATCAGCATCAGGATGGCTGTAAATTTTCTAAGCATGATCTCATCTCCTTTTCCATGAAGAAGCTAAAGGCCGATCAGATTGCCTGGAGCAACCTGCCTATTTATTATGCAAAACACGGCCTCCGTATTTTGCCCAGGCTCGCTTTTCTAAAGGCAACCCTGTCATCGCCATGCCTCGAAGACACTATTTGCTTATCGTTAAATCTTGGCCGCCTAATCTCAATTTTCGTGCAACAGGTCGCTTTTGCCATGCCATTCTATCGACTGCCCCCACTGTTTCTCATTATAATCAACGAGCGTCTGTCGCCGGCCAATGGAAGCCCGAATTCATGCACGGTTTCAACCTCGACACCAATTAAAGACAACTCATTTTCACAAAGGGCCATTTCGCCCACCCCTTCACTCCCCTTCATCGCCACAATCCTCCCCCCTGCTGCAAGCAGAGGTCGCACCATCCGAACGAATGAGACGATATCAGTGAACGCCCTGGATACAATTATATCAAAGGAGGAGGGATATTTGCCCACCAATGATTCCCCCCTGGCATGGATGGCTGTAAAACCATTAAAATTGAGGAGACGGGCAACATGCCGCTGGAAGAGAATCTTCTTCTCCACCGCATCAACCGAAACCACCTCCAGTTCAGGCTTTGCTATCTTCAGCGGGATTCCAGGGAAACCTCCACCTGAACCGATATCAAGCAACCTGCCGAAAAGGTCAACCCTGGCCAAGATGGTCAGGGAGTCGAGAAAATGCTTGATCATCACATCTTCACTGGCCGTTATGGCGGTGAGATTTATCTTCCTGTTCCACTTGGCAAGTTCGGCAGCAAACAGGGAAAACCTGCCCAGCGCCGTTCCATCCAGCTCTATCCCCAGTTCTGCCGCGCCATCTTTCAGGAGCGCCAATTCACGCGTCACTCTTCCTCCCTTACCTTGAGGGCGATGGAGAGAACCGCTATGGCTGCAGGGGTGATACCCGGAATCCTGGACGCCTGCCCGAGGGTATCCGGCCTGAAGCGGTGCAGCTTCTCCCGCACCTCTGCCGTCAGCCCGGACATGGAGAGGTAATCGAAAGAGTGGGGAATCCTGGCAGACTCCATCCTGGACATGCGCCGAACCTGCTCGGCCTGCCTGTCTATGTACCCCTTGTACTTGACCTGTATCTCCACCTGCTCGCGGACAGCATCCGGTAGCTCCATGCACGAGGAGTCAAGGCGCGCAAGCTGCTCATAGGTGATATCGGGGCGGCGCAGCAGCTGCTCGTAGCTAATGGCATTCTGCATCCTTTCAAGATCGAACTCCTGAAGAAAGGAGCTGTCCGCCTCCGAAAGAAGAAGCTTCTGCGCTGCAAGCCTCTCCATCTCGGCAGCTATCAGGCGCTTCTTCTGCGTAAATGCAGAGTAATCCCCATCCCTGACCAGTCCGATTCTGTAGCCCGTGTCGCGCAGGCGCAGATCGGCATTATCCTCCCTGAGGAGCAGTCGGTACTCAGCCCTGGAGGTGAACATCCTGTAAGGTTCGCGGGTACCGAGCGTTACCAGGTCGTCTATCATCACCCCTATGTACGCCTCATTGCGCCCCAGGACGATCCCCTCCTCTCCACGACAGCGCATGGCGGCATTAATGCCGGCCATAAGACCCTGGCCTGCAGCCTCCTCATAACCGGAGGTACCGTTTATCTGACCGGCATGGTAAAGGTTGGCAATCAGCTTGGTCTCCAAGGTCGCGTGGAGCTGGATCGGATCGACATAGTCATACTCAATGGCATAGGCAGGGCGCATTATCTCCACCCTCTCCAGCCCCTCGATGCTGCGATAGAAGGCCCACTGCACATCTATCGGCAGGGATGTGGAGAGTCCGGAGGGGTAGTACTCCACCGTGTCCGCCCCTTCCGGCTCAAGGAATGTCTGGTGTCTATCCTTGTCGGGGAAACGCATCACCTTGTCTTCGATGGAGGGACAGTACCTGGGGCCGATACCTTCGATTATACCGGCGTAGAGAGGGGAGCGGTCGAGCCCGGAACGGATTATCTCATGACTCCTCTCGTTGGTGTAGGCGATATAGCACGGTATCTGCGGCCTGTCGATCCGCTCCGTTGAAAAAGAGAACGGCCTGGGGGGATCATCACCGAACTGGGGCTCCAGCCGGGAAAAATCGATCGTACGGCCATCCAGCCGTGCCGGGGTTCCGGTTTTAAGCCTCCCCACGCTAAACCCAAGATCCTTCAACTGATCGGACAGTCCGATGGAGGGGAGATCGCCGGCCCTGCCACCCGGATAGTTGACAAGCCCTATATGGATCAGGCCGCGCATGAAGGTTCCGGTCGTAAGGACAACGGTCTTGCCGCGATATCTGACCGATGCCCTGGTGTCAACACCGGCGGCAACCCCATCCTGCAGATGGAGCGCGGTAACTTCGGCCTGCTTGAGATCGAGATTTTCCTGGTGCTCAAGGACGTTTTTCATCCGCAGGCGGTACAACTGCTTGTCTGCCTGGGCCCTTGATGCCCTGACAGCAGGCCCCTTCCTCATGTTCAGCACCCTGAACTGGATCCCTGTGGCATCTATATTCTTCCCCATCTCGCCGCCAAGGGCATCTATCTCCCTGACTATATGCCCCTTGGCCTGCCCGCCAACGGCCGGATTGCAGGACATGAGCGCCACAGCATCCAGATTGATGCTGAGCAGCAGCGTGCTGCACCCCATGCGTGCGGCTGCAAGCGCCGCCTCGCATCCGGCATGGCCTGCGCCGACGACGATAACATCATACCCCTTGTCGTATAGAATCACGGCAATCCCCTGTTTCACAGTACGTCTTCAAAAAATACTGTATCCCAGCAATTTATTCAATGTTATTGGGATATTAATAAACTTGTTCCACGTGAAACAATCTACTTTCCTATGCAGAACTGACCGAAGATCAGGTCGAGGATATCATCAGTAGTCGTCTCGCCGGTAATCTGGCCGATAGCATCAAGTGCCTCACGGATATCAATGGCCAGCAGTTCGCTCGAAACACCCACCTGAAGCGCTGAACTGAAACTGAGCAGCGCATGCTCAACCCGTTGCAGAGCGTCACGATGCCTTGCCTTGGAGAGAAGGGTCAGATCCCTGTTATCCCTGAGTCTGCCATGCAGGAAGAGATTCGCTATCGTCTCCTTCAGCCCCTCCAGACCATCACCGCTAAAGGTTGATACAGGGACGTTCTGATGGCTGATAAGGCTATCGGGAAGATCGATAGCGGCGGGTAAGTCTGACTTATTCAGTACCAAGAGAAAATTCCTCCCCTGGAGAGCCTCGTACACTACGGCATCATCAGAGTCATAAGGCCGGGAGGAGTCGAGCAGAAAAAGAACTAGGTCAGCTGAAGGAATCCTCTCGCGGGCAAGCCGTATCCCCTCCTGCTCAACAGGGTCATCGCTCTGGCAGATGCCGGCGGTATCAAGAAGTTTCAGCGGCAGACCACGGATATTTACCACCTCTTCGATAAGGTCACGGGTGGTGCCCGGTATGGAGGTGACAATTGCCCTTTTCTCCTTCAACAGGGCATTGAGCAGGCTTGATTTGCCGACGTTTGGCTTGCCGGCGATGAGCACGGAAATCCCCTCGCGCAGCACCTTCCCCTCCTGGTAGCCTGCAAGCAGCTGACGAACCTTGGTAGCCGCAAGATCATATGTGCTTCTCAGCAGGGAGTTGTCCTGATCGCCAAGGTCTTCATCAGGGAAATCAACATATGCTTCGATGAGGGCCAGAAGCTGGCGCAGTGAACCCTGGACGTCGTGCAGCTTGGCAGAAAGGGAGCCGTCACGCTGACTGTGGGCCATGGCGAGGGAAGCTTCAGTCTTAGCCCTGATCAGGTCGATGATAGACTCAGCCTGTACCAGGTCGATGCGGCCGTTTAAAAAGGCGCGACGGGTGAACTCACCTGGGTCGGCCAGCCTGGCGCCACAATCGAGAACAAGTTGCAGTATCTGCTGCAGGATGATTGTACCGCCATGACACTGGATCTCGACGACGTCCTCGCGGGTGAAGCTGCGCGGTGAACGCATATAAACAACCATCACCTCATCTAGTACTGCGGCGCTATCTGGCGGCAGTATCTCGCCATAATAAAAACGGTGGCTTTGAAAGCCACCGTTTGGGATCGAGCGAAACAGGCGCTGCAGGATGGAGAGGGATTCTTGACCGCTAACCCTGATTATACCTATGCCACCTTCACCCTGGGGGGTGCTGATGGCGGCTATGGTATCAGCTCTGTACATGACCTTGTCAGGCCTCCTTCAGAGACTTGTTAATATAAGCCTGCTGTGCGATGGTGAGAATATTGTTCACCAGCCAGTAGAGTACCAGTCCGGATGGGAAATTCAGGAACATGAAGGTAAATACGACCGGCAGGGCGAGCATCATCTTGGCCTGAAGCGGATCCATGTTTGTCGGTGTCATCTTCTGCTGGATGAACATGGTGGCACCCATGATTATGGGTGTTACATAGTATGGATCCTTTGCGGAAAGATCCTGCAGCCAGAAGTAAAAAGGTGCGTGCCTGAGTTCGATTGAGAACATCAGTGCCTTGTACAGGCCGAAGAAAACCGGAATCTGGACAATCATGGGGAGGCAGCCGCCAAGCGGATTTACCTTATGGGTCTGGTAAAGCTCCATAACCGCCCTGTTCATAGCCTCTCTGTCATCCTTGTGCTTTTCCTTCAATTGCTGCATCTTCGGCTGAAGCTTCTGCATCTCCTTCATAGACTTGTAGCTCTTGTGGGTAAGGGGGAAGAAAAGAACCTTCAAAATGACAGTGATAATGATGATAGCCAGGCCGTAATTATGCAGGTAGCGATAGAAAAGCTTGAGGGAGTGGAGCATCGGCTTGGCAATGGCGGAAAACCAACCCAGGTCTATTACCTGCTCAAGCTGCTCCCCCTGGCTCTTGAGAATATCCAGATCCTTTGGACCGATATATAGCTTGTGGGAAACGGCGGCGGACTGACCAGGAATCAGGGAGAGTGCCGGAGCGGAAAATCTCTGCTCCATAATGCCGTTGTTGTTCTTTAGGGAGAGGGAGGCGATGCTTCCGCCGTTTGCCAAAACGGCATTGAGAAAATACTTGTCGGCGAAACCGCTCCATTTGACTGCGGCTGCATAGGTTTTGGGGGACTTGGCAATATCCTCGCTCTTATCAAAGACGACGTCTGATGCAGCTCTGGTGACAGGACCAAACACCTCGTAACGGCCGGCATCCTCCTTCGGCTTCAGCGACCTGTTACGGAGTATGAGGTTTACCGATCCAGACACGTTGGCTGAACTCTTATTGGCTATGCCGTGGTCAAGGGCAATGGCATACCCCTTGCCAGTGAAAGTGTATGTCTTGCTGACTACGACTCCGTTGGCAGAAGTGGCAACGAACTGCAATGCCTTACTATCGTTGCCGGAAACATTCAGGCTCTGGACGGACGGGGCATAAATGAGATTTGTATCTTGGCTGATTCCAGGATATTCGCTCGCCAGGGTGTAGCTAGGGGAGTTATCCTCTCGGAAAAGAACGATCTCCTTCCCATGGGCTCCGGCGACATCCTTGTACTCCTTGAGGGAGAGTGATTTGAGCGAACCGTTCAGCGTGCTGAATACCGCTTTATATACATCGGTTTCTACAGTTACATCCCTGGCACTCTGCTGCTCTGCTCCAACTGCCTGCTTTGGAACTACAACCGGCAAAGGGTTTGCAACTGCTGGCACCGCTGCAGTTGCGGCAGGGGCGCTCATATCAACCTTGGCGACAGGTGGCTGTTGCTTCGCTTGGGGAAAAATCAAGGTGTAGCCGTACATAACGGCTATGGAGAGGACGATTGCTAAGAGAACACGTTTTTCCATGGAATCTCCAATGAGTCAGCGTACGGGGTCATAACCCCCAGGATGATATGGATGACACTTGACTATGCGAACGACAGTCATGCACAGGCCGGTTGCTACTCCGTATTTTTTGAAAGACTGTAAAGAATATTCAGAGCAGGAGGGATAGAATCTACAGGAAGTCCCAGTTAGGGGTGAGAGATAACGCTGATAGATACGTATTAGAGCAACTATCAGCTCAATTGATGTTTTGCTGGCCAATTCGACCAAGGGCATTGGCAAGTTCCTGACAGACCTCAGCATACTCGAGATGCCCCGCACCGCTCCGGGCGATTATGTTGAAATCAGATCTTGTGAATAATTCCTGATTATTACGGAAAAATTCCCTTATAAAACGTTTAAGCCTGTTGCGACAAACGGCATTACCGACTCTCTTCGAGACGGTAATGCCGATTCTTGGATGCAGTAGTTCATTTCGTCCGTAGACGATTATGAAGTTAGGCGTATGCCTTTTATGGGCAGAAGCGGCAACGGACGTAAATTCACTGCGCCTCAGAAGTCGAACCTTCTTGGGAAAAGAGGGCATCGACGCAGAAAATTTATTTTCCTGCTACGGTAACAGAAAGACGCTTTCTACCTTTGGCGCGACGGCGCTTGATAACCAGTCTGCCGTTTTTGGTTGACATGCGTACAAGGAAACCGTGGGTACGTTTACGAGATATATTGCTGGGTTGAAATGTGCGTTTCATTTTTATTTATACCTCTTTCATTTTAAATCGAGTCTTGCAGGAAAGATGGTTATTACTCATATATGGGCATATTTGTCAATAACTATTTTAAATACCTGATAAATAATGACCTTGCAAATATTGGGGGGGTCTGATAGTCTCAACCGCCGATTACGGTTGTAACTTCTCTTATTTACCTGTTTTAAAAGCAATTTTTGGACAAATATTTATCAACAACTGTTGATAACGCTGTTTATAACAATTTTGGCACCTGTTTACCCACTACGCCAGTATTTTTTACCAGCTTATGTATAAATAATTATTTAACAATTAATGGTGTTTATAAATGGAACAGATCTGGACTGAAGCACAAAAAAAGATAGAGGGGGTGCTCACCCCCCAGTCGTACAAGACATGGATAAAACCGATAATATTCGTGGACGCGAACGAATCGGCATACATACTCGAAGTTCCCAGCGAATTTCACAAAAACGAGATTCGTGAACGATACATCTCTCTTATCAGGGATGTGGTCTCCGGACTGACAAACAGCATGTTCGACATAGTTCTCAATGTTGCCGAAACCATCCTTGAGGAAAACAGAAAAAGCGGCAGCGACGAAGAAGTACAGCAGAGCGTGACCGTTACAGACAAGGCAAAAAACGGCTCCTTCGCCACGACTCTTAACAGCAAGTATACCTTCGAATCTTTTGTCTGCGGAACTAGCAACGAATTTGCCCACGCAGCTTCCCAGGCGGTGGCTGAGGCACCGGCAGAGAAGTATAACCCTCTCTTCATTTACGGCGGCACAGGCTTGGGCAAAACCCATCTAATGGTGGCCATCGGCAACCAGATACTGGCCAGGAATCCTGATGCAAAGATATGCTACTACACCTCGGAAACATTCATGAACGAGATGATAAACTGCATCAGGCACAAGAAGATGGAGGAGTTTCGCGCGAAGTTCAGGAAAGCAGACCTGCTCCTGATTGACGACATCCAGTTCATGGCCGGCAGGGAAGCCACTGAGGTGGAGTTTTTTCACACCTTCAATGCTCTATATGAATCACACAAGCAGATAGTCATAACCTCTGACAAGTTTCCAAAGGATATACCTGGGCTGGAGGAACGACTCCGCTCAAGGTTCGAGTGGGGGCTCATTGCCGATATACAAGCGCCGGATGTGGAGACCAAGGTAGCTATTTTGAAGAAGAAGGCGGAAATTAACAAAATCGACCTCCCAAACGATGTGGCGCTGCTCATAGGTTCCAGCAGCGCCAGCAACATAAGGGAACTTGAGGGGATGCTCATCAGGATAGGTGCCTATGCAAGTCTTACGAAAAACAAGATAAATATCGCCATGGCCAAGGATATCCTCAAAGACATAATCGTCGACAAAAGCAAAGAGATCAGCATTGAATCCATTCAGAAAGTTGTTGCCGATCATTACAAGATCAAGATTGCCGATCTCAAATCCGAGAAGAGACTGAAAAATTTCGTCATCCCCAGACAGATGGCAATATATCTCTGCCGTGAGCTCACCAAGGCGTCCTATCCGGAAATAGGTGAGAAATTCGGCGGCAAGGACCACTCCACGGTAATCTATGCAGTGAAAAAAATCAGCGCCATGCTGCAGGATAAACCGGACGTAATGGCAAACTATGAACAGCTGAAGAGAAAATTGTTGGCGTAGGGTTGAAAAGAGTGTTGATATTTGGGTAAAGTTGTGGATGAAATTTGTCTGCTGTGGAAAAGGTTTTTTTATCCACATGCAAACTACAGATTTATTAATACATATTTCTGTTTTATATCAACCATTTATCACTTGTTTCCATTTTTAAACAGCTGCTATTACTAATACTACTGTTTTTTATACTATAAACATTAGAAACAGGGGGAAGCATGGAATTCACTATCGATAAAGAGCTCTTTGTCAAGGCTCTGCAGAAAATTCAGGGTATTGTCGAGAAGAGAAACACGATGCCGATACTCTCCAACGTTCTCATCGAAGCCGGCGAGGAGACCCTTACCTTCACGGCTACTGACCTGGAAGTTGGCATGAAGAGCACATACTCCGCCAATGTAATCAGCAAGGGGCGAATTACCCTTTCCGCCAAGAAACTCTACGAGATTATCAGGGAGCTGCCGGATGAGCAGATCCGCCTGGCTACAAAGGATAACAACTGGGTGGATATCAGCTGCGGCAAGGCAAAATTCAACATTGTCGGCCTTTCTCCGGAAGAATTTCCGTTCTTTCCGAAAATTAGCGAAAACAGCTTCATCTCCCTCAAGTCGGACATACTGAGCAGGATGATAGAACAGACCTCCTACGCCATATGCCACGACGAGACGAAATACAATCTTAACGGCATACTCTTCAAGGTCTCCCAGGACGGCGAGGAACAGATACTCAGACTGGTCGCCACCGACGGTCACAGGCTTTGCGTAGCCGAGCAGGTTATAAACAATGTGGATATAGAGATGCTCGAAAAAGGGGTCATCTTCCCAAAGAAGGGTATTTTCGAACTGAAAAAGCTTTGCGATGAGGAGCAGAGCGATATTCTCCTCGGATTCATCGACAACAGCGCTGCGGTGATCAAGGGGAACACCACAGTCGTCATGCGCCTAGTGGATGGTGAATTTCCTGACTACACCAGAGTAATACCGACAGGTAACAACAGGGAGATATTTATCAGACGCGAACTCTTCCTCCACTCCCTGAAGCGTATGGCAATCCTCTCAAGTGAAAAGTTCAA
This sequence comes from uncultured Geobacter sp., assembly GCA_937871715.1. Lineage (GTDB taxonomy): Bacteria > Desulfobacterota > Desulfuromonadia > Geobacterales > DSM-12255 > CALMBF01. The sequence goes on along the minus strand of CALMOE010000069.1, from coordinate 11,491 downwards.
AGGTATAAAATTTGAAATCGACAACAGCGCCCTGGAAATCTCATCTAGTAATCCGGAGCTGGGGGAGGCGAGGGAAGAGATCGAGGTAAGATACGAAGGGGAGAAGATTACCACCCGATTCAATGCACGCTACCTGATCGACGTGCTCAACGTCCTTGACGGTGAAGAGATACTCCTTCTTCTCCGCGACGAGATGTCGCCGGCAATAGTCAAGCCGGCTGTCAACAACGAATTTCTTTCCGTAGTAATGCCGATGCGTCTATAGAAACCGCATTTGACCTGCTGTCAAGAAAGGCCCACCTTTGCTATGCAAGCAAAGGTAGCGGCCTTTCTCATTTAATGGGACATGCTGCTTAAGCAACTTTATATCAGTAATTACAGAAACATAGAACGATGCAACGTGGAGCTTGGGAGCCGCTTCAACCTCTTCTACGGCAAAAACGGCCAGGGGAAGACCAATTTTCTCGAAGCTATCTTTTTTCTTGGCACTGTAAAGTCGTTTAGGCATGCACGCCAGAGTGAGATCATAAGGTGGGGAAAAGAGGGGGCTCTGCTGAAATGCTCCATCATGGACAACGATATAAGCCATGATCTGGAACTGTCTTTCCAACCTCGCAGCAAGCAGCTAAGCGTTGACGGCAAGGTTTCTCAGCGGCTTACCGATTACTGCAGTTGCCTGTCGGTGGTGGCATTCTCGCCGGAGGAACTGATCATGGTAAGCGGCTCTCCGGAGCAGAGAAGACGCTACCTTGACAGGGCAGTCTTCAGCAGCGACGCCGTATATCTAAGGCTTTACCATGACTATTACCGCGCGCTTAAGCAGCGCAACCAGCTCCTTAGGGAGCGCAACTATTTTGCCATGGAAGCCTGGAACGAACAGTTGGTGGAAACCGCTACCAGGCTTACTCTTGCCAGGGTTAATTACTTGAACGAACTGGCGCCGCTTTTCAGCGCTTTTTATTCGGTCATCTCAGGTAGTGACGAGGTTGGGCGATTGTGCTATCATGCCCACGCTTTTGAAGGGGGCAATGAAGCAGCAGAAATAAAGGAAAAAATTCGTTTGGCGCTGCAAGAGAACAGCAGGGTGGAACGGGAACGCGGCACCACCATGATAGGTCCTCACCGGGATGACCTGGTTTTTCTTCTCAACGACAAACCGATAAGGCAGCATGGGTCACAGGGGCAGCAGAAGAGTTTTGTTCTCGCCCTGAAAATGGCGGAAATAGAGTACCTGAAGAGGAGAAGTGGCAGTTCTCCAGTGCTGCTTCTCGATGACATGACCGCCGAACTGGACAGCAGTCGCATATCCCACCTTCTGGGCTACCTGCTGGAAGGTGAGATGCAGGTCTTCATCACTACCACCGACCCGGCAACCGTGCCGTTGCCGGAAAATACCGCATGTACGGCCTTCCAGGTGAGGAATGGCCGCCTTGTACAGTGAGGACGATTAATGAGTGATGCTCAGCAGTACGATTACGGTGCAGAACAGATCAAGGTGCTGGAGGGCCTGGAGGCGGTACGCAAGCGACCGGCCATGTACATCGGCTCCACCTCTTCCCAGGGTCTGCACCATCTGGTGTACGAAATAGTCGACAACTCCATCGATGAAGCCCTGGCAGGATACTGCGACCTGGTCCAGGTCACTATCAACATGGATGGTTCCATCACGGTCGTTGACAACGGACGCGGCATCCCCACGGACATGCACCCCACCGGCAAATCAGCTGCGGAGGTGGTTCTCACCGTTCTCCACGCCGGCGGCAAGTTCGACAACGAGTCGTACAAGGTTTCAGGCGGTCTGCACGGTGTCGGCGTATCGGTAGTAAACGCCCTCTCCACCAAGCTCCACCTGGAGATACGCCGGGACGGCAAGATCTTTCGCCAGGAGTACAGCCGCGGTGTGCCCGAGGAGCCACTCAAGCTCTGCGGCGAGACGAAGAAGCGAGGGACCAAGATCACCTTCTTCCCGGACGGCTCCATCTTCGAGACCACCGAGTTCTCCTTCGACGTTCTCTCCCAGCGGTTGCGGGAACTGGCCTTCCTCAACGCCGGGGTGAGGATCATCATCAAGGACGAGCGGGTGGAAAAGGAGCACGAGTTCTACTACGAGGGGGGGATCAACTCCTTCGTCGAGTACCTGAACCGCAACCGCACCGCTATCCATCCCAAGCCCATCTACTTCCGGGGCGAGAAGAACGGCGTCGATATGGAGATCTCCATGCAGTACAACGACTCCTACGATGAGAAGATCTTCTCCTTCGCCAACAATATCAATACCCACGAGGGTGGCACACACCTGATCGGTTTCAAGGCGGCCCTTACCCGCACCATGAACAACTACGCTGCTGCCAACAACCTGTTGAAGAACGTCAAGGTGGCTATCTCCGGCGATGACCTGCGTGAGGGTCTGACCGCAGTCATCTCCGTGAAGATACCCCAACCACAGTTCGAGGGGCAGACCAAAACCAAGCTGGGCAACTCGGAGGTCAAGGGTTACGTTGAGACCCTGATGAACGAGAAGCTCGCCATGTTTCTGGAGGAGAATCCCCAGATCGCCAAGCGTGTCCTGGAGAAATCCATCGAGGCAGCCCGGGCGAGGGAAGCGGCCCGCAAGGCCAGGGACCTGACCAGGCGGAAAGGTGCCCTGGAGATCGGCACCCTTCCGGGAAAGCTGGCCGACTGCCAGGAGAAGGACCCGTCCCTGTGCGAACTTTTCCTCGTCGAGGGTGATTCCGCAGGCGGTTCGGCCAAGCAGGGGAGGGACCGGAAATACCAGGCGATCCTCCCCCTCAAGGGGAAGATCCTCAACGTGGAGAAGTCCCGCTTCGACAAGATGATCTCCTCCCAGGAGATCCGCACCCTGATTGCCGCCATGGGCACAGGCATCGGCAAGGACGATTTCGACATCGCCAAGCTCCGCTACCACCGGATCATCGTCATGACCGATGCGGATGTGGACGGCTCCCACATCCTGACTCTCCTCCTCACCTTCTTCTTCCGCCAGATGCACGAGCTGGTTGAGCGTGGGCACCTGTACATCGCCCAGCCCCCCCTCTACAAGATCAAGCGTGGCAAGAAGGAGCAGTACCTGAAGAACGAGGCGGCCCTGCAGAACTACCTGCTGGAAGAGGGGACTGAGAACATGACCCTCACCCTGGACGAGGGGGAGCGGGCACTGCGGGGAAAACAGATAATCCCGGTGCTCAAGCAGGTGATCGACTACCGCGCCGTGTTCGACAAGGTCGTGCGCAAGGGTCTGAACGAAGAGCTGGTGAAGCTGCTCATCGCCGTCAACGCTCGTAACGGTTTCGAGGAGTTTGCCGACCTGGTGCCACACTTCGAGAAGATCAAGGGGATCGAGCCTAATTTTGACTACGACGTGAATGAAAAGCGGGCAGTGGTGAAGCTGGGGAATCTGCGCATCCGCCTGGACCGCCACGCCCTGGACGTGCTCACCTCCTACGAGTACACCCTGCTGTTCGAGAACTACAAGAAGATGCGGGCCAGTCTCGGCACCGGCACCGGCGTCATCAGCTCCGAGGGGAAGGAGCTGCTCGCCACCGACGTTCCAGAGGATATGCTCGGCTACTTCCTCGAAACGGCCAAGAAGGGTCTCTACATCCAGCGCTACAAGGGTCTGGGCGAGATGAACCCGGAGCAACTCTGGGAGACCACCATGCATCCGGACAACCGTCTGCTGCTGCAGGTGAAGATTGAGGACATGGTGGAGGCGGAGGAGATCTTCACCGTGCTCATGGGGGACCAGGTGGAGCCGCGCCGCGACTTCATCGAGAAAAACGCCCTCAACGTTTCGAATCTGGATATTTAACGACAGGCACGAGGCGCGAGGTGAGAGGCACGGGGGAAAACCTCGATCCCTCAGCCCGTGGCCTGTGGCCGAAAAGGTTTATTCATGCTCAACCAGACAAACAAGATAGCGGTCAACATCGAAGACGAAATGAAGAAGTCCTACATGGACTATGCCATGTCGGTCATTATCGGCCGGGCGCTCCCCGATGTGCGGGACGGCTTCAAGCCGGTGCACCGCCGCTGCCTCTACGCCATGTACGACATGGGGAACGACTACAACAAGCCGTACAAGAAGTCGGCCCGTGTCGTCGGTGACGTCATCGGTAAGTACCACCCACACGGCGACACGGCGGCCTACGATACCATCGTTCGTATGGCCCAGGACTTCTCCCTGCGCTACCCCATGGTGGACGGCCAGGGGAACTTCGGATCCATCGACGGCGACTCCCCGGCGGCCATGCGTTACACCGAGGTTCGCATGTCCCGGGTTGCCCACGAGATGCTTGCCGACCTGGACAAGGAAACGGTGGAGATGGGGCCGAACTACGACGACTCCCTCACCGAGCCGCTGGTCCTCCCCTCCAAGATACCGAACCTGCTGGTGAACGGCTCCGCCGGTATCGCCGTCGGCATGGCCACCAACATCCCACCCCATAATCTTGGGGAGGTGGTGGACGGGACCATCGCCCTGATCGACAACCCGGCCATCACCATGGAAGAGCTGATGGAGTTCATCCCCGGACCAGACTTCCCCACAGCAGGCTTCATCTATGGCCGCGAGGGGATCATCAATGCCTACCGCACCGGTCGCGGCATCATCCAGATGCGGGCCAGAGCCAGGGTGGAGAAACAGAAGAAGAGCGAGCGGGAGTCGATCATCGTCACCGAGATTCCCTACCAGGTGAACAAGGCGAAGCTCATCGAGAAGATCGCCGAGCTGGTTCGGGAGAAGAAGATCGAAGGGATCTCCGACCTGCGGGACGAGTCGGACCGGGACGGCATGCGGATCGTCATCGAGCTGAAAAGGGACGAAAATCCCCAGGTGCTCCTCAACCAGCTCTACAAGCAGACCCCGATGCAGTCCTCCTTCGGCATCATCATGCTGGCAATTGTCAGCAACCGGCCGAAGATCCTCACCATCAAGGAGGTCATCCGCCACTTCGTCGACCACCGGAGGGAGATCGTCACCCGCCGCACCATCTTCGAGCTGAAGAAGGCCGAAGCCAGGGCCCACATCCTGGAAGGTCTCAAGATCGCCCTGGACTGGCTTGACGCGGTCATCGAGCTGATCCGTGCCTCGGCCAACCCGGCGGAGGCCAAGGAGGGGCTGATGGCCGGCAAGTTTGCCGACCCGGCCTGGCTGGAGAAGTTCGGCCTGGTCGCCCCGAACGTGGCAGACAGGTCGCCGCACCTCTCAGACGTCCAGGCCCAGGCGATCCTGGACATGCGCCTCCACCGCCTCACCGGCCTTGAGCGGGACAAGATCGTCGACGAGTTCCAGGAGATCCTCCGCTTGATCGCCAGGCTGAAGGAGATTCTCGGCAGCGAGACCGAGATCCTGAAGATCATCAAAGGGGAGCTGCTGGAGGTGAAGGAGAAGTTCGGCGATCCCCGCCGCACCGAGATCATCGCCCAGACCGCCGAGATAACCCTAGAGGATACCATCGTCGAGGAAGACATGGTGGTCAACATCACCCACACCGGCTACATCAAGCGGAGCGCCGTCTCCCTCTACCGGGCCCAGCGCCGCGGCGGCAAGGGGAAGACCGGCATCAAGACCAAGGAAGAGGATTTCGTCGAGCACCTCTTCATCGCCTCCACCAAGGACTACCTCCTCTTCTTCACCGATGCGGGCAAGGTATACTGGCTCAAGGTCTACGAGCTTCCCGAAGGGGGCAGGGCGACCCGGGGCAAGGCTATCGTCAACCTGCTCAACCTCTCCCAGGACGAGAAGATCACCGCTATCCTTTCGGTGCGCGAGTTCAGCGACGACAGGTACATCATGATGGCCACCCGCCAGGGGGTGGTGAAGAAGACCAACCTGAACGAGTACGCCAACATCCGTTCCGGCGGCATCCTGGCGGTCAACCTGGACGATGGTGACAAGCTGATCGCAGTTGCCCTTACCGACGGCAAGCAGGATGTGCTCCTCGCCTCGAAGAACGGCAAGTCGATCCGCTTCAAGGAAGAGGATGCCCGGCCGCAGGGGAGGGTTACCCGTGGGGTCCGCGGCATGACCCTGGAGGACGACGACGTGGTGATCGGCATGGAGATCATCAACGACCTCTCCGGCTCGACAATCTTCACCGCCACTGAGAACGGCTACGGCAAGCGGACCGAGCTGGCCGAGTACCGGGCCCAGAGCCGCGGCGGCAAGGGTGTCATCACCATCAAGACCACCGATCGCAACGGCTGCGTCGTGGCCATCAAGCAGGTGAGCGACGACAACGACCTGATGCTCATCTCCGACCAGGGGAAGATCCTCCGCGTGCCGGTCTCCGGCTTCTCCATCATCGGTCGCAATACCCAGGGGGTTCGCCTCATGGTGACCGAGGCCGAGGAGAGGATCGTTGCCGTTGCCAAGCTGGCAGAGAAGGAAGATCAGGAAGAGGCTGGCGAGGACGAGTCGGTCGATGAGCTGACCGAGACGGAACAGCTAACCGATGACAACGATCAGTAGGTATCATGGAAGAGCGTACCCGTAAGATTGACAGGAGCTTAAAGGAGCGCCTGGGGGTTCTGCAGCTTCTTGAGAGGCTGAAGAAGGAGAACATCACCTACGCCGAGATGGACGACATCGGCAACCAGCTGCGCAAGGCCGGCCGCTCCGCCGTCCAGCCCCTTCTGCGCAAGCTCTGGCGGGAGAAGAGCGGCAGCCTGATCTCCAAGTACACGTATCTGCTGGATTTTTTCGACGACAAGTACTGGTTCGACCAGATAGTCCAGATAGCCCTCAAGCGCCGGGACCTGGAGCTGGAGGGGAAATCGGCCCTGCTGGCCACCCTTGAGGACTGCGGCGTGGACGTGACCGTCCCCCCCTTTTCCGTGCTCCTCTCCTGCATACCGGGTCCCCTGGCCGAATCCTTCCCCCTTCTCATGGACAAGGGGGAAGAGGGGAGACTCTGGCTGCTGGAAGATTTCAGCTGCATGTCGCAGGAGATGAAGCGCGCTTTTATCGGGGAGCTATGCAGGCTTTCAGATCCGCGCGTACTCGATTTTCTCTCCCTCCTTCTCTGGCACGACGAGGTCGAGGTGGCGGCAGAGGCTGTCGCTGCCATGGGGAGGATCAGGGAGCCGAGGGCAGCGTCCCTGCTGGCCGAGTTCGGCGGCAATGCACCCGGAGAGCTGCGGGAAAAGGTTGCGCAGAGTCTGAGAAGGCTCTCATTTGTGGGGATTACCTGCAAAGAGCCCCCCGGGCCGGTGTCACGCCCGGCTTACCATTCGGCCTATGCCGGTCCGGTGGACGGCAGTGGCTACCGCTACCTCTGGCTCGCCAGGTGGCGCAACGACGGCCTGATTGACAGCGTGGATTTCCAGCTGCACGATGTCACCGGGGTGAAAGGGGTCTGGGGGGACAGCTGCCTGAGCAGTGGCGAGTATGAGGAGCGGGCTTCTCTCCGGCTCACGGAGGAGTTGGTGGAGCCCGTACCTGTAGAGTACGCCCTGCTGCTTTTGCGGGATGCCATCCATCGCACCAGGGAAGAGGGTTACCTCCTGCCGCCGGAGTTCCTTTTGCGCAGGCCCGTTTTTGCTCCGCAGGAGATCGAGCCGCGCCCCTACACCATCGAGCTCCCTTCTCCAGCAGTCGGCGTGAACACCAAGCTCCTCTCCATGTCGGCCCAGCTGTTCGAGGACGAGTTCTTTGCCGGATGGATCATTGCCGACAAGGGGGTTTACGAGGCAGCTGCCCAGTGGGCTTCCCTGGAGGAGCGCCTGCAAGGGGAAGAGCTGGCGGAAGAGCTGGAGAGGCTGCTGGCAGGATTCTGCCAGGATCTGTTCCCCCCCCGGCTGGTAGAGATATCCCGACGACTCCTCCTCAACGCTGACTACTTTGCCCGGGCCGGGGTTGACCCGGAGATGGTTCGTGCTACCCTTGCAGCTGCCGAGAGTATCGCGCAGTTTTCCCTCCCCCCCCACCTCCACCCATTTCTGCGCCGCTATGCAATGGAGAGCCTGATGGCTGCAAGGGAGGCGATGAGCGAAGGTTACGACATGCGCAACAATCCAGAGGATGATGGCTGGATGTAGCTTAAGTTATTGAAAGTCACTGCCGATCAGGGTTGAACGGCAGTAGAGATTAACAGGGGAGTTTATGCAGGCAAGAGCGAACATCGGAGTTATCGGGGCGGGAAGCTGGGGTACGACCCTGGCGGACCTGCTTGCCAAGAAGGGGCACAGGGTCACCCTCTGGGCCTATGAGCAGGAGCTGGTGGCACAGATGGGCTCCGTCAGGGAGAACGGCATGTACCTCCCCGGGATAAGGCTTGCGGACAATCTCTCCTTCAGCGGCTCGCTGCAGGAGGTTGTCAGCGGCAAGGATCTCCTCCTCTTCGTCGTCCCGTCCCAGTCCCTGCGCTCCGTTCTGCAGCAGGTGATTCCCCATATTCCTGCCGATGCAATCATCGTCAGTGCCTCCAAGGGGATAGAGGTGGAGAGCCTGAAGCTGGTCTCCCAGATCTACGAGGAGCTCCTCCCCGCAGAGCTCTACAACCGCTTTGCAGTCCTCTCCGGGCCGAGCTTCGCCCGGGAGGTGGCAATGGAGATGCCAACCGCGGTGGTTGCAGCAGCAGTTGACCACGGGGTGGCCAGGAGCGTGCAGGAAGCATTCAACTGCAGCTATTTCCGCGTCTACACCAACAGCGACATCATCGGCGTCGAGCTCGGCGGGGCGGTGAAGAACGTCATTGCCATTGCCGCAGGGATAGCCGACGGGCTGGGATTCGGCAGCAACACCAGGGCTGCCCTCATAACCCGCGGCCTTGCGGAGATCGGCCGCCTGGGCGTTGTTCTCGGGGCCAGGGGGGAGACGTTTGCCGGACTTGCCGGCATGGGAGACTTGGTTCTCACCTGCACCGGCGATCTCTCCAGGAATCGGACGGTAGGCATCCAGCTCGGTCAGGGGAGGCGCCTGAGCGACATCCTCGGCGAGATGCGCATGGTTGCCGAAGGGGTGCAAACCACCGAGTCCACCTGCCGACTGGCAAGGAAGATTGGGGTGGAGATGCCCATCGCCTTCATGGTCCATGAAATCCTCTACGCCGACAGGCCGGCCAGAACCGCGGTAATTGAGCTGATGGGGCGGGATCCAAAGGCCGAGGGGTTTTGAGTATCAGCAGCGTGAAAGAGGGGGGGATTGAACTCTCTTGCCCCCCCTGGCGTTTTACCTGCAGTTTTATCCCTTGAAGCGGAGAGCATGATGAAAAACCTGACCATAAAAAGCAGGCTGTTCATTGCCATAAGCGCCGTCTTGCTATGCTCCTACTCAATTCTCTTCTTCTCCTCCTACTACTCCATAAGTCAGCTCAACGAAAACGAGATCGTCAAGGACCTGCAGACCGCGCTCAAGTTTGCCAAGAGAGAGTTCGGCGCGCGCCCAGAGGTAGTTCTTGAGTCCTTGAAACTGCCGGCATCTTCTGCTCCGGTGCATGGGTGGATGAGGGAGCGCGACAGGGGGCGGCTGCAGGATGCATTGAGCCGCTGGAGCAACTCCCTGGATTTCCTGGAGATGCTCACCATCTACGATGGGGATCAGAACGTGCTGGTGCGGGGCAATTCAGACAGTGGCGGCAAGAGCTTCTTGCAGGGGGATCTGCTCAGGACTCTTTACAGCAGGAGGCAGCCGATAATCACCACCGAATTGGTCAGCCGGGAGGAGTTTTGCCGGGAGATCAGTGCCGATGCCTGCCAGGCTCTGTCCGGAAACAGGGATGTCATGGTGCAGCTGGTCCTCGTGCCGGTCATTGGTGGAGACGGCAGGTTGCTGGGGGCCGTGGTGGCCGGGGACGACATCAACAAGGATCCCCACCTGGCCTATCAGCAGCAGAAGGTTTTCGGCAGGACCGTGGAGATGATGGTCACCCAGCAGGGGGAGCGGATAGCCAGCACCATGCCGGCCGGAGACGGACTGGTCCATCACCTGGAGATGAAGGTGCTGCAGCCCCTGAAAGCGGGCTTCTCCTTCAACGGCACTACAATGCTCAACGGCCGCAGCTACGAGATGATCGCCGAGCCGATACAGAACCTTAACGGGGATTTCATCGGCTCAATTGCCGTTGCCCTGGAAAGGGGGGACTTGGTCGGCCCCGGGAGCGAGAACTTCCGCAACCTCACCATCTGCGCCCTTTTCAGCCTGCCCTTCATAGTCATTCTCGCCTATTTCACCTCAAGACAGTTCTCCATCCCCATTACAAGGCTCTCCGAAACGGTACGCAGCATAGAGATCGGTGACTACACCGTACGCCTTCCGCAGAAAGGGGCGGGAGAATTTCAGTCGATCTATGAGAGCTGCAACCGGCTGATCGAAATCTTTGCCAATCGAGACTCGCTCCTCCTCGGGGAGAAAGACGGGCTGGTCAGGGAGAAGTCGGAGCTGATGGCTAAAGTCGACGAACTGGGGAGAAGGCACGCTGACGATCACGGGCTTTTGGCAGCCATACTGAAAAAGAGCGGCGACGGTTTGGTGGTAACTGACGGCGATCTGAAGGTCGTCACCATCAACGACATGGGTGAAAAGCTCCTCGGCATGACTGCCGCAGGATGCATGGGTCGTTCCATCCGGCAGCTGCTGGCGGATCTCAGGTTGACGGAGCTGGAGGCAAGGTTTGCTACTGATCCCCTTTCGTGGCAGGAGGGGGATGCCCAGCCGATCATTACGACCCACTGCGGCAGAAAACTGACCATAGCCTGCTTGAGCCTGCCGGCAGAAGGTGGGGGGCTAAGCGGGATCCTCCTCGTCATGAGGGAAGCTGGTGGCGATGGGGAGCTTGACCGTTTGAAGCGCGACTTCATCGCCATCGTCTCCCACGAGCTGAAGACGCCCCTCACCTCCATGAAGGGTTCGCTGCAGTACATCCTCAAGAAGGGGAAGTGGCTGACCGCAGCGGAACGGGAGATGCTCGGCGTCTGCCAGAGGAACACGGAGCGGCTGATTGCCAGAATAGGAAGCATCCTGGAGATCTCCAGAATCGAGTCGGACCAGATAACTTTTGCCAAGCGGGCGATAAACATGGGGGAGTTGGCCATCTATGCCATCGAAGTGGTAAAGGGGATGGCCCTGGAGAGGAACATCTCCTTCGTCAACGGCATCAACTTCGAACTCCCACAGGTGCTTGGTGATTACGACAGGCTGCAGCAGGTGCTCTCCAATCTCCTTTCCAACGCGGTCAAGTTCTCCCCGTCCGACTCGGTCATTACCCTAACGGCGGAGAGAGTGGCAGATTTTCTGGCGGTTTCCGTCTGCGATGACGGCAAGGTAATCAAGCCGGATGACCGGGAAAGGCTTTTTAGCAAGTTTCAGCAGTTTTCCATGCAGGAAGAGGGGGATGCGGGTGGGGGCGGCCTATTCTCCGAAGCGGTGAATACCGCACCCCATTCATGGATATATGGGAACCCCAGCGTGTGCTCTAACGAGGTCCCCAAAGTGTGCAGAGCACACGCTCGGGGTCCCCAACGTGTGTAAATT
>CALMOE010000068.1 GCA_937871715.1 uncultured Geobacter sp. | reverse complement strand
TTCGAGGTTCGAGGTTCGAGGTTCGAGGTTCGAGGTTCGAGGTTCGAGGTTCGAGGAGAGCATATCGGAAACTTTATCCTTTCCACTCGCCTTTTTCTCGTGCCTCGCTCCTTTATCCCCGCTCCTGCCTTTACCCCGCCTGCTCCTGCAGCGCCTCCATCTGATAATGGGTTCTCAGGGCATCGGCAATCTCGCCGATCTCCCCCTGCATGATCATCTCCAGCTTGTAGAGGGTCAGGCCGATGCGGTGGTCGGTCATCCGTCCTTGCGGGAAGTTGTAGGTGCGGATCCGCTCGCTCCGGTCGCCGCTCCCCACCTGGCTCTTCCGGTCCGCAGCCATCTTGGCGTTCTGCTCCTGCTGCAGCCCGTCCAGGATGCGGGTCTTCAGAACCTTCATCGCCTTGGCCCGGTTCTTGATCTGGCTCCGCTCGTCCTGGCACTCCACGACGATGCCGGTGGGGAGGTGGGTGATGCGTACCGCCGACTCGGTCTTGTTGACGTGCTGGCCGCCGGCCCCGGAGGCGCGATAGACGTCGATCTTCAGGTCTGCCGGGTTGATGTCGATCTCGATGTCCTCAGCCTCCGGGAGGATCGCCACGGTGCAGGCGCTGGTATGGATCCTCCCCTGGGCCTCGGTCTCCGGGACCCGCTGCACCCGGTGGGTGCCCGATTCGAACTTCAGCTTGGCGTACACATCCTGCCCCTCCACGGAGGCGATGACCTCCTTGAAGCCGCCACGTTCCGACTCGTTGGCGGAGATCATCTCCACCCGCCAGCGGTTCTTCTCGGCGAAGCGGGAGTACATGCGGAACAGGTCGCCGGCGAACAGGGCCGACTCGTCCCCGCCGGTACCGGCGCGGATTTCCAGGATGACGTTGCGGCTGTCGTTGGGGTCCTTGGGGAGGAGGAGTATCTTGATCTCCCCGTCAAGGCGCTCCATCTCCTCTTCGAGTGCGACCAGCTCCTCCTCGGCCATCTCCTTCATCTCCGGGTCGGCGAGGAGCTCCCTGTTGGCCTCGATCTCCTCCTCCACCCTGCGGTAGCGTCGATAGGCATCCACCAGGGGGGAGAGGTCGGCATGCTCCCGGGAGAGTTTGCGGAACTCCGGCTGGTTGGCAATGACTGCCGGGTCTGATAGAAGGGCCTCCAGCTCCTGGAAGCGCCTTTCTAGTTCTTCAATCTTATCGAGCATTTATTCTTTTTCCTTCATAACACTCCCTGATCCAGGAGCTTCAATAAACATGATTCACCAGAAACGGTCAATTTTTCGTTCTGGCAAGGCTGTCGAACGATTGCGCGGAGACGTAGTACCCATAGGGCATAAACAGCGCTACGTCGCACAAGCGATCGTGAAGACTTACGCCGCCAGGGCGGACAATTCGTGCAACGAATTGGACAGCGAAGGCTGCCCGAAGGGCGAGGCCTCTAGGCCGAGTCAAAAGTGGCCGTTTCCTATATGACCAGCCTGTCGTCCTTGAAGCCGTCATTAACCTCCAGCGCCTCCTGCAGCGAGCGGATCGCCACCTCCAGCTGGCTGTCGTCCGGCTCCCTGGTGGTGAGCCGCTGCAGGGCCAGGCCCGGGGCTATGATCATCTTCACCAGGGGTGAGTCGTCGTTCTTGGCGCTCCACTTGAGGAACTCGTAGGAGACCCCGGCGATGAGGGGGAGAAAAACCACCCTTGCGCCGGCCTTCATGTAGAAGGGCCAGAGCTTGGGGATGAGGGAGAAGATGACGATGCTCACAACCATGACGATGAGGAGGAAGCTGGTGCCGCAGCGGGGGTGGAGGGAGCTGTAGCGGCGCACATTCTCCACTGTCAGCTCGTCCCCTGCCTCGAAGGCGAAGATCGACTTGTGCTCCGCACCGTGGTACTGGAAGACCCGCTGGATGTCCTCCATGCGGGAGATTATCCAGATGTAGAGGAGGAAGACCACCACCCTGATGACTCCGTCCACCAGATTGAAGACGATGTTGGAGTCGCCGATCACCGGCACCAGCAGCTTGGTTAGGTAGAGGGGCATGATGAAGAAGAGGAGGATGCCGAAGCCGAAGGCGAATGCCATGGTGCCGGCCATTGCCCAGGGGGAGAGCTCCTTCTTCTCCTCCCCCTCCTCAACCATCGCCTCGTTGGCGGAGAAGTTGAGGGCGCTCATCCCCATCATCAGGGAGTGGAACAGGGCCACCGCCCCGCGGATGATGGGGAGCTTCACCACCGGGAACCGCTCTGAGAGGGGGACCATCTCCTCCCGCTTCACCACTATCTCCCCCGTTGGGCGCCTGACCGCTATGGCCATGGCCCTGGGGGCGCGCATCATAACCCCTTCGATGACGGCTTGCCCGCCGACGTTTATCTTTTCCATATGCTCTCCGGGAGCGCGACTTTTGGCCAATCTCGGCGTTGGGCTGCGGGGAGCGCCCTGACCTTGACCAAAATCCGCGCTCCAGATGGATTTATATGCTTTTAAACTTTTCCCGGACTTCCTTAGCCCTGCCGCAGGTCATCTTCCCCTCCGGACACCCCTCTCCGACGCAGCCGGGGCCGGCTCCTGCGAAGATCACCGGCGCCAGGGGCTTGACCACCTTCAGCATCTCCACCGCCATGTCACGGATCTCCCACTGGGCCCGCTCGCAGCAGCGCAGTTCGAAGAAGTGGAGCAGCTCCCTGGCGTTCATGGTGACGATGATCTTGGTCTCTGCGGCGTTGGGGAGGACGAAGCGGGCATCCTCCGCCGGCACGCCGGCTTGCACCAGCTCCCGGTAGGCTTCGCTGCAGGCGGCCATGGTCCTGGCGAAGACCGCCTCCAGCTTCGGGTCGGCGGCAATGGAGTCGGGCACCACCAGGGGGAAGCCGTCCCCCTTGAAGGTCACGTAGCGCTGGGACTGCTGGGAGTAGGATGCCATGCGGTGGCGAACCAACTGGTGGGAACAGGCCCTGGAGATCCCCTCTATGCCGAAGGTGAAGGAGACATGCTCCAGCACCGACTGGTGCCCAAGGGACATGATCTTCTCCAGGAAGGCGGCGACATCACTGGAGGAGAGCTTCTCCTGCAGGTCGCCGATGGCCGCGGCCGAGTAGCAGAGGCGGGCGGCCAGGGCAACGGTCTTTTCCGGATCGGGTGTATGCTGTAGCAGGGTAACTTTCACATGATCTCCCACTGGATGATATTCATTGCCAGGCGAAAAAAATCAGTGCCAGAAAACAGAAGAAGGGGATTCCGTCTGCTGACAAAATCCCCCCTTGCACATCGCTCTGAAGCGCTGTTACATGCCGTAACGCTTCTTGAACCTCTCGACGCGGCCAGCGGTATCGATCAGCTTCTGCTTGCCGGTGAAGAAGGGGTGGCAGGCGGAGCAGATCTCGGTGTTGATCTCGGTCTTGGTGGAGCGGGTTTCAAAGGTGTTGCCACAGAGGCATTTGACCGTAATATCGTTGTACTTGGGGTGGATTCCTTCTTTCATGTTTCAAACCTCCTATAACTTTAGCGGCATATGTCCGGTGTTTGTCAGCAGCGCAAGTGTTAAAAACTAGCACCATCGAATGAATATATCAAGCAGTTTTTTCAGGGAAAAGGGCTACTTGCTCATGGCGTCGAGGAAGTCCTGGTTGGTCTTGGACTCGGAAAGCTTGTCCAGGAGGAACTCCATGCTGTCCACCACGTTCATGGGGTGGAGCACCTTGCGCAGGATCCAGGTGCGGTTTAGATTGTTCTTCTCCACCAGCAACTCCTCCTTGCGGGTGCCCGACTTGTTGATGTCGATGGCCGGGAAGGTCCGCTTCTCCACCAGCTTGCGGTCCAGGTGGAGCTCCATGTTGCCCGTACCCTTGAACTCCTCGAAGATAACCTCGTCCATCTTGCTCCCCGTGTCGACCAGGGCGGTGGCGATGATGGTCAGGGAGCCACCCTCCTCGATATTGCGGGCAGCGCCGAAGAATCGCTTCGGCTTGTGCAGGGCGTTGGAGTCCACACCGCCGGAGAGGATCTTGCCCGACGGCGGGATGACAGTGTTGTAGGCACGGGCAAGGCGAGTGATGGAGTCGAGGAGGATGACCACGTCACGCTTGTGCTCCACCAGGCGCTTGGCCTTCTCGATGACCATCTCGGCCACCTGCACGTGGCGGGAGGCCGGCTCGTCGAAGGTGGAGGAGACCACCTCGCCATTAACCGAGCGCTGCATGTCCGTAACCTCCTCGGGCCGCTCGTCGATGAGGAGGACGATGAGGTAGACCTCGGGGTGGTTGGTGGCGATGGAGTTGGCGATGTTCTGCAGGAGCATGGTCTTGCCGGTGCGCGGCGGGGCGACGATCAGCCCCCTCTGCCCCTTGCCTATGGGGGAGGTCAGCTCCATCACCCGCATGGGCATGTTGTCCGGGGCGGTCTCCAGCTTCAGCTTTTCTGCAGGGTAGAGGGGGGTGAGGTTGTCGAAGAAGATCTTCTCCCTGGCCACCTCGGGGGGCTCGAAGTTCACCGACTCCACCTTGAGGAGGGCGAAGTAGCGCTCCCCCTCCTTCGGCGGGCGGATCTGGCCGGAGACGGTGTCGCCGGTATGCAGATTGAAGCGCCGGATCTGGCTGGGGGAGACGTAGATGTCGTCCGGCCCCGGCAGGTAGTTGTAGTCCGGCGCCCGGAGGAAGCCGAACCCGTCGGGGAGGGTCTCCAGAACCCCTTCACCGAAGATCATGCCGTTCTGTTCGGTCTGGGCGTTGAGCAGGGCGAAGATCAGGTCCTGCTTGCGCATCCCCGAGGCACCCTCGATGTTGAGCTCCCTGGCAAGGGCATTGAGCTCGCTGATTTTCTTGCCTTTCAGTTCCTGTAGGTTCATCCGTTACTCCGAATTGGTCTTTTGCGCCGGCGCAGACTGGGTATTGACAGGTAATTGCCCGGGACTTCTCCCGGAAGGGTTTCACCGTGCTTTAACTATGGGTGGCGTGCGTATTTAGGATTTCCTGCTGTCGATAGGTTGGTGGATTATGTTAAGTAGCGGAATCAGCGGGGATAATTTGATACTGTAGATATAACTGCCGGAGAATCCGTTGTCAACAAATAATTCTCGCCCCCGGTGAGCCACATGCCTGGGCGGTAGCGCCATCCTCCGTTTTCTGCTATCATCCCTCCACCCCACCCCCAGGAGCACCCATGGAAAGATGCAGCGCAGCCGAACGCATGGCCTTCCTCTACGCCGAGATCGCCCGGCACAACCGCCTCTACTACGAGGAGGACCGGCCGGAGATCTCCGACGCCGACTACGACGCCCTCTTCCGGGAGCTGCAGCGCCTGGAGGACCGCCACCCGGAGCTGGCC
>CALMOE010000067.1 GCA_937871715.1 uncultured Geobacter sp. | reverse complement strand
ACGGCCACCGTCGCCAGATTGCTCAGGTTGACACCGTCACTTGCCTTGTAGGTAAATGAATCCGGTCCGTTGAAGTTGGGATACGGCGTATACGTGAAAGAGCCGTCCGTATTCAACGCCACTGTCCCTGCTGATGGAAGAGCCACCAGAACGGCTGACAGCGGGCTTGGACCGGGAACCACAAGGTCAGTGTCATTGAAGAGCACCCCGGATGCTGCCGGCACCACGAGAGTGGTGTCCTCGGCCACCGTGTAAGCGTCATTGACCGCCGTCGGCGCGCCAGCGGCGGTGCCGGCCTGGATGTAGGTCAGCATGCCGCCGCCTGTGGCGGCCGCGTTGGTCACATGCAGGTCCCGGTCGTAGAGCGCGTATCTGCCTGCCGTCCCCACGTTGAGAATCGCATCGATCGTCTTGGCGGCGGGCAATTCGGTCGAGTACTGCTCCCGGGTGAAGGGGTAGAGGTTGCCGTCCTCGGCAATCAGGGTCATGTAGAGACCCTGGAGCGTTGGGGTGTGGGTCTTGAGACCGGCGTTGACGAACCGGAGCAGCACGTTGGAACTGAGATCGACCGCGATGGGTGCCGTGTCCGGGTACGACTTGCCGTTGATGAGAAAGTACTTCGGCTGGTAATCGAAAGTGCTGGGGTAGGCCGGGGTGCCGTAGGTCCCGCCGGCCACCGCGGCATGGAGCGAGGGGTCGATCTCGCTGTAGACGAGGGTCACGTCAGCGGTGACACCCGGGTAGCTCCCGACCTTGAGCGCACCATACAACCCCATCTGGACCTGCTTCTGGGGGTGGGTGCCGCTGTGGTAAAGGTAGGTGCCGGCCTTGATGGTGTTCCAGACGTAAGTGCGTACCGTTCCCGGCGCCGTCTCGAGGTCGAAAGAGCGCGCTCTCTGCCGCCCCTGGGTGTCGAGGAAAGACACCGGCGCCAGCACCTTATACTGCCCGGGGATAAAGACCGAGATCGGCTCGGCCAGGCAGTTGCGCAGGTTGATCGTCAATGTCCCACCGGCCGTGGCTGTCAGAGTCGGGCCGACTTGCCAAACGGGCACATCCGTGCACGCCTGACCCGTGTCCGCAAAGAAGCCCCACATGGGGACCGCATTTCCATCGGGCATGGTCGCCGTGGCCTTCAGGGCCACCAGGTTCTCTGCGAAGGAGGGCGTTGCCATCACTGCGGCCGCAATCAATACCAGGGCCGGCAGTCGCAATTTTTCAGCAAGGATTTTGTTCATCATTTTCTGTTTTCCCTCCTTAGTTATGGGATCGGTGTGCCGGGAGGCTCTACCACCATCATGCTCATCATGCCACCGGGGAAGATGTCGAAGTTGGTTAGCTCCTTCTCGGTGTGGGAGTGCCACATGAAGAAGTAGCCGCCGTTAGGATTGAGACCCCCCTCGCCAGGCGGGAGAGGCGCAGAGTTGCCCATGAAAGGACTTCCGGACCACCAGCCGCCGAAGGTCACGTTCTGCTGCGCGGGCAGAGTCACCGGGAATTTCTTGCCGTGGTCGGCGCAGTACTCCCAGGGATGGTTTGCGTCTAAGTCGGCATAGCCATCAGCAGGACTCGTATCTTTGCAGGTGTGGCTGGGCATTCCATCCGCGGGGGTACCGTAGATGTCCCAGCCCAGCTTAGCGCCCGTCCAGGTAAAGATCTGGTCCACGGTTTCGCCCGGTACGCTCAGGGTTGTGAATTGGGAGCGTGGATGCGTCAGACGCCGGCCGTCGCGGGCGACGATGTCGGCGTTGTTGCCGTGGTAGTGAAAAGGATGCTGCCCCTGGTCGGCGCCGATGACGCGCATCAGGATCTTCTGGCCCGGTGTCATTCGGGGGACGCAGTTGTAGGGTTGGTGCGGCAGCCAGGAGACGAAGGTGCCCGCCATGTCGTCCGGCGCTGCACGGCCGTTGAAGAACCAGTAGACCGGCATGTAGATGGTCATGTCGATCTCGGCAAACCGGCCCTGTTCCACCAACTGGTGGACCACGGGGTCGATCTGGGTCATCAGGAAGAGGTACTCGTGGTCGTAAGCGATTGCCGGATAGGCGATTCTGTTAGACGTCGCGTTATAACCAGCCGGCCGCACTATGAGCGCGCCCATCAGGCCCATCTCAATCTGCAACTCCATCTGGGTGCCGCTGTGGTACATGTAGGTGCCGGGATTGTTGGCGGTGAAGGTGTAGGTCACAATGTCCGACGGTCCCGTTGATTCCCGGGTCAGGAGACCGGCGCTCCCGCCCGTGGCCGTCACTTGGTGGCCCGGAAAGACGATGGAAGTTGACTTCCCGAACGGCAGGTTGCTCGTCAGGGTAACGGTCACCACGTCGTGCTGGTTAACGATCAATGTGGGGCCGGGGTATTGCGGGACGCCGAAGGGATTGGCAACACCAGTGGTGTCCTTGTAGCCCCAGAAGTGAATCGAGCCGCCGTCCGGAGTGCTGAGTTCGCCTGCTCCTGCCGTGAAGGAGAAGCTGGATCCGGTGATGCCCGGGATATTGGCTTGGGCCAGGGCGCTGCCGGGAAGCAGCAGCACGAAAGCGACCACGATCGTGAGCACCCCGGAGGCCCATACTGCGCTGTGAGTTCTCTTCATAACGGTTTCTCCTGTCGCTGGTTACGGGTTGATCACAATTTCGGTCATCATGCCGCCGAAATCTTCCTGGTAGTTGCTCAGGTAATTGAGGTTAGCGGCGTAAAGGAAGTACCGCCCTGGAGCCACGCCCGTCGTGTCGAGGATGACGTCCGCCGACATGCCGCCGCCCATGTTGACCGAGTTGGTCGTGTAGTGCAGCTTCGTCGAGCCGTTACGCAGTTCCCTGGCATCGATCCCCACCACGCGCATTGGGATGCTGGGGCTGATGAGGGTGTGGACGGCAGTGATGTTGAGATTCGAGAGGCGCAGAAGGATCCTCTGGCCTGCCCGGGCGGTGATCAGGGAGGACTCGACCTGCGACTGGATGCCGCCGTTTTCCGCCGGGGCTACCAGCGGATTCGGGTTCTTGGTGTCAGGATAGCCCCGACCGTTGATCATGGGATAGGTATCCCGCATCAGGGCAAAGGGGAGGGGCTGCACGTTCAAGTGGTCCTCGTGGAAGTTCGAGTCAAAGCCGCCGAGCTGGAGCGGGAATTCCACGTCATAGCGGGTCGAGCCGTCGCCGTCGTTGTACACGTATTTGTATCCGGCCTGGTGGGTGAATCCATTAAGGACGGTCCCCGCAGCCAACCTGTTCTGGGCCGGCCGCACGTAGAGGTTGCCGAGCATGCCCATCTGCATATGCTCGGTGGCCTCGACGTGGCAGTGGTACATGAAGGTGCCTGGTTCCGCCAGGTTATAGTAATAGGTGAGGCTGGCCCCCATGTTGATGACGATGGCCGACTCCGGCAGGCCGTCGAAGACCGCTGAGGCGTTGGGGAAGCCGTGGAAGTGGACACTGTGCGGGTCGAAGAGGTCGGGGCGCATCAGCATCCCCACATTGCTCAGGGTGAGGTAGAACTGAGCCCCCTCGTCCACTGCGATCAGCGGCGCCGGCCAAGCGGCGGCCAGAACTCCTTTGACCATCACGTCGGCCTCCGGCGTACCGGTGACGTCGGCAAAGCCGAAGGTGTACAAGACCTTGCCGTCCGCCATCCGGGCGAAGCCGTCGCCGCCCGTCAGGGAAATGCATTGAACCCCGAGCGAGGCCTGGAGGGCTGGCTCGTCGTATCTTTCTGCCGGTGGACCAGTGGCCTTGATGTCCAGGCAGTCCCCGTCGCCGTTGCGGTCACAAGGGCACTGGATCTTGATCTGCGCCCTCAAAGGCACCACCACGAAGAAGAGCAGCAGGGCCATCAGCAGCGGCATCCGTAATCTTCTCGTCTTTATCATCATGGTTGCTCCTTAGTTGAAACTCCTTGGTACGCCAACTCCCCCGCCGGGCGAAGCCGGCGGGGGTGACTGGCAGCACGTTACCTTTTCTCGTGCGCACCGATATCGACACCTGTCCCCTTCGGCCGAGCCGTGGCGTCGAAGTCGAACCTGAGCATGGGGAAGACCCCGGTGCGATCGACGCCAACGTTGATTGCTGGCGACGTGTCGCTGAGGTGGTAGTCCCACAGCAACAGCGGGTTCGGCTGCGCTATCAGCGTCAGCGGGCCATAGCGCGGCCGGATGAAGTTGCCCCCTTCGTCGAAGGCCGGAGGCGCCTGGATTGCGGTGGTGAACTCCAGCTGATTAACGCTCGAACGGGCGCCGTTGGTGTAATCCCGGACGAAGAGCGGATCGGCGCCGGTGCTGATAATGCAGCTGGGGCTGTCACAGACCAGCGTCGCGCTCGGTACACCCAGAACCGCCATGTCGTCGTAAATCGGAGTGGTGCCGCACGCGAGGGCAGGCGTAGTAACACCGATTTCAGGGCATAGCCCCCAGACCGATGGACTCCCGGCGCTGCCGGGGGTTCCGTCGACCACCTTGAAGTAGAACCTACGGTTGTGCCAGACGATACTGTCCTCGAGCTGCGGGTCGGAGAACGTCCCCAGACCGACCGTGCCCGAGATTCCCGCCAGCTGAGTGCTGTGTTTCCGAGTCACGATACCAGCCCCCGGCTGCGCGGCAGACAGGTTGGGGCTGCCCGGCGAAAACGCTTCGCCGGCGGTACCCAGGCTGTCGTTGTTGGCAATAGTGTTGTGGATGATGTTGACCTTCACCGAGTCCTGCAGCGAGATGCCGCCGCCGGCCAAGGCCGCCACGTTGTTGACGATTATGTTGTTGAACAGGTCGACGACATTCCACGGGGATGGGTCGTTTGTCCCAGCGTTCCCGTTCTGCTTCGGTGCGTTGGTCCGGTTTGCGGCCACGTCCTGGCCATTGACCATGGCCAGGCGGATGCCGCCGCCGTCGCCGGCGCCGGCCCCGTTGCCCTGGATCAGGTTGCCGTTCACCCGGACATTTCCGGCCCCCGGGCTGAGCGTGCGCGTTGGATTGGCAAGACAGGCCGGATCAGGCTGGCCGGTCCCCGGTAGCGGCGGGCAGCCGAAGGCCGACGCACCGCCGATGAACAGGCCGCCGCCCGAGACCGTAAGGCCCTGGTTGAAGGTCTCGTTAAAGATGATGGTGTTGTCCTCGATCAGTGGAGCCTGGGTGAGCACCCAGACTCTCTGGTTCTGTGGTCCGGTACTTGGCTGCGTCACCCATATGCCGTCGCTCCGTCCGATGTGGCCGATGCCGCCGCCCTCCTGGGTGTTGAAGTTGCCGCAGACCCAGTTCCGGGTCACCCGGTAGGCATCTGCGCCCGTGCACATGGATATGCCTGCGCCGACGCCGCCCAGGGCGCCGTTCTGATTGACCTGGTTGTGGTGGATGTTGACGAAATCGTTTTGGCCGTCCGTGTATTCGGGCAAGCCATTCAGCGTGTTCGTCAGCTCAGGATGCCCAACCCGTATGCCGCCACCGAAGCTCCCCTGGTTGTTGGAGATCCGGTTGTTGGAGATCTCGACATAGTGGCCGTAGCCGTTGACCACGATTCCGCCACCAGTGTCGGCACCGGTGACGGTGAAACCGTCGATCCGGGCGCCCTGGTTATTATTCTGATCGAATCTGTTAGAGCCGTTGGCGTCGGCGAGCACAAGAATCCCGGCCCCCTCCTCGGCCATGAGCGCTACCTGTTCGATGCCGCCGAAGGCCGCCTCCTGGCCCGGCAGTAGGTCAACACGGCCGGTCTGAACCAGGTTCTGGACGAGGCCGCGCCAAGTGGTCAGCTTCTCGGCGGGCTGCTTGAGGGCGTTGATCTTGGTCGAGCCCTCGCCGAATCCCTGGAGCTGGATCGGCTTCCACATCACCACCATCTCGTTATAGATGCCGGGGTGTACGAGGAGGAGATCGTTCCGCCCGGCCAGATCGATGGCCGTCTGCCGTGGCGAAGCAAGCGGGTTGCCCG
>CALMOE010000066.1 GCA_937871715.1 uncultured Geobacter sp. | reverse complement strand
CGACCGGCTGCTGGCCTTGCCGCTCTTGCTCCCCAGCTCGGTCCTGTTGAACTCGGTCCCCAAGGGCCGCTGCACGTTGGTGTAGATGCAGCCGGAGAGGAGCGCAGATGCGATGGACAGGGGGACGATTCTTCTGAAAAGAGCTCTTCTCATGTCAGGCTCCTTCTTTTCGGCGATGGCTTTCGGAAACGTGGGGGGAGTTAGGGTAAGTATAGCAGAGAATCGGGTGGATGTTGTGAAGCGCTCCCCCTCCGTGTTCACGGCACGGAGGGGGAGCGCTGTTGAGTTGTAACTATTGCTCCGGTGATTAAACGTTCAAATCAAGCAGCATAGGCGATTTTTGAATGCCTGAAATAATTCCGGACATGTTGAGGCCTATTTTGTAGTTTTCGCATGAAGGATCTTGTTTTCTTGGCCAGTTCCTTCACTGTTCGAGGAGGAAGCCCAGACCGGATACAATGCTTGAGGTCCCCATAGAGATACTCATCGGGATTGAGTTCCGGTGAGTACGAGGGGAGATAAAAGACCTCGATTTGGTCCTTGTTCTCCAACAACCAGTCATTGACCATCTTGCTGTGATGTACCCGCAGGTTGTCCAGAATCAGGAACACCTTGCGGCCAGCATCCTTGATCAACCGAGACATGAATTTGATCAGTACCTGGGCAGTCATGTTTTCCCGGTACATCATGAACCGGACTTTCCCCTGGTTTGTAATGGATGAGATCATGTTGATCCGACTTTTCGTGGCGTTGATTCGCACGACAGGTGTTTTCCCTTTGGGGGCAAAACCTTTGGCATTGTAAGCATCGTTCTGGATGCCGGTCTCGTCACCCCAGTGAATTTCGGCCTTTTCCTGCTTGGCGCGGGCCTGAATCTGGGGGTAGATCGTTTCATGCCACTGTTGAACCGCCTTTGGGTTTTGCTCGTAGGCTCTTTTCGTCGGTTTCTGTGGGGTAAAGCCCCAACGCTTCAGATAGTCGGTGATGGTCCGCAGCGGCAAATCGATGCCGTAATGTTGCTTGATTGCCAACCGTACGGCATCGCGGGTCCAGAGTGCGAAGGACAATTTTAACTGGTCCGGAGTCTTGTCGATCAGCAACTTCTGGATATCAGCCTCTTGTACGGCTGTCAGCTCTCGTTGTTCACCGTGACGGCGACCGCGAACCCCTGGCTTGATGGCATCCAGGCCGCCACGTTGGTACTTCTTCCAGATCGTACTGATGTAGGTTGAACACAAACCGACGATTTCTGAAATAGCTTGGTTGTCCAGTTCGCCTTTTTCTTTGAGACGAACGACTTGCTTGCGAAGTTCATACTGTGTTTCTTGATTTAGCCTGCGGGCATCTGTAGTTTTCATGCCCGGAGTATATCACAAACTATAGTAAGTTAGAATATTTATTCACCGAGTCAATAACCTCCAATTTGCTAGTGTCAGTTACTTTGAGGTGGCGGCAGATGCTGCTTCCTCGGGTTTCTTCTGTTTCAATAACTCAGCTTCAGCTTTTAATGTGTCAGCCCTTAATTTTTCTAGATCGTACTGCTTTTCAATAAGCAAAACATTTGCCTTAATTTTTTCCACTTCCATTCGTTTCGTTATTTCATCCTTAAGGTTATTTTGAGAATCATTGAAAAGCTTGAGTACATATCCTTGATAATTTTCTCCAAATGGCTTATCTCCTCCAAGTGCTGCTCTATTAAATTCTGATTGGCAAAGAACATACCACCCATTCCTCATGGCTGTTAATGTTTGAGCTGGCTCAATAAGTTGAACAATAGTTGTGTCGATGTTTCTGGTTAACTCATGCTTTAAGTCTACTGCTTCCTTTGTGTCAGCTTTGACAGCGACTTGCAAGGCTGACGTAAGGTTGCTTATAATATTTTCGCCTGCATCAGGTGGGGGTTCGGCACACACAATTTGCTTCTCTCTATGCACTACTACTGCTCGACGTTCTGCTGTTGTCGCGAAAACGCCAATCCCATGATTAAATATCCTCCCTCCTGAGGCAACTTCAAGTATAGGGTGTTCCTTTGGTGTAGCACATCCGCCCATGACAACAACTAGTACCCAGAGGCACAAAATGTGTAATATCGCAACCACGCGTTCTCGCCCGTTCATTGTTCGTCCTCCTTGAAGGTAGTTTCATTGATAACCGGCAAAATTAGTTAACATTAACTATACTCTACTCACCATAGACCACCCCCCTGTAATGTCTCGCGTTTAGCAAGTAGTTAGGCAAGGCCTAAGAAGATAGTTCTTATTAGAATCATATCGCTAATGAACTCTGTGTAAAGCAACCTAATTAAATCTTTTCTCAAAAGGGGAGGGGCGCCCTTGCGGGCGCTGGATTTGATTAGAGGGGGTGGAACTTGCGGGCCAGGTCGTTGTCTATCACGTAGACGCAGACCTCTTTGGCGCTCTGCTTGCTGTGGTTGAAGCGGGGTGAGCTCAGGTTGTCGATCAGGAAGCTGACGTCTTCGCTGATCTTCTTGTCGCAGGTCCTGAACGCCTCGGTGTCGAAGCACTTGATGGCCCGGCGGAAGTTGTGGTGTGGGATTCTGGGGGCATGATGGGGTTGAATGGATAGTCAGGAACGATTCATCATGTCCCCCATAATTGCAGTGGTTTACTCGCAGCAGGTCAACAAATCAACTGCCACCTTAGCCCGCCAGGTCTTCAGTCTGCCTTGGAGGCCAGCATCTTCCCGCAGTTAAAGGAGCAAAACGCCTTGGCGCAGATGCCGCTATTTTTCCGGAGCGCTCGGCATCTTCCAAGCGCCTGTCGTAGCATTCATCTTGTGGCAGTGAGTGCACTCCCCCTGGAAAATCGTCAGGAAATGGTTGTCATCCCCACCGGTGAGGTGTACGGCGTGGAGCAGTGGGGCAAGGGGTGGTGCCGTTCTGGATGATCTGTCGTGACACGCTATGCAGGCTGCCGGGATGTTTTTCAAGGATTCGGCTGCCGGCGGATGTATACCCTTGAGCGTCACCCCGGCAGGGGCCGTGGCTTGTGCCTTTTTCAGCAGTTTTGCCTCAACCTCCCTGTTCCACTTGGAGATCAGTGTGCTGATCCGCTCGTCCTGCTTGATATCCGGCATGTTGATGTGACAATCCACGCACCCATTGGGGAATTTGTCCTCCATGGTCAAGCCGGGAATTTTACGGCCGGGAGGAAACTGTTTTTGAGCGCTCTCCGCCATGCCGACGTTTGCAAAGAGTATCAGTGTCAGTGAGATCACCACCGCCGAAGCCAATAGATAGCGCAACATGAATTCTTTCATACTCTGTCTCCTTTCCTCCCGGGGATTGACAGCAACCCATTATGTAGGCTGAGGTTTTACCCGGCTGGATGCTAGAGAGGGTGGAACTTGCGGGCCAGGTCGTTGTCGATGACGTAGACGCAGACCTCCCGGGCGCTCTGCTTGC
>CALMOE010000065.1 GCA_937871715.1 uncultured Geobacter sp. | reverse complement strand
AGACCAGACTATTACGATGCCCCCGAATGCGACACCCACCAGGAGAAGGGTGCGCCGAAATTCTGCAAGAAGTCCGAACCAGGTGAGGGGACCGAGCGCTCCTGCGCCTACGACGGTGCCCGGGTGGTGCTGATGCCGATCACCGACGTGATCCACCTGGTGCACGGCCCCATCGCCTGCGCCGGCAACTCCTGGGACAACCGGGGTGCCCGCTCAAGCGATTCCCAGCTCTACCGCCGGGGGTTCACCACCGAGATGCTGGAGAACGACGTCATCTTCGGCGGTGAGAAGAAGCTCTACAAGGCCATCATCGAGCTGGCGGAGCGCTACCCGGAGGCGAAGGCGATCTTCGTCTACGCCACCTGCGTCACCGCCATGACCGGTGACGACATCGAGGCGGTCTGCAAGGCTGCCCAGGCGAAGGTCCGGATCCCCCTTATCCCGGTGAACACCCCCGGATTCATCGGCGACAAGAACATCGGCAACCGCCTGGCCGGGGAGGTTCTCTTCAAGCAGGTCATCGGCACCGCCGAGCCTGCCGTGCTGGGGGAGTACCCCATCAACCTGATAGGCGAGTACAACATCGCCGGCGACCTCTGGGGGATGCTCCCCCTGTTCGACCGGCTGGGAATCCAGATCCTCTCCTGCGTCAGCGGCGATGCCAGGTTCGAGGAGCTGCGCTACGCCCACCGGGCGAAGCTGAATGTCATCATCTGCTCCAAAAGCCTGACCAACCTCGCTAAGAAGATGCAGAAAACCTACGGCATGCCCTACCTGGAGGAGTCCTTCTACGGCATGACCGACACTGCCAAGGCCCTGCGGGATATCGCCAGGGAGCTGGACGACGTCGTTGGCGGACTGGAAAAACGGGTCATGCAGGACCGGGTGGAGCGACTGCTGGAGGAGGAAGAGGCCAAGTGCCGGGAGCGGATCGCCCCGTACAGGGCGCGGCTCGAAGGGAAGCGCTCGGTCCTCTTCACCGGCGGAGTGAAGACCTGGTCCATGGTGAACGCCCTGCGGGAGCTCGGTGTGGAGATCCTGGCCGCCGGAACCCAGAACTCGACCCTCGAGGACTTCTACCGGATGAAGGCCCTGATGCACAAGGATGCCCGGATCATCGAGGATACGAGCACTGCCGGGCTCCTCTCGGTCATGTACGAGAAGATGCCGGACCTGATCGTTGCCGGCGGCAAGACCAAGTTCCTGGCCCTGAAGACCAAGACCCCGTTCCTCGACATCAACCACGGCCGCTCCCACCCCTA
>CALMOE010000064.1 GCA_937871715.1 uncultured Geobacter sp. | reverse complement strand
TACACTATCCTCTTCGTCGGCAGCGTCAGATGTGTATAAGAGACAGGTGGAGAAGCACGGCGGCACGATCTCCTACGCTCCCGGCCTTGCCGGTGGCAATATATTCACCTTCACGGTGCCGATCTACGGAGGGGATAATGGCCAGGGATAGAGTACTGATTGCGGATGACGAAGCCGATATCGCTCTTGTCCTCAAGCTGCATCTGGAAGATGCTGGTTACGGGACGGTCAGGGCCAAGGATGGTGTGGAGGCACTGGAGATCCTCTGCCGTGAGGAGTTCGAGCTGCTTCTTCTGGACATAAAGATGCCGCGGATGGACGGGTTGCAGGTTCTCGCCAGGGTTCGGGAGTCCTATCCTGCCATGGTGGTGATGATGATGACCGCCCACGGCAGCGAGGACATAGCCGTTGAAGCCATGAAAAAGGGGGCCGTGGATTACATCTCCAAGCCGTTCTCCAGCGAGGACATGCTGAAGAGGGTTGAGCGGGCCATCAGGTACAACCGCACCGTGCAGGAGAATGAGCGCCTGCAGCAGAGCTTGGCGGCTGAGCAGAAGAAGACCGAGGCGATTCTCCTGGGGATGGCAGAACTGCTGGTTGCCGTTGATCCAGAGTGTCGGATCATCTCAGTCAACAGGATGGCTGAGTATATTCTCGGCATGAGCCGCGAAGAGCTGCTCGGCAGGGAGTTGGAGGAGACCCTTGAGGCTGAACTCCCCGCAGACGGCGCCCTGCCGCTCAGGAGGGTCCTGGAAAGCGGGGAAGCGGCAATCGACGTCAGCTACTCCATTACCGGCCCTTTTGGGAAAATTCCGGTCCTTTCGAGTGCTTCGCCGCTCTACGACAATTCGGGCATACTCATCGGCGCCGTGGAGATCATCCGCGACATCTCCAGCCTGAAGGCCCTGGAGCGGGAGCGTGAAGATTTCGTCAGCATGCTCTCCCACGATCTGAAGAACCCCATAACCTCCATAGTGGGATCCCTGGACCTGGTTCGCGAGGGGCGCCTGGGGCCGATCAACGATGAGCAGCGGGAATTCATCGAGTCAGCCGAGGAGAGCTGCTCTGAGATGGTGGAGATGATCAACTCCCTCCTTGATATCCACAAGTTCGAGGCTGGCAGGATGATCATGCAGTTCAGGGGGGAGAACGTGGGGCTGCTACTGGAAAAGCTGGTCAGCCAGTACTCAACTGCCGCCGAAAAGGGTGGGGTTGGGCTAAGGCTTGTGGCCGATCCCCGGCTACCGGAGTGCGTCCTGGACAGGACCCTTTTCGGCAGGATGATCGGCAACCTCCTCTCCAATGCCCTCAAGTTCACCCCCGAGGGGGGAGAGATAACGGTTGTGGCAGATACCCCTGTTGACCTGGCTGCGGCAACCGGCGGGATAGCAAGTGGGCTCTATCCCCAGTCGGCCATCCCCAGGGGGGGGAGATACCTGCGGGTCACGGTTAAGGATAGCGGGGTCGGCATACCCGCCGACTCCCTTGCCACCATCTTCGATCGCTTCGTCCAGGCCCAGAACAGGAGGAAGGGGAAGGCAAGCGGCACTGGTCTGGGACTGGCTTTCTGCCGCAAGGTCATGGATGCCCACCGCGGACTGATCTGGGCGGAGAGCGAG
>CALMOE010000063.1 GCA_937871715.1 uncultured Geobacter sp. | reverse complement strand
TGCCCCATTTCAGCATCATTACAATCACATACAACAGTAAAGCCTACCTGGAAGAGACGTTAAAGAGCGTCCTCGGTCAGGATTTCACTGATTTCGAGTATCTTCTCGTCGACGGCGGCTCCACTGACGGCACCCTGGAAATGATCGAAAAGTATTCAGCCCAGGATCCCCGCATCCGCTGGAGCAGCGAACCTGACAAGGGGATTGCCGATGCCATGAACAAGGGGATCCGGATGGCTACTGGTGATGTGGTTGCCCATCTCCATTCCGATGACCTGTATCTGCCCGGCGCCCTTGGCAAGGTGGCCGCGGCTTTTCAGGCGAATCCGACGGCCCAGTGGGCGACCGGCAGGGTTCACTTCATAGATTCCGCCGGCAGGATCAAATTGACGACCGACTTCAAGGGGCCATATACTCGAAAAAGGCTGCTGGGCAAGAACCTTATCGTCCACCCGGCTACCTTTGTAAGGAGATCCGTCTTCGACGAGGTTGGCCTTTTCGATCTCGGGCTTAAGTATGCCATGGACTATGATCTCTGGCTGCGAATCGTTGAGCGCTACGAGGCTTTGGGGCTAGACGAAATTCTGGCCTGTTTCCGCTCCCATGAGGATTCGCTCTCTTCCCGGGAGCTGCTGAAAGCGGTTGACGAAGAGTTTGCCATACGCAAGCGCTACGCCAGGGACGCCGGGTTATTCCCCGCTGCCGCTGCCGAACTTTCCTATTGCCGAGAGAAGATGCTGGTCAGGTTTAAACTCAATGACCTGCTGAAAAGGTTGAAATTGAGATTCCGGGAACATTGCTGATGCCTCAGATGACGAGAGTACTCTATCTTCTCCATGATTCCAGGCGGAGCGGCGTGCCGGCTGTGGCTGCCAATTTCATCAAGTCTGCCAGGACTATCGACGTGGAGCCGTATGTGCTTTTTGCCTACGATGGGATCTATGCCGAAGAGTTGCGTGCCGAAGGGGTGAGGGTGGCGACCATGGGGCGGAGGATTCCGTTTGTCTGGCGGCTGAACCGGTTTCTCATGAACTTTCGACTGCTCAAGTACCGCGGCTTGGTAACAGTGGTCCATATCCACAGCATCAAGCTTGCCTGGTCTGTCCTTATCGCCAAGGCGATGGGGTTCAAGGTCGTCTATCACCTGCACGAGTTGCCGAGGAATGTCGGCTGGCTGCTGCGCA
Source organism: uncultured Geobacter sp. (assembly GCA_937871715.1). Lineage (GTDB taxonomy): Bacteria > Desulfobacterota > Desulfuromonadia > Geobacterales > DSM-12255 > CALMBF01. Next base: position 9,872 of record CALMOE010000063.1, on the reverse strand, counting down.
AGGCGATTGCGGTTGCCGACCGCGCCGTGTTCTGCTCCGAGAGTTGTGCCACACATTTTGCCGCAGTTCCTGCTTGCTCCAGGCAGACAGTCGTCAATGCAATGCGGTTCGCCGATCATCCGCCGGTCCGGCATGAGCAGGATAATCACCGTGTTGTCATGATCGGCAGCATCAACAGAAACAAGGGTCAGGATTTGCTGCTCAAGGCATTCTCTCTGCTAAGGGACGACAGCGCCGAGTTGTGGTTCTACGGCACCACTGGTCTATCCGCCCATAAGTACGTACACGACCTGAAGCGTTACGTGGAGGAGCAAGGGCTTGCCGGACGTGTCCATTTCCCCGGAGCGACCGCTGATGTCTTTGCCGCCCTAGGCCAGGCGGCGGTTGTTGTGCATACCTCATGGACAGAGTCATTCGGCATGGCCCTTGTGGAGGCCCAGTCATGCGGGGTGCCGGTAATCGCCCATGACCTGGAGGGGATGCGTGAGGTGGTGAGCGACGGTGTTTCCGGTTATCTGGTAGAACCTGGTAATTTACAGCAACTGGCATCCAGGCTCGAGCAGTTGTTGGCAGATCCGGGGTTGCGTGCCAGGATGGGCAAGGCTGGCTACGATCTGATGCGCCAGCGGTTCGGCATGGAGGCGCGGCTGCGGGAGTACGGTGAACTCTACAGGGAGGTCTGCCAGCAATGAAGATCGTACTCCTCGCTCCCTTCGGTATTCGCCCCAAGGGGACGGTGATTGCCCGCATGCTCCCCCTGGCAAATGAGCTGCAGCACCTGGGGGACGAGGTAGTCATCATCGCCCCCCCCTACACCAACCCGGAGGATTCGGGGAAGGTGGAAATGCTGGACGGGGTGCTGCTGCGAAACGTCATGCTCGGACCGCGAAACAAGGCTCTGGCTGCGCCGGTCCTGGCCTGGCGACTTTTCAGATGCGCATTGAAGGAGAAGCCGGACCTGATACACCTCTTCAAGCCCAAGGGGTACGGCGGGCTGGCGACGATGGCAATGATCATGCTGCGGCGTGCCGGTTTCCGACTGCCTCCCGTGTTGCTCGACACCGACGACTGGGAGGGGAGCGGGGGGATGAACGAGCTCCACGGCTACTCTTCCCTTGAACAGAGAGTTTATGCCTTTCAGGAGAAGTGGCTGAGCCGCCATGCGGCGGCGGTCACCGTGGCCAGCCGTGGGCTGGAGGAGATGAGCCGCAAACTTGGGGTACCCGACAGTCGGCTGCTCTACCTCCCCAACTGCGTGCGCGGACAGCGAGCCGGGGATGGAGAGGCAGTACGCGCACGCCTGGGTATCGCTCCAGATACTCCCGTAGTGCTCCTCTATACCCGCTTCTTCGAGTTCGAGCAGGATCGATTGGCTTCGGTTTTCGCGGAGATACATCGCCGCCTGCCGGCGGTCCGTTTCCTGGTGGTCGGCCAAGGGCGCCATGGCGAGGAGGCTCAGCTTCTGGCCGCCGGCCGTGAGGCCGGCTTCGCCGAGGACCTGGTCATGGCCGGATGGGTGGAGCCCGGGGATCTTCCAGATTACCTTGCTGCCGGCGATGTCGCCATCTACCCTTTCAGCGATACTCTGGTCAATCGGTGCAAGTGCCCGGCCAAACTTACCGAACTCCTCCTCGCCGGCTGCCCGGTCGTGGGTGACCGTGTGGGGCAGGTGGCAGAGTACATCGAAGCGGGGCGTTCCGGTATTCTCTGCGGTCCGGACGCTTGGCAGGGAATGGCGGATCAGGTGGTGGCGCTGTTGAACGATCCCTCCCGGCGAAAAGAGCTGGGACTGGCCGGCAGGGGGCGCCTTCTGCAACAGTTCAACTGGCGGCAATATGCGCAGCGTTTGGCCAAATTTTACCGGACTGTTTTGTCCGGAACAGCGGAGAGATGAGCATGCTCGATGTGAGAGAACAGATCGCCTCAGGCAGCCTGGTATGCCCTGTCAGCCGTCAGCCGTTGCAGGTGACGGTGGCAGGAGATGCCCTGACTACCACGGACGGGAGCCGGACCTATCCGCTTCTTAACGGCCGGGTGCCGATCCTGCTGGCCGACCCCGCTCTCCTCGAGGGTTATGTGACCGCCTCGGATAAGATGAACGAGGAGTACAGCGCCGAGCAGAACCCCTTAAGCCTGAACGTGCTCCTTAACCGGGTGCAGAAGCTGCTCGTACCCGACTACCGCAAGAGGAGCGCAGTGGCAGCCGTTTCTAAAATCTTTGACCGGCAGCCTACAGGGGCCCTCTGCCTATCCATCGGCGGCGGGCCAGGGCGCTGCCATCCTGCTCTGGTTAATGTCAATGTGGGACCGTTCCCCAATGTTGAGGTAGTTGCCGATGCCCACCAGCTCCCCTACGCCGACAACAGCGTGGATGCAATCTTCTGCGAGGCGGTTATCGAGCATCTCAGCCGTCCGGTCACGGCCGTGCAGGAGATGTTCCGTGTACTCAAGCCAGGAGGCATGGTATTTGCCGCAACCCCATTCCTCCAAGCGTACCACGGCTATCCCCATCACTACCAGAACTTCACCCTGACCGGTCACCAGCATCTCTTCACCTCCCAGGGATTCGAGCTGGAGGAGTCGGGTACATGCGTCGGGCCGATATATACCATGTTTAACCTGACCTCAAAGTTCTTGCGCTACTTTCTGCCGACAGTTATTTCCCTGCCGCTTCTGGTTATCTGGAATCTTTGCAGTCTGCCGCTGCGGCCTCTGGACATGCTTCTCAACGAACATCCTAAGGCACATATGCTGGCTTCGTTGACCTATCTTGTCGCCAGAAAGTCAATAGGGTAAATTAGCTCGATAGCCTTTGAATTAGAGGAGTACTATGACTGAACGCCGTAAAAACATGCTGGTTTCCGCCCTTTTGCTGGGTGTGCTCCTTATCTTTTTCGGGAAAATCCTTTTCACCGACAAGATCATCCGCGCACCGGACATAATTAATGAGTTTTATTGGGGGGTGGAAGGGGTCTGGAAGGGAACTTTCTGGGATGCTGTCAAGGTAAGGCTTACTCCGTCCTGGGATATTTATGTGAATTCCGGCCTGACTGACGAAGGTGGCGGGATTTCAAGCAGGTTTCACATCTATCGCGGCCTTCTCTTTTATCTGTTGCCTGCGCCCGCCTCAGTCGCCTGGTTCATCGTCCTGCATCTCTTTCTCGGCGCGGTCGGCACCTACTCCTACTGTCGTCTGATCGGTACCAGTCGGCCGGCGGCTTTCCTCGGCGGCCTGATCTTCGCCCTTGCCCCTGAGAACGCATCCCTGATCAATGCCGGCCACGTGATCAAGATTGCCACCATCTGCTTTGCCCCCTGGGCCTTCTGGTGTTTTGAGATGGCCTTCCAGAAAAGGCGCCTCGTCTGGTTCATGGCCACCAGCGTGATCCTGGCTTTCCAGTTCTTCGGCGGCCACTGGCAGATAGCCTTCTACACCTGCCTCTGCATCGGCGCCTACGGTGTCGTCCGTGCCATCTTCATTCTTGCCTCGCCGGAGGAGAGGGGCTCCTTCCCCCTGCCGCGGCTCCTGGCAATGAACCTTGTGGTCATGCTCTTCTTCCTCTCAACAGTGGCCATCTCACTGGCGCCTCTGGCAAAGTGGTCGACAGACACCAACCGCGGGGTGCAGAGCGGCGCCAACCAGGGGAAGGGGGGGCTAGACCGGGAGGAGGCCATGTCCTGGTCCATGCCGCCGGAAGAGCTGGGGGGATTTGTCATCCCCGGTTTCTTCGGCCTCTCCCGCCAGGAGGGGGGGGCGAATCCGACCAATATCGCCAGCTACTACTGGGGGAGGATGGTCTTTACCCAGACTGTCAGTTACATGGGTCTGCTCCCCTGGTTGCTCGTCCCCCTGCCGCTTATCTTTCGCCGCGACAGATATACCTGGCTGCTGGTGGGGGGGATGGCCGGCGGGCTTCTCTTCTCCATAGGGAAGTACACCCCTTTCTACAATTTCCTTTACGATTACTTCCCCGGCATCAACCGTTTTAGGGTGCCAAAGATGATGATGTTCATACCCGTGCTCAGTCTTGCGGTCATGGCGGCCAGGGGGGTGGACCTGCTGCTTGACGATCGGCTGCGTAGCACCGGGGGGTTTAGGCGCTATCTCGTCGGGGTTGTGATGCTGCCCCTCCTGCTTCTGGCCCTGCTGGGGAGTGAACTGGCAGCCCCGCGCCTCTGGTTGGATCGGCTGGCTGGCCTGATCACCGAGCCTAACCGTTTCGAGCAGGGGCCGCAACTGGTGGCCCAGCGCTGGAACAATCTGGTGACCGAGACAGGGATTGCCGCCGGTCTGGCGGCCCTCTGTGCCGCCACCATCTTTGCCTGCGGCCGGCGTTGGCTGTCGGCCAAGGTAACCCTGGCCGTTCTGCTTCTCCTCTATGTGGGGGATGTCTGGAGGATTAACGACAAGTTCATGTTCCTGGTGAAGGTGCCGGAAACTTCCCGGGGGGTTAAGAGTCCGGTCACAGAGTTCCTTGCCAAGGGGGCCAACCAGTACCGCACCCTGCCCATGAACGGCGCCGACCCCATGTATTATGCCACCCAGAAGATCCCGGTCATGTTCACCTCCAACCCGGTGCAGAAGCGGCGCTGGCAGGAGTTTCTCGACTCCTTCGTCATCCCCTCGGCCATGCCCGACATGGTGAATGTCCGCTATCTGGTTTATGCGGCGGAGCAGTACGCCCAGGAGAAGGTGCAGATAGGGGGGAAATTCCAGCCGGTCTTCACCTCTCCCGACGGCAGGGAGGTGGTGCTGGAAAACAGGAATGTCCTTCCAAAGGCGTGGCTGGTCTCCTCGGCTGTGGTTCTGGGGGACGCTGCCCAGAGGCTGGGGGTAATGCAGAACCCGAACTTCGATCCGCGCCGGATGGCTCTGGTGGAGTCGGCTCCGCCAATTCCCCTGGCCGAGATGCCGCAGGGCCAGGGAGCGGGGCGGGTCGATGTGACGCGATATGAAGGGGAGAGGATCGGCCTGACAGCATCCGCGGCTGCCAACAGCCTGTTGGTGCTGGGGGAGAAGTACTACCAGGGGTGGCGGGCAACGATCGACGGCAAAGAGGTGCCGATCGTACCGGTAAACCATGTGCTGCGCGGGGTTTATCTGCCGGCAGGGGATCACAGGGTGGAGTTCGTCTTCGATCCGACACCCTTCAAGATTGGGAAGTGGCTGACGTTTGCCTCGTTCGCCATCTTTATCTTCATGCTCGGCAGGGAGTGGCGTGGGACAAGGATCAAACGGTAAGGACAGAGAAACGGGGATAGAGGCGAAACGGCCGCACTGCTGGTTGCAGCAGGCGGCCGTTTCGGTTACGGTTTCTCGAACCTCGAACCTCGAACCTCGAACCTCGAACCTCGAACCTCTTACTTACCCAACTCCCTGGAGCGGGCAACTGCCGCATCCACGGCGCTTATGACCGTGGCCCGCAGAGCCCCCTTCTCCAGAGCGTGCAGCCCGGCAATTGTCGTTCCCCCCGGGGAGGTGACCTTGTCCCGCAGGGATGCGGGGTGCTCGCCGGTTTCCAGGTAGAGCCTGGCTGTGCCGAGGATCGTCTGTGCTGCCAGGGTCAGGGACGACTCCCTGGAGAGGCCGTTCTTCACCCCTCCGTCGGCCAGTGCCTCCAGAAAGGTGAGCACATAGGCCGGGCCGCTCCCGGAGAGGCCGGTGACTGCGTCGATCTGCTTTTCATCCACCCTGCAGGTGGTTCCCACCTGGGCGAAGAGGGCCTCGGCGAGGTCCATGTCATCGTCACTGGCCAGGCTGCCGCTGCAGATTGCCGATGCACCCTCCATTACCAGTGCCGGGGTGTTGGGCATTACCCTTACTACTCTCACCCCCTTGCCGATGGCACCCTCGATGCCGGCGCAGCTCATGCCTGCCATGATGGAGATTAAAAGGGCTTCGCCAGTGACGATCCCCGCAAGCTGACCGAGCACGCCGGCTCCCACCTGGGGCTTGACCGCCAGGACGATGACGCCGCTCTCCCGTGCCACCAGCTGGTTGTCGCTACTGACAGCCACCTTGTAACGGTCGGCGAGAAACTTTTTCCTGGTTTCTACAGGCTCGGCAACGGTTATCTGCCCTGGCGGCATACCCCCTTCCAGAAGCCCGCGTATCAGCGCCTCAGCCATGTTGCCGCCGCCGATGAAGCCGATTCTTTTCCCCTTTAGCACCCCTTCTGTTTTCACCCTTTGACCTCCGGATAGTGCAGATTCTCTGTTGGTAATTTATTCACCTGTAAAAGTCAATTGAATTCAACCTCTTGGCTTTGGTTTCACCTTCGGGGCGCGGAGGTGGAAAAAATATTGACAGCAGCGGGGGTATATACTAAACGTCAAAGATTAACTGCAAAACCGCAGAAAGTTTTCGCCAGTTCCGGAGGTGACTATGAGCAACGTATTGATTATCGGCGCCGGCGGTGTCGGCCAGGTGGTGGCCCACAAATGCGCCCAGAGGCGTGACATCTTCAGCGAGATCACCCTCGCTTCCCGCACCAAGTCCAAGTGCGACGCCATCGCCGCCCAGCTGGGGGGGGGTATTGCCACGGCTCAGGTGGATGCGGACAACGTCCCGGAACTTGTCTCCCTGATCAGGAAGGTGCAGCCGAAGCTGGTGATCAACGTGGCGCTCCCCTACCAGGACCTGCATATCATGGACGCCTGCCTGGAGACCGGGGTGGACTATCTGGATACCGCCAACTACGAGCCCCTGGATACCGCCAAGTTCGAGTACTCCTGGCAGTGGGCCTACCAGGAGCGGTTCAAGCAGGCAGGGATCATGGCCCTGCTCGGCTCAGGCTTCGACCCGGGGGTGACCAACGTCTACACCGCCCTGGCCGCCAAGAAATACCTGGACGTGGTGGAGGAGATCGACATCATCGATGCCAACGCCGGCTCCCACGGACAGCCGTTCGCCACCAACTTCAACCCGGAGATCAACATCCGCGAGGTGACCGCCGTCTGCCGCCACTGGGAGAACGGCGCCTTCCAGGAGACTCCGCCCCTCTCCACCAAACGGGTCTTCGACTTCCCGGAAGGGATCGGGCCGATGAACATCTACCGTCTCTACCACGAGGAGATGGAGTCCATCGTCAAGCACATCCCGACCATCAAGAAGGCCCAGTTCTGGATGACCTTCTCTGACAACTACCTGAAGCACCTGGAGGTGCTGCAGAACGTGGGGATGACCCGCATCGACGAGGTGGAGTTCCAGGGGCAGAAGATCGTCCCAATCCAGTTCCTGAAAGCCCTCCTCCCAGACCCCGGAAGCCTGGGGCCGCTCACCAAGGGTAAAACCTGCATCGGCGTTATCGCTCGCGGCCTGAAGGACGGCAAGCGCAAGCAGGTCTACATCTACAACATCTGCGACCACGAGGAGTGCTACAAGGAGGTCCAGTCCCAGGCGATCAGCTACACCACCGGCGTGCCGGCGGTGGTCGGCGCAATCATGATGCTCACCAAGAAGTGGCATGCCACAGGGGTTTGGAACATGGAGCAGTTCGACCCGGAGGTTTTCCTCAAGGAGCTGGGACCGATGGGGCTGCCGGAGGTGGTGGTCGAAGGGGAGTGGCCGGAGCTTTAGGAGAAGCGCAATCTTCCGGCCATCTCCCCGCCGTCCTCGGAATGCCCGTTGTGCGGCGTAGCGCTGCTACGCCTCCGTCGGCATTCCTGCGGGTGCGAGGATCTGGCCGAAATCTTGCGCTTCGCAGGTCAACCATGATTGTTGTGAATCCGCATTTTCTGCGATAATAGGAAGTTTTAGGCTTTGACCCTGATCGATACCGATAAAATATGTGAACTCGCCCCTTCGCCGGCCTACGTGGTGGACCTGGACAGGTTGCGCCACAACCTGTTCATCCTGGACCATGTCCAGCAGAAGAGCGGGGCCAAGATTCTCATGGCGATGAAGGCGTTCTCCATGTGGAGCGTCTTCCCCCTGATCCGCCAGTACCTCAAGGGGGTCTGCGCCAGCTCCCCCTGGGAGGCGCGCCTCGGGCGGGAGGAGTTCGGCGGCGAGGTCCACTCCTTTGCCGCGGCCTACAGGGAGAGCGACGTCACCGAGCTTCTCGCCATATCCGACCACCTGGTGTTCAACTCGTTCAACCAGCTGGAACTATTCCGTCCCCAGTGGGAGAAGAGCGGCGTCTCCATCGGCCTGCGGGTCAACCCGGAGCACTCCGAGGGGCACACCCCGATCTATGACCCCTGCGCCCCCATGTCCCGCCTGGGTATCCCCAGGGCGGAGTTCGAGGGGCGCTCCCTTGCCGGAGTGGATGGGCTCCACTTCCATACCCTCTGCGAACAGCTCTTCGACCCCCTGGCCCGGACCGCCAGGGTCTTCGAGGAGAAGTTCGGCCAGTTTCTCCCCGGCATGAAATGGCTCAACCTTGGCGGTGGTCATCACATCACCCGCGAGGGGTACGACATCGATGGCCTGGTGGATCTGGTAAAGCACTTCCGCGGCAAGTACGGTCTGGAGGTCTACCTGGAGCCGGGGGAGGCGGTCGCCATCAACACCGGCGTGCTGGTCTCCCAGGTGCTGGATGTCGTCCACAACCGGATGGACATCGCCATCCTGGATGTCTCCGCCACCTGCCACATGCCCGACGTCCTGGAGATGCCCTACCGGCCGACTATCACCGGGGGGGGCGATCCCGGAACGCTCCCCCACACCTACCGCCTGGCTGGACCCTCCTGCCTGGCCGGCGACGTCATCGGCGACTGGTCCTTCGACAGGAAGCTCAGCCCCGGCGACCGTCTGGTCTTCGAGGACATGAGCCACTACACCATGGTGAAGACCACCTTCTTCAACGGCATCCAGCACCCGGCCATCTGCACCTGGGAGTCGGGGTCGGAGGAGCTGAAGGTGATCAGGAAATTCGGTTACGGGGATTTCAAAAGCAGGCTTTCGTAGTACCCTTTGGTCCCTCTTGTCAGGGGGTGGACGCTTGCTCCCTTGACAAGGCACGTCGGGGGAGGGGTTGAAATTAAACCACAGAAGAGTATGGGTGAATAAACATGTCCGAAAAATGGTCCATTGCTGATTCCGCCAAGATCTACAACATTGACAACTGGGGAGCCGATCTTTTCTCAATAAACAAGAAGGGGAATGTCTGCGTCCACCCCTCTTCCAATTCGAAGAACGCCATCGACCTGAAGGCCCTGATGGACGACCTGATCAAGCGGAAAATCAAGCCACCCATCCTGCTTCGCTTCATGGACGTGCTCCAGGGGCGGATCGCCTCGATCAACCGGGTCTTCAAGAACGCCATCTCCGAGAATGACTACCCTGCCAGATACCAGACCTTCTTCCCCATCAAGGTGAACCAGCAACGCCAGGTGGTTGAGGCGATCGCCCAGTACGGCAAACGCTACAACATCGGCCTGGAGGTAGGCTCCAAGCCCGAGCTGGTGGCCGGGCTTGGCATCTCCAGCGGCAACAACCTGCCGCTCATCTGCAACGGCTACAAGGACACGGAGTACATCGAGACGGTCCTCTATGCCACCAAGATAGGTTACGACATCACCCTGGTGATCGAGAAGATGTTCGAGCTGGAGAAGGTGATCGAGCTGGTGAAAAAGACCGGCATCTCCCCCAAGCTGGGGATAAGGGTGAAGCTCTCCTCCAAGGGGACCGGCAAGTGGGCGACCAGCGGCGGGGAGGATGCCAAGTTCGGCCTGCGCATGTCGGAGATTATCGCCGCCATAGACCTGCTGGAGGAGAACGATCTCCTGGAGCACGTCAAGCTGATCCACTTCCACATTGGCTCCCAGATCACCAAGATCGACAAGATCAAGACCGCCCTCATCGAGGGGGCGAGGGTTTACGCCGAGTTGAGGAAGATGGGGGTGGGGATCGAATACGTGGATATCGG
>CALMOE010000062.1 GCA_937871715.1 uncultured Geobacter sp. | reverse complement strand
GAGGCGACAGGCAAAGCCACGACCACGTACCAGCGCGGCAACATCTCCGCTCCTCTCCGGATGGCGAGGCACCATAACAAGCAGGGCTCTCGCCCCGGAATTTAGCAGGGCGGCAAAGGCATCCAGCACCCCACCCTCCTCCCCCTGGTGGGTGCTCCCTGCTGTAAAGATGAAGAGCCCATCGGGTATGGCAAAGCGCCTCCTTATGGCTGCGAGCTCAGCCTCTGCAAAGGTGATGCAGGGTATGTCGAACTTGAGATTCCTGGTGACCGCCACCTTCTTCTCCTCCCCCCCCATGGCCAGGATACGATCTGCATCCTCAGCGCTCTGCATGCAGCAGGCGGCAAGGTCTCCCAGAACAGAGGAGAAGAAAGAGCGCATCCTGCGGTAACGCCTGAAGGAGCGGTCAGAGATCCTGCCGTTGACGATCATCGCCGGAATTCCCTGCCTGCGGGCCGCTCTGAGGAAATTGGGCCAGAGTTCGGTCTCGACAATCACCACCAGGCGGGGATTCACTGTACGGAGGAGGCGATTTACGGCAAAAGGGTAGTCGAAGGGGAAGTAGATCGCCAGATCGACATCGCCCAGGGAGGCGGCAACGCTCCGGCCGGTCTCGGTCATATTGGAGAGGATGATCGGCGTTTCGGGATAGCGCCTCTTCAGCTCGGCCAGAAGCGGCTTGACCGCAATGGTCTCCCCGACCGAAACGGCATGGACCCATATGGGCCTCTTGCCGCCGAGGATCTGCAACTCCCTGCCGGAGAGGAATCCGAACCTGGGGAGCAGTGCGGCCGGTCTCCCCCTGCTGACAGAGCGGTAGAGGTGATAGGCCACAATCAGCGGCAGGGCGAGCAATATGAGGAGGTTATAAACAGTGTACATTCCGTCTCACTTCTTACTTCTTACCATCTCGTCAGCCCTGGCATTCAGATCCTTAAGGGCTGTTTCCAGGCGAAGCCGGAACAGCTCCATATCCTCCCCCTTTTCGTAGCGGAGCGGTTCGCCGATATAGAGAACCACCCTGGCAAAGGGGTATGGAACCATGAAACTGTCCCAACTGGTTGCCCTGAAAGCTGAAGATGCGCTGAAGGTTATGGGTATCACCGCCTTGCCGGTTAACCTGGCAAGCTCCGCCACCCCCGGTTTGAGGCTTTCGGCAGGCCCCTTCGGCCCATCGGGAGTTATCCCCAGATGCATGTCACTCTTCAGCAACTGGAGCATCTCCCGCATCGCCCCATAACCGCCCCTGCGGGAAGAGCCGCGCACCAGTCCGAAACCGAAGCGCTTCATCACATTGGCGATGATTTCGCCATCACGGTGGCTGCTGATGAGGACATTCATGCACTCCCCGGGGTAGGCGAAGGGCATGAACAGCATCCTGCCGTGCCAGAAGGGGGAGATGAACCCTTCACCGCGATCGATGAACCCCTGGAATATCTCGGCTCCCACACGGGTGACACGCATGGTGCGGAACAGGAGGCAGATGAAGGAGTGGATCAAAAATGCGCCGAGGCTGCCGGCAAGATAGGCCGACAGTCTTTTTCTGTAATGTTTCAATAAATTCATGTGAACTGCATGGAGTGGAGCTTGCTGTACACGCCGTCTCTGGCAAGCAGCTCTGCGTGGGTGCCGCTCTCCGCGATTCTACCCCCCTCCAAGACCACGATCCTGTCGGCATGGAGAATCGTGGAGAGGCGGTGGGCGATGACGAAGGTCGTCCTGTTGACCATCAGGTTGTTGAGTGCCCCCTGCACCATCTGCTCACTCTCGGTATCAAGTGCGCTGGTGGCCTCGTCCAGAATCAGGATCGGCGCATCCTTCAAGATTGCCCTGGCGATGCAGAGCCTCTGCCTCTGGCCGCCGGATAGACGCACCCCCCTGTCACCGATATTCGTCTCATACCCCTCGGGCATCTCCATGATGAAGTCATGGGCATAGGCGGCCCGGGCAGCTGCCTCCACCTCCCCATCGGTGGCATCGGTCTTGCCGTATCGTATATTGTTGGCAATTGTGTCGTTAAAAAGGATAGTCTCCTGGTCCACCAGGGCCACCTGGCGAAGGAGATCCTGCAACCTCATCCTGCGCACATCGATGCCGTCGATGAGTATCGCGCCGCCAGTCACATCATAGAACCTGGTGATTAGGGAGACCAGGGTGGTCTTCCCCCCGCCGGAAGGGCCGACGAGAGCAATGACCTCCCCTTTTCGGGCAGCAAGAGAGATATCCTCCAGTACCGGATCCTCGCCGTAGCTGAAGCATACCCTGTCGAAGGCGACCTCCCCCCTAGCCCTATCCATGGGAAGAGGATCACTCGGGTCAACCACCTCAGGCTGCTGGTCGATAACCTCGAATACCCGCTCGGCTGCTGCCATGGATCTCTGCAGGACGTTGTAGGCGCTGGTAAGCTTCTTCACCGGTGAGTAGACCAGGGCCATGGCGGTGATGAAGGAGAAGAACTCGCTGCTGGTCATCCTGCCGGCAATGACGCTGTTGCCGCCGATCCAGATCACCCCGGCCACGCCGAAGGAGGAGATTGTCTCCATGACCGGTGCCGAGGAGGCATCGTACTTTATTGTCTTGCGGACGAACTCGTAGAATTTCAGGTTCTGCGCCCTGAACTTCTCGATCTCCCGCCCCTCGAGACCGAACGCCTTTATCACCTTGATGCCGGAGAAGGTCTCCTGCAGGACGCTGGAGAGATCCCCCATCTTCTCCTGCCCCATCTTGGAGTAGCGTTTGATCCTCTTGCCGATCAGTTGGGCCGGGTAGACCGTTGCCGGGATAACCAGAAAGGAGATGATGGCCAGTTGCCAGTTGCGATAGAAAATGACGAAGAGGAGGGATATTGCCGAGAAACCGTCACGGAACAGGCCGGTGATCGTGTTGGCGACCCCCTCCTGCATCATGTTGACGTCATTCAGCACCCTGGACATGAGCACGCCGGTGGCGTGGCGGTTGTAAAAGCCGACGGAGAGCCCCATGCAGCGCTCGTAGATGGTGTTGCGGATTTTCTGTATGGCCAGCTGTCCGGCAGTCTTGACAAAGTAGTCGTTGATAAAACGACATGTACCCCTGACCACGAAGAGAAAAATTATGCCGAAAGGGAGCAGTGTCAGGATGAACAGCTGGTTATCGCTGAAGACCCGCTTCAGCAGCGGCTCGACCATATATGCAAAAGCGCCGTCCATCGCGCCGACACCGGCGGATCCGAGGGCAGCCAGGAGTATGCGTCTCCAGTAGCACTTGCTGAATGAAATCAGCCTCTTGAAAACCTCCATATTACCTCAATTCCCTTCAGCCATTAGTTTCATGGCGATGGCCGCCACCCTCGCCGGGGCTCCCGGCTGGCCGAGCCTGGCACGCACGCCGAGGAGCTTTTGCCTGACAGCCTCGTACAGCCTCGTGTCAGACAGCATCCTCTCCGTCTCGGCAAATATCCTCGCTGGCTCGGCCTCGTGCTGGATAAGCTCCGGCACCACCCTTTCGCCGGCAATGATATTGCAAATCCCCACATGGTCCACCTGCACCAGACGCTTGCCGATGGCATAGGTGAGCGGCGCAACCTTGTAGACGATCACCATCGGCACCCCGAAGAGGGCAATCTCCATGGTAACCGTACCGGAGGCGGCAATGATCAGGTCGCAGGTCTGAATCACGTCGTAGCTCTTCCCCTCGACTACCGTAACATCCAGATCTGCAGAGCCAATGAATGAATCCAGAAGCCCCCTCTCCACTCCCGGAGCCTGGGGCAGTATAAACTGCAGGTCGCCGAATCGCTCCCTTAGACTCTCTGCAGCTTCCAGCATTACAGGCAGAAGGGAGACGATCTCCCGCCTGCGGCTCCCGGGGAATAGGCCGACGACCCTCCTGCCGGGATCGAGCCCGAAACTCTTTTGCGCTTCTCCCCTCGTCATGGTCGGAACAGCCATGTCAAGCAGCGGGTGGCCAACAAAGGTTACAGGCAGCCCTACCCCCTCGAATATGGGCACCTCGAAGGGGAGAATCACCGCCGCGTAATCCACCAGCCTGGCGATCTTTCGAGCCCGGCTCGAATGCCAAGCCCAGACCTGGGGGGTTATGTAGTAAAGAACCTTTACTCCGGCAGCTTTGGCCTTTGCCGCTAGGCGAAGGTTGAATCCCGGATAGTCTATCAGGATCAGCAGATCTGGGTGCCGCTCTTTCAGGAGCGACTCCATCAGGCGGAAGGCACGATAGATAACGCCGAAGTGGGCAACAACCTCCACTATCCCCATCACCGCCATCTCCCTGCTGTCAACCAGGGTATCCACACCAGCGTCCCGCATCGCCTGGCCGCCGATACCGAAAAAGCGCACCGACGAATCGAGCCGGTGCGCCTCTTCAACCAACTTTGCGCCGTACATGTCGCCGGAAGCCTCCCCGGCGATGATCATCACCTTTTTCGACAAGATGCTCCCCTTAAGGTCGGCAGTTTCCCGCTGCCTTAAACCTGGCGATGCTCTCCCTGACCTTCTCCTCTATGAGAAGGGCAGTTTCAAGGGCGTTCAGGCCATCTTCTCCCGGGACCACCACCGGAACGCCGTTGGCAACGGAATCGACGAATGCCTCGACCTCCGCCAAAATCTGGTCCCTCTGTGGCACGGATAGCTCCTGCACATCGACTGCCGGAACACCTGGCGCCGACTCCCCCTCCCCCCTGGTGGCGATGGTGGCCTGGCGGTTCTGGAAATCAACGGCTATGTAGGCATCCTCCTGGAAGATCTGCATCCTCCGCTCGCTCTTCAGGCTGACACGGCTAGCGGTGATATTGGCCACGCAGCCGCAGGCGAACTCGATGCGCGCGTTGGCGATATCCGGCTCGGCGCTGTGCACCACCGCGCCTGTGGCGCTGATGGCCGTGATTTCGGAGCCGACGAAGCGCCTGATGATGTCGATATCGTGGACCATCAAGTCGAGGACGACACTGACATCGGTACCTCGGGGCTTGAACGGGGCGACCCGCAGGGCCTCGATGAATCCGGGGCGCTGCAGACGGCCCGCAACAGCAGTGAATGCCGGGTTGAATCGCTCCAGGTGTCCCACCTGGAGAACGAGACCAGCGGAAGATGCAGTGGCAATCAGGTCCCTCGCCTCCTCTACCGTGGTGGTGATCGGCTTCTCCAGGAGGACATGGATGCCGCTCTTAAGGAAGAAGGAGGCCACTTCGTGGTGGAACCTGGTTGGAACTACGATGCTCACCAGATCGACCTTGCCGGCAAGCTCACGGTAATCGCCAAAGGCGACCGTACCGATCTCTGCCGCTATCTCGGCGACCCGGGCAGGATCACTGTCGGCAACCCCCACAAGTTCAACGTCCGCCAGGGAAGCATATTTCTGCGCGTGGAAGCGCCCTAGGTAGCCGACACCGACAACTGCTGCACGCAACTTGCTCATGGCCGCACGATCCCCCGCTTCGAACTCTCGATGAACTCGATGAAATGATCCCTCTGGGGGGACTGGCGCACAACATTCCTGATCCTCTCGATTGCATCCGGAAGCTTCAGCTTGGAGAACGCCAGGATCTTGTAGGCATTTTTCAGGTCGCGGATAATCTCATCGCTGAAGCCATTACGCTTCAGGCCGATGAGATTCAGGCCACGCAGGGATGCCTCGCGCTTGTCCTCGGAAACGGCTATGGTGTAGGGGAGGATGTCCTGGGCGACCATCGTACCGCCGCCGACCATGACGAATTCGCCGATTCGGGCAAACTGGTGCACGGCGCAGAGGCCGCCGAAGATCACGTTGTTTTCAACAGTCACATGACCTGCAAGGGTGGCGGAGTTGGCCATGACCACATTGCTCCCCACCCGGCAGTCGTGGGCAATATGGGAATAGGCCATCATCATGTTGTTGCTACCCACCACGGTCTTGCCTGTGCCGGTATGGGTGCCTAGGTGTATGGTGGTGAACTCGCGAATGATATTGTTGTCGCCGATCTCCAGGGTCGTCTCCTCCCCCTTGTACTTGAAATCCTGGGGGGGGGCGCCTATTGATGCCATGTGGTAGATCTGGTTGTTCTCGCCGATGGTTGTCCAGCCGTCGATAACCGTGTGGGAGCCTACTTTCGTCCCCTTGCCGATTTTAACGTTTGCGCCGATGACTGCATAAGGGCCGATAGTTACACCCTCGTCCAGCATGGCTCCGTGTTGGATTATTGCTGTTGAATGAATCATTGATAGCACCTTTACCTTTGTTTCTCCCTAAATGGCCTTGGGAGCGAATGTTGCCTTGAGATCAGCCTCTGTCGCCAGCTTGCCATCCACATAAGCCCTGCCGGTGAATGACCAGATACCCCGCCTGCAGCCAACCGCCTCCATTTCGATGCGCAGTTGGTCGCCAGGAACCACGGGGCGTCGGAATTTGGTATTTTCCACGGAGACGAAGTAGCAGACCTTGTCCTTGACATCATCTCCCATTGAAAGGCCGACAAGAATTCCTCCTGCCTGGGCCATCCCCTCGATGATCAGCACCCCGGGCATGACCGGGTGACCCGGGAAATGCCCCTCGAAAAATGGCTCGTTCATTGTGACGTTCTTGATGCAGGTGATCTTCTTCTCAGCCTCAAATTCGATCACCCGGTCCACCAGTAGAAAGGGGTACCTGTGGGGGAGTATCTTCATGATTTCGTTTATATCGATCTGCATGCTGCCTCCTTGTTAATGTAAACAAAGCTTGCCCGGAGCGTCTCCCTACTCCTCTTCGAGGAGGGCAAGACGCTTCTCCAGCTCGGCGATCTTCTTCCTCATCTCCGGCAGCCTGGGGAGGGTCATGGATGACTTGAGCCACTCCCTGTGGGGCATGATGGGGGTGCCGCTGTAGACACCCGGCTCCTTTATGCTGTTTGTGACCCCGGACTGGGCGCCGATCATCACGTTGTCACAGATGCTGATATGACCGGCGATCCCGGCCTGGCCTCCGAGGATGACGCTGTTCCCCATGGTGACGCTGCCGGCAATCCCCACCTGGGCGACGATGATGCAGTTCTCGCCGATGATGCAGTTGTGGGCGATCTGCGCCAGGTTATCTATCTTAGTCCCCCGGCCGATCACCGTGCGTTCCAGTGCCGCCCGGTCGATGGTCACATTGGCGCCAATCTCCACATCGTCCTCAACCACAACGATGCCGACCTGTGGCACCTTGACGTGCTTCCTGCCATCCTGGACGTAACCGAAACCGTCGCTGCCAATCACCGCGCCGTTATGGATAATAACCCTGCTGCCGATGATACACCCCTCACGGATGCTCACGTTGGCATGCAGAGTCACGTCGTCGCCGATCGTGCAACCGGAGTAAACCACAGCGCCGGGATGAATTGTCACCCTAGAGCCAACCTTCACCCCGTCGCCTACATAGGCGCCGGGATAGACGGTTATCCCCTCGCCAAGCTGGGCGGAGAGGCTAACGTGTGCACCCTGCATTACCCCCTGAGGTGCTACGGCAGGCTGGTAGAAGAGCTGCAGCAGCCTGGCGAAGGCAATCTGCGGTTTGTCGGTCTCGATGACGTTCTTGCCGAATGCCTCTCCCCCGGGGGCCATGATGACCGCCGATGCCCCGCTCTGGCGCAGTTTGTCGGCATACTTGGGATTGGCAAGGAAGGTTATCTCCCCGGGGCGGGCATTTTCCAGGGAGCCGAGGCCGTGCACCACCGCCTCAGGATCTCCCAACAGGCGGGCACCCAGATATTCGGCAATCTCCCCCAGTCTCTTTTCCATTCTTGGCTCTCCCCTACTTCTTACCGCTCTTGCGAGTCGCATTGAACTGCTTGAGGAGGTCATCGGTCAGATCGACCTTTTCATCCATGTAGATCATCCCTTCGCTTTTCACGAAGATGTAGGCATAGCCGTTCTTCTTGCCGTAATCCTGCACGACTTTGACTATCTCCTCCACGATCCTGTTGGTGAACTCGTCATTCTTCGCCTGAAGGTCATCCTGGGCATCCTTCATGAAACGCTGGTACTCCTTCAGCTTCTGCTGGTAATCCTTCTCCTTGCCGATCCTGGCGCTCTCGGAGAGAAGGACGCTCTGCTTCTCCAGCTCCCCTTTTAGCTTCTTAAGCTCCTCTTCCTTGACGTTCTTCTCCGCCTCGTACTTGGCAGCCTTGACGGAGAGCTGCTCCTTGGCCTCCTTGCCGGCATCGGACATGAGCAGGATCTTCTGCATGTCCACGCTGCCGAGTTTTTCTGCGGCAAAAGCCGGTGTGGCAAGAGCTATTAAAAGTGGCAAGAGAAAAGCTGAGAATACCTTGTTCATTACATGGCCTCCTTGGTTCTATTAGAAGAAGCTACCTATGGAAAATTCCAGTTTGCCGCTCCGGTCTATGCCGGGGCGGGGATTGATGGGGATACCGTACTCCAGGCGCAGTGGGCCTACCGGGGAGAACCAGCGGATGCCGAAGCCGTAGCTGGAGAGAATCCCGGAGAAGGCATTCCCTAAGCCGTTGGCGGCATTGCCCGCATCGAGGAAGAGAACCCCTTTCAGCCCAGCCTCCTTGAGGAGGGGGATTGTCAGCTCGGCGTTGAGGACCGCCTCCGAATCGCCCCCCACGTAAGCGCGCTCCTTGCCGGTAGTGTTTCCGTTTTGGTTGTCGTCCTTGTTAGTCGAAACATAGGGGCTGACGGTCCTCCCCGAGAAGCCGCGCAGGGTGCTGATCCCCCCCAGGTAGAACTTCTCGTCGATGGGGATGATCTCCCCCATCTCCAGAATCTGGCCGATGGTGCCGTGGATCATGAAGACCGTACCGAAGGCGACCGGGGTAAAGAGCGAGCTCTGCCCAACGTAACGGAGAAACCTGTTGGTCCCCCCCAGGCCGGCAAACTCCACGGAGAGGGAGTTGACCATGCCGCTTGTCGGATCCATGCGATAGTCGGTGGTGTTGCTGGTTATGCTCATGGAAACCGCACTGGTCGTAGTATCGGCCGGTGAGACAAGGGATGGATAGAGCCTGCGGGTCTCAAGCAGGGCAAAGGACTCCTTGGTAATCTGCTTCTGCTCGTACTTGTAGAGGAGGAAGGCGCTCAGGGAGTCGCTGAACTGGTAGCCACCCTTGATGTCGCCGCCGGTGGCCTTGCGGGTATAATCGACGAACTGCCGCTCTGTACGGTAGACGTCGCCGCCGAATGACCACTTTGTGTCGAGGAAATAGGGGTCTGTCAGGCCGACATTGTAGGTGCTGGACTTGCCGCCGATGGATGCCGAGGCGTTGGCCTTGAGCCCCAGCCCCATGAAGTTGGCCTGCTGCACCGATCCCTGGCCGACGAAACCGTCCAGGGAGCTGTAACCGCCGCCGATGCTGAAGGTGCCGGTGGCCTTCTCCTTAACCGCCACGTTCATTTTGAGCATGTTGTCGCTCTTCCCCTTGGCGGTGGAGATGTTGGCCTCCTCGAAAAAGCCCAGGTTCATGACGTTCTGCTTGCTCTTTTTCAGGGCTGTGGCGCTATACAGGTCACCTTCGGCCAGGCGGATCTCGCGGCGGATCACCTTGTCGCGGGTCTTGGCATTGCCGGATATGTTTATCCTGTCGATGTAGACCATCTCCCCCTTCTCCATGTCGAAGGAGATGTCCACCAGCTTCAGGTCATTTTGCAACTGGGTGAGCGGGGTGACATTGGCAAATGCATACCCCTTGTCGGCGTAGATATCCGTAAGGGTGAAGATATCCTGGCGCAGGTTCCCCCTGCTGAATATCTCCCCGCTTCTGCTCTTAACCTTGCCGGCAAGCTCATCCCTCTTTTCCAGCAGATCACCGCGGAATCCGACCTGACCTATCCGGTACTGGTCCCCCTCGATGAGCTGAATATCCACGTAAAGGGCCTTTGCATCAGGTGTTAGCCCGACCTTAGGTTCAGCGAACTTCACATTAATGTAGCCGTTGTTCATGTAGAATTCGGTGAGGAGGGCGATGTCGTTCTTGAGCATATCCTCCTTGTAGACCCCAGCACCTGTAAGCCAGGCCAGCCACCAGTCCTGGGTAGTCTCCATCATCCCCTTCAGCTTGCCGGCGGTGAACGCCCGGTTCCCCTCGAAGCGAATCTCCCTGATGAGAATCTTGCTCCCCTCGGTGATGCGGAAGATAACCTTCAACTCGTGGGGGGAGATCTGCTCCCTGACCGTCTCGATCTCGGCCTGTGAATAACCCTCGTCAACGTAAAGTTTTTTGATTTTCTTGACGCTCTTGGCCAGATCCTTTGCCGAGACGATGGAGTTGATCTTCACCTCCACAGCCTCCTTAAGCTTGTCCTGGCTGATCGCCTTGTTACCCTCGAAAATGAGTTCACGAATGACCGGCTTTTCCGTCACGTGATAGGTGAGGATGAGATTGTCATCCTTCATGCTCTTCTCAACCTTGACGTCGGTGAAGTAGCCTAAGTTGTAGATCGCCTTCACATCCTCGTCCAGCTTGGCAGCGTAAAGGTTTTCGCCGGCCTTCGCCTTGATGACATTGAAGACGGCCGTATTCTCGATGCGCCGGTTGCCGCTGACGACCACTTCGGCGATCTTCTCCCCTTCAGCCAAGGCATTGACCGAAAGAAGCAGAGTCAGCAGCAGTGCTGTGGTGAATCTGTATAAGCAGGTCAATTCCCTATCCCCTGGTCCTGTATTTTTCCGTCCTGGAGGCGAATCTGCCTGGACATCATGGCTGCCAGCCGTTCGTTGTGGGTCACGACCAGCACGGTCAGACCCTTTTTATCGTGCAAATCGCTGAAAAGCTGGTGAATCCCCTCGCTTGTCTTCATATCCAGGTTGCCGGTAGGCTCGTCTGCGAGGAGCAGCCTTGGCCCCATAACCAGCGCCCTGGCTACCGCCACCCGCTGCTGCTCCCCCCCGGAGAGCTCGCCGGGCTTGTGGGAGAGGCGGTGGCTTAAACCCACCTCATCAAGAAGTGTCTCGGCCCTACCAATGGCCTCTCCCCTTGCCACCCCCCCTATGAGTGCCGGCATCATGACATTTTCCAAGGCAGAAAACTCGGGGAGGAGATGATGGAACTGGAAAACGAAGCCGATGGAGCTGTTGCGGAAGCTGGCAAGCTCCCTCTCGCTCTTCTGGAACAGCTCCTCCCCCTGGTAGCTGACCGTTCCCGATGTGGGGCGGTCCAGAGCGCCCATAATATGCATCAGGGTGCTCTTGCCGGCACCCGACGCCCCGAGGAGGGCGATGGTCTCCCTCTGGCTGATCTGGAAGGTTATCCCCTTGAGCACCTCCACTACCCTGTCTCCGCAGCGGTAGCTCTTGCAAAGATCTTTCACCTCCAACAGGAACTCACTCATAGCGGAGCGCCTCTGAAGGGAGCAGCCTGGATGCCTGCCACGAGGGGTAGAGGGTGGCGACAAAGGAGATGACAATTGCGGTCAGGGAGATGATGCACACATCCATGGGGACCACCTGGGATGGGAACCTGTCCAGGTAGTAGACGTCTCGGCTGAAGAGCTCGAAGCCGGTGAGCCTCTGGACGAAAGCGACGATACCCTCCAGGTTCTTCGCCACCAGCAGGCCGGAGATGACCCCCACCAGCGTGCCAGAGACGCCGATGATCAGCCCCTCCATGATGAATATCTTCATAATGCTACTGCCGCTGGCCCCCATGGATTTCAGGATGGCGATATCCTTGTTCTTCTCCATGACCAGCATGAAGAGGGTGGAGGCTATGCCGAATGCCGCCACCAGGACGATGAGGGTCAGAATGATGAACATGACCACCTTCTCGGTCTTCAGGGCAAAGAGGATGTTCTTGTTCATCTGCATCCAGTCCCTGGCGAAGTATTCCAGGCCGAGCTCCCTGTTGATCTTCCTGGCAAGCTCACCGGTGGCATAGACATCAGCAACCTTGAGCTGGATGCCGGTGACTGTCTCCCCAAGCCCTAAAAAGCTCTGCGCCTCCTTCAGCTCCACGTATGCAAGGGTCGAATCATACTCGAACATGCCGGTGTTGAAGATGCCTGCAACCCGGAATCCCTTCATCTTCGGCACCATGCCGAGGGGGGTGATGTTCCCCATGGGTGACACCACGTTCACCCTGTCGCCGACGAAGAGGTTGAGATTTTTTGCCAACTCCCTGCCAATGATCAATCCGGGGACCGGCGGCTCACCCTTCCTGGCAATAGAGATTGTGCCGTGCTCTGGGAGAAGATTCTGCAGATTCCCCTCAACCATGCTCTTGTGCAGGTTGGTGACCTTGACGTCTGTCTGGGGATCGATACCTCGCAGTACAACCCCGGAGACATGCTTTCCCGAGGTCAGCATCACCTGGTTGTAGATGAAAGGAGTGGCAGCTACTACCCCGTCCATCTTCCCCAGCCTGGCCATGAGCCCGTCGTACTCGCTTATGGTGCCACCGTTCTTCAGCACCACCACATGTGCGTTGGTACCGAGAATCTTCTCCTTCAAATCCTGCTCGAAGCCGGTCATGACTGCCAGGACGATGATCAGCGCCATCACCCCGAGGGCTACCCCTGCGGTGGATATGACGGTGATGATGGAAATGAAGGCCGACTTCCGTTTCGCTTTGAGATAACGGAGGCTTATGAGCAGTTCGTAGGGCATAAAAACCTGTGAAAAGTGAAAAGTGAAAAGTGAAAAGTGAAAACAAAACAGACAGCATTAAACTGCATTGTTTTCACTACTTACTATTCACCGTTCACTGCCTATTTTCCCTTCCTCAGTTGGGGGAAGAGGATGACGTCGCGGATCGACGGGGAGTCGGTGAGGAGCATCACCAGTCTGTCGATGCCGATCCCCTCCCCTGCCGTTGGCGGAAGGCCGTATTCGAGGGCGCGGATGTAATCCTCGTCCATGTAGTGGGCCTCCTCGTCCCCCCCCTCCTTCGCCTCCACCTGGGCGAGGAAGCGCTCCTTCTGGTCCACGGGGTCGTTGAGCTCTGAAAAGGCGTTGGCCATCTCCCTGCCGGCGCAGAAGAACTCGAAACGGTCCACTATCTCGGGGTCGTGGTCATTCTTGCGGGACAGTGGCGATACCTCGGTGGGATAGGCGGTGATAAATGTCGGCTGAATCAGCTTCGGCTCTGCCACCTCCTCGAAGATTTCGGTGATCAGCTTGCCGTAACCGATGTTCTCCGGCAGCTCCAGGCCGATACTTCTGGCGTAGTTGTAGGCCAGCTCCCGGTCGTTCACGGTCCTGGCTTCCACCCCGCCGTACTCCATGATCGCCTCTTTCACCGTGAGCCGTTTCCATGGTCGCTTGAAGCTGATCGGCTCCCCCTGGTAGGTGAACTCCAGGGTCCCCAGCAGCTCCTGGGTAACATGGCAGAGGAGCTCCTCGGTGAAATCCATCAGGTCCTCGAAGGTTGCATAGGCCTGGTAGAACTCCATCATGGTGAACTCGGGATTGTGGCGGATGGAGATCCCCTCGTTCCTGAAGTTGCGGTTGATCTCGAAGACACGCTCGAATCCGCCGACAACCAGCCTCTTCAGGTAAAGCTCCGGCGCGATGCGCAGGTAGAGCTCCATATCCAGGGCATTGTGGTGGGTGATGAACGGCCTGGCAGTGGCACCGCCGGGGATCTGCTGCATCATCGGCGTCTCCACCTCGAGGAAGTCGCGGCTGACCATGAACTCGCGAATCAGGCTGACTATCCTTGATCTTTTGACGAAGACGTCACGCACCTCCGGATTGACGATCAGGTCTACGTAGCGCTGGCGGTAACGGGTCTCCACGTCGGTGAGGCCATGGAACTTCTCCGGCAGGGGGAGGAGGGACTTGGTGAGGAGGCGGACTTCGCTCACATGGAGGGATAGCTCGCCGGTCTTGGTCCTGAAAGGCCAGCCGTGGGCTCCGATGATGTCACCTATGTCAAGGGATTCGAAGGAGGCGAAGCTCTCCTCGCCGACGGCATCCTTGCGCACGTAGAGCTGCATCCTCCCCTTGCGGTCCTGAATCTGGACGAATGCCGCCTTGCCGAAGGAGCGACGGGCGATGATCCGGCCGGCAACGGCGAAGTCGGCGGCCTTCTCAGGAATTTCAGCCATCTCGCCGAATGCGGCATGAAAATCTTCCGAGGTATGCAGCTGGCGGAAATCGTTGGGATACGGGTTTACTCCCGACTCCCAGAGGGTATCGACCTTGCGCCTTCTCTGCAGCAAAAGTTCACTAAGCTCTTCCACTAAAACTCCCTTCTGAAACTGCGCAATAAAGCAGTAAATATCTTGATCAGCTGTGCAAAACGCCCGGCTATCCTGCAAAGAGCTGTCGCAGGCTACGCAAACGACAATCTCGCAAGATAGACCGCGAATCGGTGCAAGTCAAGGGCAAAGGGGAGCACCATTGGCAGCGCAAGTTCCCCTGCGCCCCCCTGTTTTTGCAGCTCCGGCTAGAACCCGGACATCTTTTCCGGCAGGAGCAGGGTGCCCGTCTTTCCCGTACCCAACTGGCCGTAGCTGTTGTCCCCCCAGACAAACCAGGATCCGCCGATCAGCGCCATGGAAGAGGAGCCGAAGGCGCGGATGTCCGTGGCATTGGCAAGGAAAGCAGTGCCAAGAGAGTCACGCACCTGAACTGCCGTGGATTTATGATCCTGGTTATTTATACCCAGCTGGCCGAAGTGGTTGTTCCCTATTGACCAGACGCTGTTGTCATCCAGCCTGAACAGACCGTGCTTCAGCCCTGCAGCTGCCTGGGCAACCTTGGCAGGACCGTTCACCGAAATTGGGACCGGGGTGTGAGTGTACAATTTGTCCGCCGGCGAGACGAAGCCAAGCTGGCCGTAGTTGTTGTTCCCCCACCCGTAGACCACCCCGCTGGAGGTCACGGCGTAGTTGAAGGCGCCACCGGCGGCAATGGCCACGATGTCCGCAGGAAGACCGGCTACTATCCTCGGCCTGGCATTCGCACCGACGATAGTCGGGTCCTGCCCCAGCTCACCCGTGGCATTCAGCCCCCAGGCCCATACCTGGCCGAAAATGTCCAGGGCAAGGGAGTGCTGGCCGCTGGCGGCAATTGCCTTGATGTTGGAGAGTGGCGCCCCGTCGACCTCCACCTGCACCGGCAGGACGCTATAGCCGACTTTGGTAATATCTACCTCGACTTTGTCTACGGTAATCTTAGTATTTGCCGGAACCCCCAGCTGTGAGGCGGAGTTGTCACCCCATGACCAGACGGTGCCGTCACCCTTCAGGGCGATGGTATGCAGAGAGCCGGCGGCAACGGCAACCACGTTGCTTATGTTCTTGGTCTTGGTAGGCACGCTGCTGTAAGTGGTGGTTTCGTTGCCCAGCTGACCGAACCTGTTGTCACCCCAGCTACGCACCGTGCTGCTGTTGAAGAAGGCTACGGAGTGGTTCCCCCCGGCAGCCTGCCCCTTGAAGATGTCGCTGCCGCTGATCGGCAGAGGGGTTGTCCGGTTGGCGAGGTTGCCGCTCCCCAGCTGGCCGGAGCCGTTATAGCCGGTGGAAAGGAGGGTGGTGCTGTTGCGAAACACGAGATTGTGGGCATAAAATACCGACAGGGTGTTGGGAACGCTCGTCGGGGTTGAGGAGGAGCCTCCGCTGCCGCAGGCGGTCAGGGAGACGAGGAGAGCGGTCAGTGCCATGAAGTTGAGCAGCTTGTTCATATGTATCTCCGGCTTTGCGTTAGTTTTGTTTTTCACTGCTGCAGCTAAGCTCCGTACTGCTCCCCGGGTTCATCTGCTGCAGCCTCCCCTGCCCCATGTAAGCACCGTCCGCGTAGCAGGCGATCATACCCGCTGGGATGACCCCGGAGGTTGTGTTGGTCAGGGAAACTGTCATCAACTGAATCAGCCCCCCCGCCTCCAGCTTCCTGCTCAGGGGGAGTTCGCTAACCATCACCGCCCTGCCGGCATCCGCGAACTTCCATGATGGTGCAGCACTGCCGCTTTCCAACGTCGCCAGGTGAACCGTGGCACTCTCGTCGCGCAGCAGCTCCAAGTCACCGGGGAATACGGCAAAGCTTCCGCTCGTTGCAGAGGTGGTGCGCAGCTCGTAACGGGGGTGCCAGCTGCGGTCGGTCTGGATGTAGGAAGCGCTGACTCTGCCTGCAGCAGGGGCAACCCACACCCTGGCAACATGGCCGCCTGCCTGGCCTGACCGCGCCAACTCCCCCTTTTTCTCCTCAAGCTGCTTCAGCTCACGGGCGACCTTGCGCTGTTCCCGGAAAACAGACTCAAGCTGGGAGATTGCATAATCCGTCCCCTGGCGGATGGACACCATCGGCTCTGGGTTTGTCTTGCTGCGCCGCGGCGCCTTTGCACTCTGGGACTTTGCCGAACTCCTGAAGATCTCTTCCTTGACTTCCAGGGCCTTCTGACGGTCGAGGAGAAACTCCCTCCGTTCGCCGATAGCGGCAAGCTCCTTCTCCGCCTTTTTCGACGGCTGTTTCTCGGCGGTCTCTACCCGCAGAAGCTGCGTCCCGAAGACGGGCCTGATACGCAGGGAGCCGATGCGCACCGCTGCAGGGAGGCTTATCTCCAGGTACCCTTTTCTGGCGCTTTCCACCCGCTCAACAACGGCGCCGTCCAGGAACAGGGAGATGTTCCCGGCGGCATGGAGCGGAGAGCCCCAGACGAGGAGAAAGAGCGCCGCAGCGGCTATGGGGAGTCGCCCAGGCCCCATCAGATCACTTGATATCCAGGAGGATCACTTCGAACACCAGAGTGGAGTTGGGGGGGATGTCACTCCCGGCTCCGCTGGCGCCATAGCCGAGCTGGGGGGGGACGATAAGCTTGCGCTTGCCGCCGATCTTCATCCCCATGACCCCCTCGTCCCAGCCGGGGATGACCTGCCCCGTACCAATGACGAAGGTGAACGGCTCATTGCGGTCGACGGAGCTGTCGAATTTCTTGCCGTTAGTAAGCCAGCCGGTGTAGTGGACTGTCACCCTCCTCCCCGAGACAGGGGAATCTCCGCTGCCGGGGACCATGTCAACGTACTGAAGACCGGACTGGGTGGTGACAACTTTCTCACCCTGTTTCTCATCGGACTGGACAGTTGCCTGGACGGGCTTTGCCTCATCCTTGCGACCCTCGTTCTGGGTGCAGGCAGGAATAAGGGCGAAGGCCACCAGAAGAAAGAGGATCAGATACTTTTCCACGCTACGCATTGAACAACTCCTTGAATCCTTATTTGGCAATGTCTCTGTTATTACTCTATTTCAGCAAGTGCACGAACAGCCCGGAGCGGAGCTTTGGCTCGAACCAGGTTGACTTGGGTGGCATTATCTTGTCCTGGTCGGCCAGTGCCATGAGCTCGTCGATTGTCGTGTGATATAGGGAAAAGGCTATCTGGTATTCGCCACCGTCAACTAGCCTCTCCAATTCCCCAATGCCGCGGATGCCGCCAACGAAATGGATCCTCTGGTCGGTACGAGGGTTCCTGATCCCGAGGACAGGGCTGAGCAGATTGTTCTGCAGGATGGAGACATCGAGGCAACCCACCGCGTCGTCAGCGTCAAAGGACTCCTCGCGCGCAGTAAGTTCGTACCACTTGCCGTCCAGGTACATGCCGAAGCAGTGCCTCTGGCCAGGCTCGAAGCTTGACGACAAGGGTGTAATCTCGAAGTTGCGGCTGACGAGGGTCATGAGTTCCGCCAGGGTGTGCCCGTTCAGGTCCCTGACCGCCCGGTTGTAAGGCATGATGTTGAGTTCGTTGTCAGGGAATATGACCGTCAGGAAGTAGTTGTACTCCTCCCTGCCGCTGTGCGACGGATTGCTCTCCATGCGCAGGTCCCTCACCCTGCTGGCGGCGGCGCTCCTGTGGTGTCCGTCGGCGACGTAGAGGTAAGGGATGGATGCGAAGGCCCTGGTCAGGGCCGCTATGCTCTGGCGATCGCGGATCACCCAGAGGGTGTGGGAGACCCCGTCAGGGGTGGTGAAATCGTACTCCGGAGCAGCCGAAGTGGCTCCATCCATAAGGGCGGCGATGTCGGCGTTGTGGCGAAAGGTGTAGAAGACCGGTTCGTCGTTGGCGTCCAGATAATCGATATGCCTGACCCTGTCCTCCTCCTTGTCGGCCCTGGTCAGTTCGTGCTTCTTGACTATGCCGTTCTGATAATCGTCCACCCCGGAACATACCACCAGGCCGGTCTGCACCACATTACCCATAACCTGGCGGTAGACGTAGTAGTACTCCTCGTCATCCTGGACAAGAGTGCCACCCTGCACGAACTCCTGCAGGTTTTCGCGCCCCTTGACGTAGACTGGTTCGGAATGGATGTCCGTTTCGGCGGAGAGATCTATCTCCGGCCTGGAGACGCGCAGAAAGCTTGCCGGATTTCCGGCTGCCATCTCCCTGGCCTCCTCCGTGTTCATCACGTCGTAAGGGAGTGCAGCCACCTTTTCCGCCAGGTGCACAGGCGGGCGCAAGGCCCTGAAAGGTTTGATAATTGCCATTTCTTACCTCATAAACTCGCCAGTGAATCATGCAGGCGATTCAATAACTTTTTACTATTAACTACTTACTTCTCACTGCCTTTAAAAATATCTCTTAGCGCCGACGAAGCGGTCGGCGAAGTACTTTTCTTCTATGGCGGAGATCCTGATCTCCTCGCCGCGGCGCGGGGCATGGACAAAGCGGCCGTTGCCCACATAGATACCCACATGGTTGATCCTGTCGCTGGAACTGCCGAAGAAGACCAGGTCGCCGTCAGACAGGGCGCTCCTCTCCACCTTCTCGCCGACGCGGAACTGCTCGGCAGAGGTTCTGGGTATGTTGATGCCGCAAAGGTTGTAGACGGCGCGGACGAATCCGCTGCAGTCCATCCCCTCTACCACGTTGTCCCCCCCCCAGCGGTAGGGGATGCCGACGAAACGCTCTGCCGTACGGGCGGCAATACCCCCCATGTCCGACCCGGTTTTCCGCTTTGCAGGCTGCGGACTCTTCTCCGGCTCCACCGGCTCGGTCACCCTCTGCTTCTGCTTGAATACGGCGTCGGGAGATGCAATAAAATAGCCGCCGATCAGCTTTTCCGCAACCAGTTTTTCCGCCGACTTCCTGGCCAGATCCCGGCTCCGGTAATCCCCGAAGCGGACCACGTAAACGCCGCTATCCTTACGGAAGTAGAAGGCCTCGACCCCCCTTGACTGCAGCTTGCCGGCTAGTCGCTCGGCATTTTTAACCTCGGCAAAGGCCCCCACCTGGATGGCATAGCCGATGCGGGATATGCCATCGGAGAGAGCTGGCTTCACCTGGTATGCGCAGCCGGTTGCAATCGGGCCGGCAGTGAGCAGTAGAGCCAGCGCAGCCTGGTAGAGAACTCTCCTATGGTTCATCGCTGACATTCCTTCTCACCCCCATGAGGAAGGCCACTATGAAATCCTCAAGGTCGCCATCTAGCACGGCGTCTGGATTGCCGGTCTCCACCCCTGTGCGCAGATCCTTGACCATCTTGTAGGGGTGGAGCACATAGGAGCGAATCTGGCTCCCCCAGCCGATCTCCTTCTTGTCGGCGGAGAGTTCGGCTGCCTGGGACTCCCTCTCCTGCAACTCCCTCTCGTAAAGCTTGGAACGTAGCACCTTCAGGGCGGCTGCCTTGTTCATGTGCTGGCTACGCTCACTCTGGCAGGCGACAACTATCCCTGTGGGGATATGGGTTATCCTTACGGCAGAGTCGGTGGTGTTGACGTGCTGACCACCTGCCCCGCTGGAACGGTAGGTATCGACCCGCAGGTCCGACTCGACTACCTTCACATCGATGTCGTCCGCGATCTCGGGAAATGCGAACACCGAGGCGAAGGAGGTATGACGGCGGGCATTGCTGTCGAAGGGGGAGATGCGCACCAGGCGATGGATTCCGGCCTCTGCCTTGAGGTATCCGTAGACAAACTCTCCGGTTACGCTAACCGTACAGCTTTTCATGCCGGCCTCGTCACCTGGCTGATACTCGGTTATCTCCGTCCGCCACCCCTTGCGCTCGCAGTAGCGCAGGTACATGCGCAGCAGCATCTCGGCCCAGTCCTGGGATTCGGTCCCCCCGGCTCCGGAGTTGATGGACAGATAGCAGTTGCTCTTGTCGTGGGGACCGGAGAGCATCCTCTGGAATTCCGCTGCTGCAACCCCACTCTCCAGTTCGTCGTTCAGACCATGGACCTCTTCCAGGACGTCCTTGTCCTCCACCTCGCTCCCCAGCTCTATGAGGGTGCGGATGTCATCGGCCTGGCGCACCAGGCGGTCCCATCCGTCAACGATTTTTTCCATGGAGGTCCGCTCCTTCAGCACCCCCTGGGCGGTCTCGTTGTTATCCCAGAAGCCGGGGGAGGCGATACGCGCCTCAAGCTCCTGGATATCCTCCCGCTTGCGATCTATGTCAAAGAGACCCCCGAAGCTTGACGATACGCTCCGCGAGCTCTTCTACCCTGGCAACTTCTTCCCTGAACATGCAAGTTCTCCTTCTCTTATTCGTTAAAAACATGGTTAAAGGCGAATAAAATTAAATAGCACCTCTTCCCATGGACAGCAACAGAAAACAAGCCGGCGCGCGAATACGACCGCAGCGCTATCCGCGGCTATCGGGTGCCGCTAACAGCCTTGCCCGCCTACCCCTTTTCCCGAGTGCGCCGGGGGAGCATTCCGACAAGAATCCACCCAGCAGCAGCCAGGGAGGCAATGGCACAACTCCAGGCGAACAGGTCTCCATGGCGATTGTAGAAGCTCTGCCTCCCCCCGACATGTACCTCGCCGCCGAGGAGAGTCTCGTGGAACAGTCCGGTCATGCGCACGATGTGGCCACGGCTGTCGATAATGGCGGTTATGCCTGTGTTGGCGCTGCGCACCAGGGGTACCCGGTTCTCCACTGCGCGGAAAACGGACATGGAGAGGTGCTGGTATGGGGCCGATGAGCGCCCGAACCAGGCGTCGTTGGTAATATTGACCAGCATGGTCGCCCCCTTGGCCACATACTCCCTGGATATCTCGGGGAAAATCCCCTCGAAGCAGACAAGCATCCCCAGCTTGCCGCAGCTTGCCGGCAGTGGAGTTATCTCCTCGCCGGGGGAAAAATCGCCGATACCCTCGACCATCTTGTTGACGAAGGGGAGAAGTTTGGCCAAGGGGACATACTCGCCAAAGGGGACCAGATGCACCTTGTCGGACCTCCCCAGGGTGCTCCCGTCACTGCCGATGAGAAAGGCGCTGTTCAGCAGGCGATCCTTCATGACCCCCTTCTCCAGCGCCGGGCTGCTGACGATCAGTGAGGTCCCAAGCTCCCGGGCCAGGCTGCTTACCCTCGCCGAATAGTGCTTCTCCTTTTCGAAGAAAAAAGGGAGGGAACTCTCCGGCCAGACGATCAGGTCCACACCGCTGCCTGCGCTCTTGCGGGAGAGACGTTCGTAGATGGCCACCGTCTCCTCCTGGAAAGCGGGATTCCATTTCACATCCTGGGGGATGTTCCCCTGGGCCAGGGCCACCCTCACCCTCTTCCCCTCTTCCGAAGCGTTCATCGCAAAGAAGCCGTAAGCTACAACCCCGGCGATCAGGGCCGCCGTGACTGCCGAGAGGAGCAGGGGATACCCCTTCTCCCCCCTAAACCACAAAGCGATACGGAAAATAACCACGTTCGCCAGCACCAAAAGGAGAGTCACACCGTAAACACCTGTCATGTCGGCAATCTGGATCAGAGGGAGAGTACGGTACTGTGTGTAGCCGAATATTGCCCACGGGAAACCGGTGAGCAGATAGGAGCGGAGAAATTCAAGGGCAACCCAGAAAAGAGGCAGGCCGAGGGGCAGCGGAATCCCACGGTTCTCTCCTAGACGGGCAAGCGTAACGGCTGTGGCGAGATAGAGGGACAGATAGGCTGCCATGAGGAGGGAGAGAAGAAAACTGGCGGCAATGGGGAGCTTGCCGTAAGTAGTCATGACTATGTTCAGCCAGTAGAAGATGATTCCGTAGGCCAGGAAGCCGTAGACGAAAGCCAGCCTGAATGTCCCCCTC
>CALMOE010000061.1 GCA_937871715.1 uncultured Geobacter sp. | reverse complement strand
GGGAGCGGCCGTTTGCCTAAAACCATCCAGCCACATAAGCAACTAACCAACTTTTCTTTCATTTTTCCCGTTTCTGAACTAGACTTGCCCCATGCGGATCCTTGAACTATTCTGCGGCATAGGCGGCCTTGCTGCAGCCATCGACGGCACGGGCTCGATGGTTACCTGCGCCATGGACCACGACCCAGCCGTGCTGGCCACCTACCGGCACAACCACCCGGAGCAGCAGATATCGAGAATCGATCTCTCCCGAGTCACCCCATGGCAACTGGCCACTGGCAGGGCAGACCTCTGGTGGCTCTCACCCCCGTGCCAGCCCTATTCGGTTCGAGGTAACAGGCTGGATCTGCAAGACCCGCGGAGCGCCAGCCTGCTCCGCATCATGGAGGTCCTGGAGCGGCTCCCCAAGGAGAAGCTACCTCCGGCCATCGCCCTTGAGAACGTTCCCGGCTTTTTCCAATCACAGGCCCGGGAGCGACTGACAGACATCCTTACTGCCAGAGGGTATGACCTTAAGGAGCAGCTTCTCTGCCCCACGACCCTGGGGGTGCCGATGCGGAGGGAGCGCTACTACCTGGCAGCTTCCATTCAGCCTCTCAGGACTCTGCAGTGCCGGCAGAGACCGCAGCAGATCCGGCCGCTAAGCAACTATCTAGACCGGCGGTTGGACGACGATACGCCCAAGGAGCTGCTCCTGGCCAAGGAGGATCTCGCCCGTTTCGCTCAAGGGATGAGCATCCTCGACCCGGATGACCAGTCGGCCGTAGCCACCTGCTTCGCCGCCAGCTACGGCAAGACCCTGATGCACTCCGGAGCGTTTCTCAGCTGCCGCCAAGGGGCACGCCACTTCACACCAATGGAGATTGCCCGGCTGCTGGGACTCCCAGGCGACTTCTCATTCCCACCCGGGCTGCCGCTGCGCCGCCAGTGGCACCAGCTGGGAAACAGCCTCTCCGTTGACGCGGTACGGTCAGTACTTTCCCTCCTGCCGGGGTTTCTGCCCCAGTAGAGTCATTACTCACTATTGTCGCGTCAAAACAATAAAAAAGGGGAGATGCCTTACGGCATCTCCCCTTTTTGTTTCGTGCGGCGAAGCTCTTTTTAGAACTTGCGGCCACCCTCCTCTGCCCACTTCTCCAGCATTGCGGTGGTGACAGACTTGGGACGCTCGAGAGCGTAGCCGAGGCCGCGGTCCCAGGTGATGTTGGCCATGCAGCCGAGGGCGCGACCTACACCGAAGAGAACGGTGTAGAAATCATACTCGGTGAGGCCGTAGTACATCTGGATGACGCCGGACTGGGCATCGACGTTCGGCCAGGGGTTCTTGGTCTTGCCGTGCTCGGTGAGTACGCCGGGGGCGACTTCGAAGATCTTGGCGATGACCTTGAACAGCGGGTACTCGTTCAGTCCCGGGGTGTTGAGGCAGAACTCACGCTGGGAGGTGTAGCGCGGGTCGGTCTTGCGCAGAACTGCGTGGCCGTAACCCGGAATAACCTGACCGGCGTTGAGGGTATCCCAGAGGGCAGCCTTGATGAGCTCTTCGGTCGGCTCGACGTCCTTGCAGTACTTCTCCTGGAACTTGAGGGTCCAGTCGAGAACCTCCTGGTTGGCCAGGCCGTGCAGCGGGCCGGCGAGGCCGTTGAGGCCTGCGGAGTATGCATAGTAGGGGTCGGACAGGGCGGAGTGCACCAGGTGAGTCGTGTGGGCGGAGACGTTGCCGGACTCGTGGTCGGAGTGGAGGATGAAGTACATACGGGCAACGTCCTCGTACTCCTTGCACTGGCCGATCATCCGGGCGAAGTTGGCGCCGCAGTCAGCAGCCGGGTCGATCTCCTTCTGCTGGTCGTTGCGGTACTTGAGGTTGTAGATGAACGCGGCAATGACCGGGATACGGGCAACGATGTCGCTGGCGTCCTCATAAACGTATTCCCAGGCGATGTTCTTGTTGAATTTGCCCGAGTTGTAGAAAGCGGCAAACTTGGAGTCTTTCTGCAGCGTCAGCATGGCGACGGAGAGCATGACCATCGGATGGCTGTCGCGGGGAAGGGCGCGGAGAGCATCCCAAACATAGGAGGGAACGACCTGACGGGTCTTCCACTCGGCAACAACCTCGTCCACCTGGGCCTGAGTCGGGACATCACCGGTGAGGAGCATGTACCAGAAGGACTCGACGGTCGGATAGTTCGAACCCGGAGCTTTCGGAAGGGCAGCAAAGGTCTCCGGAATTGTCTTGCCACGGAAACGGATACCTTCCTGCGGATCAAGATAGGAGATGTCGGTCACGAGATTACGAACATCACGGGCGCCGCCGATTGCCTGATCGATTGTCACCTGGTCAATAACAACCTTACCGAACTCCTTTACCAGCCTTGTGGTACGGGGACGGAACTCTTCGATCTTCTGCTTGAGCGTCTCTTTAAGTGCCATGTTGTTGCTCTCCTTTCAACTGTTGGGGTTAATTGGCGTGGACAGCGAGCCGTCCTTCCACTGGATCACGACGAGTCTAAAACGCGGGTATAAACGGAAAATGATGCGATCAGCAAGGGTTCAGAGGGATTAGCTTGAAAACGAATCGCATACTGTATACAAAATTGCGTCTCCTTATATCACCGGCTCGAACCAAATTGCAATAAATTTTTTACGTCGCGGCTCAGGGCATCATAATAATTTTCTCATCAGAAAAGGTCAACTGTTTCAGACTGCCGTCGTCGGCAATGTAGAAGCTGTTCTCTATACCCACCGCCCCCTCGCCGGGGAATACCAGCTTCGGCTCGAAAGCGAAGGCCATGCCCGGCTCAAGCCTCATGTCGCGGAACCCTTTGGCGATGAAGGGATACTCGTCTATCTCGATGCCGATGCCATGGCCGACGAAGCAGCACTGTGCCCCGCCGCTACCCATGAAACTGTCGCCATGCCCCATGGAAACGGCCATTGCCAAGCATTCGTCGTACAACTCACCCCAGGTCGGCAGGGATGGCGCGAGCCCCTTCATCAGCTCCTGGATGCGGAGCATGTCCTCGTACCCCTTGACCAGTTTCGCAGAAAGTCCGCCGATGGCCATCATCCTGGTCTGGTCGACCAGGTAGCCATCGCAGCAGCCAGACAGATCGACAACGACCGGCTCCCCCCTGGAGATCGGCTTGTAGCTGGCCCCTTGGCCGAAGGATGGCGAAACACCCACCCCCCCCAGGGGGGTATCGATGTAGGCTGGCACGGCGCTGTCGCTGCCGGAAAAAATGTGCCCGTAGAGCATCTCTCCGTTAAAGAGGCGCATGCGTATCAAACCCTGGTGCCCATGGAGGCGTGCCACCCTCTCAAGCTCCGCTGTGAGCTGCAGGTCGCTAATCCCCTCACGCAGGTGCTCAAGGGCTGTTCGGTATACCCGGTCCACCTGGACCGCCGCGTCCTGCATTAGATGAATCTCGTAGCTGCTCTTCTTCATCCGCAAACGCCTGA
The DNA here is from genome assembly GCA_937871715.1 of uncultured Geobacter sp. Classification (GTDB taxonomy): domain Bacteria; phylum Desulfobacterota; class Desulfuromonadia; order Geobacterales; family DSM-12255; genus CALMBF01. Next base: position 1,364 of record CALMOE010000061.1, on the reverse strand, counting down.
CCAGCCTGGAGGCGTCAACCATCTCAGCCCCGGGGAGAACCCTGCGCAGGCGCTCGTAGAGTGAGACAGGAATGACATCGAACTCCATGCCGATCCTCTTCGCCTCTGGATAGCCGTAACGAGCCACAAAATCCGGCAACTCGGAAAGTGAGCTCATGGGGTGAACCTCGCGCAAACCAGACTCCATCCTGGCCCGGCCGGCATCGCGGCGCGCCAGGTAGAGTGGCTGCCCCTTGACCGGGATGTAGAGGCAGCCGCTCTGGATCGTGCCGGTAAAGTAGTACAGATCGGCGTTCTGCACGATGATGGCAGCTTCCAGCCCCTCCTCAGCCATCACCTGCTGCATCCTGCTGCAGCGATGCTCCAACTCAACAGCCGGGGTTAATCTCATGCTTTCTCTCCTTGTACACCCTCTCGGCCTGTCGACGCCTGCGCCCTCCGAGGAAGAGTTCTTCGACTACAATGGCAATGAAACAGATTATGAACAAAACGAAAATTATGCCTATAACTTTAAACATCTTTACAAACGTCCTTTCCGGCCTGATCGAACAGGTCTACCCCTGACCGGCACTTAGCTGCCGTGCCCGAGGGGATGTCATTAACTGCCCCAGAATCATCAACTGGAGAGAGATGCTCCCTGACGCCGCGAAATGTCATGCGGTGAATGGGTGACGGCCCGAGAGCAGCGATGGCCTCCATGTGCGACGCAGAGCCATACCCCTTGTGGCCGGCAAAACCGTAGCCGGGGTAGAGTTGATCATATCCGATCATCATGCGGTCCCTGGTGACCTTGGCAATTATGGACGCAGCAGCAATGGAGATGCTGAGGCTGTCACCCTTTTTGATGGTCCGTTGCGGCAGAAGGAGCGAGGTGGAGGAGATGCCATCGATGAGCAGATAGTCTGCTGCAATCGACAAATTCCCCACAGCTTGCTCCATGGCCCTCAGGGTCGCCTGCAAGATATTGAGTCGATCTACCGCGTTGCTGTCACTGATCCCAATTCCAAAAGAGATCGCCTCGGCACATATCCTCTCATAAAGCGACTCGCGAAGCGCCGGGGCAAGTTTTTTCGAGTCGTTGATCCCTTCGATGCGAAGGTCCCTGGGGAGAATGACAGCCGCTGCCACTACCGGCCCTGCAAGTGGACCACGTCCGGCCTCGTCTATCCCGGCAACAGAGCTGTATCCCTGGGATGTGGCACGATCCTCAAATTCCCACATATTTAGGCGCGCTGGTTCGAAAAGTGTCATATTCATGAATTATCCGGCAAAATGTGGTTTAGGAAACGGAGCGGTGCGCATAGAAATAGCAGACAAGGAGAGAGAAATCGAGCGGTAAGTAAGGGGGGGGAACTGCATGGGGG
>CALMOE010000060.1 GCA_937871715.1 uncultured Geobacter sp. | reverse complement strand
CGCCTGCTGGCGGTGAATGGGGTTTCGCAGGTCTCCAACATCGGCGGTGATACCCGCCAATATCAGGTGGAACTTGACCCGGGGCGGCTGCAGGCCTTTGGCGTCACGGTGGGCCAGGTGATCGCGGCCCTCAAGGGGGCCAACGAGAATTTCGCTGCCGGCGTGATGAAAAAAACCGGTCAGGAATATATGATCCGTGGTGTCGGGCGAGTCAGGACCCCGGCTGATCTGGAGCAGGTGGTGGTGGCCAGCCGGGGCGGCGTGCCGACGCTGGTCCGTGACGTGGCGAAGGTGGTGATCGGTCCGGCCTTCAGATATGGCGAGGCTTCGGCCAATGGCAAGCCCGGGGTGGTGATATCGATCCAGAAGCACCCCAATGCCAATACCCTGGAACTGACCCAGCGTCTGGAAGTGAAGCTGGCGGAGTTACAGAAAACCCTGCCGGCCGGGATGAAGCTGGAGACCGACATCTTCCGGCAGTCCGATTTCATCGAACGGGCCATCGACAACATCAAGAAGGTGCTGACTGAGGGGGCACTGTTGGTAATTGCCATCCTCTTCCTCTTTCTGGGCAATGTGAGGACCACCCTCATTTCCATTGCCGCCATGCCGTTGTCACTGCTGTTCGCCATCTTTGCCCTCAAGATTTTCGACATTTCCATAAACACCATGACGCTGGGAGGGATGGCCATCGCCATCGGGGTCATTGTTGATGATGCCATCATCGATGTGGAGAACGTCTTTCGCCGGCTGAGGGAAAACCGCCTGAAACCGGAGGAACAACGCATCCCGGCACGACAGGTCATCTTCGACGCCTCGAAGGAGATCCGCGCCTCAATCGTTAACGCCACCATGATCATCCTCATGGTCTTCATGCCGCTCTTCTTCCTGTCCGGGGTCGAGGGGCGTCTCCTGCGTCCCCTCGGCATCTCCTACATGGTCTCCATCGGCGCATCGCTGATCGTCGCCCTGACCGTCACGCCGGCCCTCTGCTCCTACCTGCTCCCCCGGGCCAAGTGTCTTGAACGGGAGGAAGAGAGTGCCGTGGTCCGCTGGCTGCAGCGGCTTTACCGCCCCATGCTCGACCTGGCGGCTACCAGGCCCAAACTGGTAATAGCCGGGTCGGTGGTCGCCTTTGCCTTGTCCATGATTCCGCTGTCCATGACCGGCCGCTCATTTCTGCCGGCCTTTAACGAAGGGGCTCTGACGGTAGTTGTTGTCACTTCGCCGGGGACGTCTCTGGAACAGTCGGCAAGTATTGCCCTGGAGGTGGAAAAGAAGCTGCTTGCCCATCCGAACATCAAGAAGACCGCCCGCAGAACCGGCCGGGGCGACATGGACGAGCATGGCAAAGCAGCCAGCATGACGGAGATTGAAGCTAAGCTGGAGATGAAGGATAGAAAACTCGGCGATGTCATGGCCGAGCTGCGTAAGTCCATGGCCGGCATGCCGGCCACCATCACCTTCGGCCAGCCCATCGGTCACCGGATCGACCATATGCTTTCCGGCACTATGGCCAACCTGGCCATCAAGGTCTACGGTCCGGAGCTTTACCGGCTGCGCATTACCGCCGAAGAAATCAGGGCTGCCATTGCCGACGTTCCCGGTCTTGCCGACCTGTCGGTGGAACAGCAGCGGGATATCCCCCAGGTGCGCATCGTTCCCGACCGGGCACAGATGGCCCGTTACAACCTCACCATGTCGGATGTGGCGGAGGCCATGGAAGCGGCCACCGCCAGCATGACCGTTACCCGCACCCTTGAGGGGGACCGGGGTTTCGACGTAGTGGTGAAATTTTCCGATGCCGCCAGGAACAGCACCACGGCCATCGAGAACGTAATGATCGATACGCCGTCAGGGGTAAAGATTCCCGTTTCCACCGTGGCCAGGGTCGTTTCCGCCAAGGGGCCGAACACGATCACCCGGGAAAATGCCCAGCGCAAGATCGTTGTCCAGTCGAACGTGGCCGGTCGCGACCTGCGCAGCGTCTTCGATGATGTCAAAAGCCGCATCGAGCAAAAGGTAAAGCTGCCGGAAGGGTATTACGTGGAGTACGGTGGTCAGTTCGAGAGCGAAGCAGAGGCGAGCCGGACCATCGGTCTGCTCAGTCTGGTATCACTGCTCTTCATCGTCCTGATCCTCTACATTGAATTCCGTTCTTTCAGGAACGCCTTCCTGGTCATGGTCAACCTGCCGTTGGCCTTTATCGGCGGCATCATCGCCGTCTATTTCACCTCCAGGGTCATCAGTGTCGCTTCGCTGGTCGGTTTCATCACCCTGTTCGGCATTGCTACCCGAAACGGCATCCTGCTTATTTCCCACTACAAGCATCTGATGGAAAATGAGGGGAAAAACCTGCATGACGCGGTATTGCAGGGCTCCATGGAACGGCTCAGGCCGGTCATCATGACCGCTCTCGCAGCCGGTCTGGCGCTGGTGCCATTCGCCTTCTCGGCGGACAAGCCGGGAAACGAGATCCTTTCGCCCCTGGCGATTGTCATCCTGGGAGGGCTGGTCAGCTCGACCTTGCTCAACATGGTGGTTTTGCCGTCGCTCTATTTGAAATTTGGCAAAGAGCAGCAGGATTAGCAGTTAATCGCCCCTCCTCTAACAGCAGAGGAGGGGCATGCAAAAACTCTTCATGGAGGTTTAACAGTGAAAACAATTTTGAAATTTATATGCACGTTAATGGTGGCGGGTTCATTGGTGAGCGGATGTGCAAGCAATCGAGAGGCCATTACAAAGTCCTCAATTGGCAGCAGGCAGGATGTCTTCACTGAAGTTCAAGGTGTAGAGATTCCATCAGGCAAGGCACTCGCTGATTTCAGATTTTCTGTAAAAAGCAACGCTTATTATTTTATCGGCACCTATGGCAAGCATTCAGATCCTCCCTATCGGGTTCATTTGAATATTGACGGCCAACCAGTCGTGCTCGAAGCTGAGCCTGTCCTTGAGGATAAATCGCCAGTTGATTCGAGTATTCCCGAAAGTGGTATAGGTTGGAAATATCATTTCAGCAAACAGGTTATCCTTGCGCCTGGAACGCATCGGGTGACGATTGCGCTTCCGGTAGATGATCTAATTGTGGAGCAGGAAATTACCTTGCGCAGCGGGGTCAATACAATCAACTTGACTCCAGTTTATAAAAGAACGCTACTTCGTCCTTACAAAGGAGAGAATTTCAA
>CALMOE010000059.1 GCA_937871715.1 uncultured Geobacter sp. | reverse complement strand
AAGGCAACGGGCATGAAAGAGGATTTCGACAGCGCCATTTACGAGCTCGGCAATGCCTACTTCGGCCTTGGAGACAAGGAGAAGGCCCAGGAGCAGCTGGATGCACTGAAGGGGATGGGATCGTACCTTGCGTCGGATCTCTCCATGACGCTCTTCTCCCCGAAAATAATCGCCACCCTCCCCTCTGCCAAGACCTTCAGCCACCTGAAAGGACCCGGCAGCCTCCTCTCTTCCCTCGACCCGCTGCTCTCCACGGCAAACAGCTCCAAGGATTTCACCATGGTCTTCCAGTTCAACGCGGATATGGATGTCGAGTCGGTCAACAATCCATTCAACTGGTCCATCAGCAAGGCTGGTGGTGGGGGAGCGGGGCTGTACAACAACGGTGTCAACTTAAACCCTGAAAAGGAGGCGTTAATCCCGGCAATACCGAAGAGCGTCAACTATGATCCAGGCAGCATGAGGGCAACTCTCACCTTTACCCTCATGCAGAACAGCCAGGCTGACGCAACAATCGACCCCTCCCACATCGTCTTCAAGTTCTCAGGCAAAGATGTGAACGGCAACTTGATGGACCAGTCGGCAGACGAGGTCGACGGCTTCGCCGGACTCCCTTTTTAACGGCACCTATTAAACTGATCCACGGAGAGCCAGATGCGGGAGAGGATACTGATAATCCAGGAAAACGGCCGCCACGGGCGCAACCAAAGCTTCAGGGAGTGCTTCTGCCTGCAGAGGGCGTTTGGTGAGCTGGGTATTGTAGCGGATATATGGGGGCTTGGGCACGATAACTTCAACCAGCCGTTCAATTCGATTGCAGACCGGTACAGCGCCATCCTTTCCCTGGAAAATTACGGCAATGAGTGGCAACCGGATTATGCAAAGCTGAAAATCCCGACGGCATTCTGGTGCATAGATGCGCACATGGGGGTCGAACCGTACGTGGAGCTGGCGCGCCGCAGCAAATTCGACATCGTCTTCAACTCCAGCGAACAGTACTGCTGCCGCTTTACGGGCCACTGCGGCGAGAGCCTCTGGCTCCCCAATGCATACGACCCGTTTCTTATCGACCGCGACGAAGGGGTCGCCAAAAACGTGGCGGTAGGCTTTTGCGGCAACGTGGCCAATCGCGGCGAATGGATCAACTTCCTGAAAAAGCAACCTTACGGCCTGCGCCACGACGAGATGGTCATCGGCCCGGACATGGTAAGGGCAATAAACAGCTACCGGATACACTGGAACCGTAACATCGCCGACGACATCAACTACAGGACCTTCGAAACCCTTGGGTGCGGCACGCTCCTCTTGACCAACCATACCCCCAACCTGGAGAGGCTCTTCCGTGTGGGAGAGCAGCTGCTCACCTACTGCACCCCGGAAGATTTAATCGAAAAGATCAACTTTTACATGGAAAACCCGGAAGAGAGCGAGCTAATCGCCAGGGCCGGCTATGAGCATGTCAGGGCCAACCACACCTATCTCCAGAGGGTGGAGGCAATACTGGCAGCCCTGGGGATCAGTGACGCACAGGTACGCAGCGCGAAGCGAGAGGGTGAGCACCTTCCGCTTTCCATCCATAAAACCAGTGATCCAGCGAAGGAGATTAGCGCGATGATCGAATCAGCAGACAGCCTTATCATGTCAGGGGAGTGGCTCGGCCAGGTGGCGGAGCTGGGACAGGGGCGGCCGCCCCGCAACGGGGATGATTTCGGCGGATCATCCATCGAGTCCCCCCTGTTCGCCTGGGTACTCAACAATCTCCCCCCTGGCAGCACCATTCTCGAACTTGGGAGCGGTTCCGGCAGCACCAAGAACTTTTCCCGTTTCTACAAGATGATCTCCGTGGAGGACAAGCGGGAGTTCGTCGGCCTGTACAAGAGCAGATACATCCATGCTCCCATCAGGGATGGCTGGTACGACCTGCAGGTCCTGCGGCAAGAGCTGCCGGACCATTATGACCTCATCCTGGTTGACGGGCCGACTGGGGAAGGGAACCGCTGGGGGTTCTACCAGAATCTCGGCCTGTTCGACACCAGTGTGCCGATTGTTTTCGACGATATCCTGCGCAAGGCGGAACTGGAGATGATGTACAAGGTCGGCTCTGCGCTCGGCAAGAGACCGCTGGTCAATGACATCAATGACAATTTCGGCGTCATCCTCTAACCGGGTGCCCACCCGTCGTCAGTACCGGGCAATCAGCCGATCCTCCCAACGGAGCGAATCCAGATGACATTCACCATAAACGGTAAGCAGTGCAGCAACCTGAAGGTGATAGTTCTCGCCCCCCATGCCGATGATGCCGAACTCGGCTGCGGCGGGACCATTGCCAGGATGATCGAAGCAGGGGCGGATGTGGCTATCGTCGCCTTCTCGACCCCTGCCGGCGCCCCCAGGGCGGTCCTTGAGAGCGAAGCCCATGTATCCAGGCAGGTCATGAAGATAAAGGAGGAGAACCTGCACATCTGGAGCTACGAGGTCCGTACCCTGGCTGCGCACCGCCAGGAGATCCTGGAGAGGCTGTTCCAGCTCAACCAGCAGCACAAGCCGGACCTGGTCATGCTCCCCTCCCTGAAGGATCTGCACCAGGATCACAATACGGTAGCCATGGAAGGGCTCCGGGCATTCAAGATGTGCTCGATCCTGGGCTACGAACTGCCATGGAACCACATGTCATTCCATACTTCGGCTTTCGTCCCGCTGGAGGATCACCATGTGGAGAACAAGATCAGATCGTCCATGTCCTATATTTCCCAGATGGGGAGACAGTTCTTCGACGAGGAGTTTCTCCGCAGCCTGGCCAGGACAAGGGGGTGCCAGATAGGCAAGAAATACGCCGAGGCTTTCGAAGTGATCAGATGGATCATCGAATAGACAGCCCTGGATTAACGCCGCTGCCGGACACCATGCGTGAGGAGAATGAAGTATGCGGATAACAATCCACCAGCCCAACTACCTCCCTTACCTGGGTTTTTTTCACAAGATGATGCAGTGCGACATTTTCGTCCTGCTCGACAACGTTGATTTCGTCGACAACCTCTACCAGCAGCGCAACCGGATAAAGACCTCACAGGGGTGGACATGGCTAACCGTGCCGGTGCAGCACGGCGGCAAGGTCAGGCCGAAGATCTGCGAAGTGCGGATCGCTGCCGAACATCGGGGTAGATGGGGGATCAAGCACTGGAAATCCCTGGTTACCAATTACGGTCGTGCCCCCTATTTCAAGAGGTATTCGGGGTTGCTGGAGGATATCTACTGCGGGAGGCGATGGGAGAAGCTGGCCGACCTGAACGAAACCATAATCAGGGAGACAACAGGCCTGCTCGGAATAAAGAAGAAATTTGTACGCGCCTCTGATCTTAACGCACAAGGGGAAAAGAGCGCTCTGCTGGTGAATATCTGCAAGGAGCTCGGCGCCGACGAATATCTTTCCGGGGCAAGCGGCAGCAGATACATGGATTCCAGCCTCTTTGAACGGGAGGGGATAGGGGTTAGCTTCCACCACTACCCCCACCCCAGGTACAGGCAGTGTTTCGGTGAGTTCCAGCCCCACATGTGCATGCTCGACCTGATGTTCAATCATGGTGACGAGAGCCTGCGGATCCTCTCCCTGGGTGGGGATGCCAGTCTCGATCGTGAGCAGGGTGCAGATCCCGGGTATTCAAACTGAACGCGGAGGTAATCATCTTGAGCCATATTGACAGAGTAATCCTCAGCACCAACGAGCATGGCAACCACATTGAGTTCTGGCCCCTCGTCGCCACGGCATGGCAAAGACTCCTCAAGGTCAGGGTGAGCCTGGCATTCGTAACCGGGAGAAGCGAGGATGACCCCCTGGTCAGGGAGATGCGGAGATACGGCGAAGTGGTCCTCATCCGGGAGCTGGCGGGTATCCCCTCCCAGAACCTCACAAAGGCGTCCCGCTACCTGTTGGCCTCCAGGTACCCGGATGACGTCTGCCTGATCGACGACATAGACCTGCTCCCTTTGCAGAGCGAGTACTTCATCGATCTCTTGCAACAGCGACGGAAGGGCGAGCTGCTCGTGGTCGGAGCCGAGGTCTACCTGAACACCCCCCACGAAGGGAAGTTCCCCATCGGCAACCTTACGGCAGAGGGTGGGACCTTCAGGGAGCTGATCAACCCGGGAAACCTGGACGACATCCCCCTCGTGAACAGCTGGAAGGGGATGAGGGTCTTCGACCAGAAGGAGGCCATCGATGCCGACCCGGCGCTCTATTCCGACGAATCGATGCTGCGCGCCCTGGTAAATGCCTGGAGCAGCAGGGATCGGGTCCGCCACGTCCCCAGGGGGTTTTACCCCTATACGAGCCGCGCCATCGACAGGTCGGAATGGCACGTCGACGTGGATAAACTGCGTGCCGGCCACTATGTGGAAGCGCACCTGCTCCGCCCCCTGCACATGTACAGGGAACAGATCCGGCCGCTGATGATGTATCTCATGCGAGAAACGGATGGGGATGAATCATTCTGGCAGGAGCTGGCGGTATCGGTTCTGGAGTCGGCAAAGGGGACCGTGGCCAACCCCGCCGAAGTCGCCTATGCCCACCTCAGCGACTGCAGCAGGTACGGCAGCGCAGCCCCACTGGTCAGCCAGGGGATGATTCCGGCAACTTCAAGCGACAGAGCGGAACCAACGGTTGCCGTGAAAACGGAGGGGAGGATGCCGATCGCCATGGTTACGGAGACGATGAACTACGTCTCCGGTGGGGTGCGCTGCATCGCCGAGGTCCTCAACCGGCTGAAGGAAAGGGGTTACGACACTGCCTGCTACGTTACGGTTCCAGACCTGCGCTGCCAGTGGCTGCCGACCTCATTCCCCATTCTGCCGGCAACCGCGCTGGCTGATTACGACGGCATCCTCATCTCACCCTTTTCGCCCACCGCGGAGATCGTGGCCAGGTCGAAGGCGAAGGGGAAATTTTACTGGGTCCACTCCTACGAGCCCAAATTCCCCGAGATCACCGGCCGTCCCGACTCCTGGAGGGTAATGTCCGAGAACTCCTATCGCCTGCCTGAACTGCAATACTTCGCCACATCCACCTATGTGAAGATGATTCTGGAGCTCATCTACAAGCGGAAGGTCCTCTCCCCGCTGGTACCGGGAGGGGTGGACACGGAGCTGTTCCACCCGGGGGAGAAAAACCATGCCCCTATCAGGGTGATGTTTCTCAGCCGGGAAAATCCATTCCGCGGCGCTAGCGACATAGTCGAGGCACTGGTAATCGCCGAGAAGCTCGGGGTAAGGTTCGAAGTGTTTGTCATGGGTCAGAAGATTGACATGGGGGGGATAGGGCATGAATATTTCCCGCCTCTCCCCCAGGCGGAGTTTGCCAAACTGCTCGGCTCCGCGGACATCTTCATCCATGGCAGCCATTTCGAGGGGCTCCCCCTGCCACCCCTGGAGGCCATGGCTGCCAGGTGCGCTGTCATCTCCACATACGTCGGGGCCAGCGACTACCTGCTCCACGGCTACAATGCCCTGGTGGTCCCCCCCGGCCGGCCCGACAAGATCGCAGAGGCCCTCATTGAACTGGCAACGGACGGGGAGCTGCGCAAAAGCCTGGCCGAAGGTGGCTATACGACGGTTACCGGCAGCTATACCTGGGAGCATACGGTCGATCACCTGCTTGAGGCTCTATCCGAGGGGATGGGGCAGACGGTCGAGATACATCGGCAGCAAGCTGACACATTATGTCCGGATGTGGACAATTACGGCCAGGTAGCGGCACTCATCAAGTCGGGTTGCTTTAACGAGGCCCTGGCAATGCTGCGGGGGATCGTGCAGCGACATCCGGGCTTTGCCCCGGCCCATCACGACATCGCCACTATCTACGAAGAGACGGGGGAGCTGGGCAGGGCAAGAGAGCACCATGAGACCGCGGCGAGGCTTGCCCCGGACAACACTGAATTAGCCCTGGCTCTTGCCGATCACTACTTCCGGTCGACGGACAACATGCAAGAGGCAGCAGTCAAAATCTATCTCACCCTGCACGGGCAAAGACCCGACAATGTCGATCTTCTCGTCAGGCTGGGTGACAGCTGCATCGCCCTTGGACACCCGGATGCCGCCGCATTTTACCGCAAGGCGCTGGAGCTGGAACCGGCAAACCCCGTGGCCATCAAAGGGATGCTTCAAGTGGAGGCGGGCAGGGCGGAAGTGACGAGGGCAACGGGCCTGTCAACCCAAGGTCCGCCGCCGGGAGCGGCTGGGGAGTACCTGGTTACGGCCATAGTCTCGACCTATAACTCCGCACGCTTTCTGCGTGGCTGCCTTGAGGACCTGCAGGCGCAAACCATTGCCGACCGCCTGGAGATCATCGTCATAGACAGCGGTTCCGAAGAGGACGAAGCAGCCATTGTCACCGAGTTCCAGCAAAAGTACAGCAACATAGTCTACATCCGAACCGAAGAGAGGGAGACGGTCTACGGAGCATGGAACCGCGGCATAAGGGCAGCCCGCGGCAAGTACATCACCAATGCCAATACGGACGATCGCCATGCCAGGGACGCCCTTGCGGTCATGGCCAACATACTGGAGAAGAATCCCGGCATAGCCCTGGTCTATGCCGATCTCTACATCACGGAGACGGAAAATGAGACCTTCGAGCAGCACACGCGAACAGGGGAGTTCCGCTGGCACGACTGGAACAGGGATGCCCTCCTCGACTGCGGCTGCTTCATGGGACCGCAGCCGATGTGGCGCAAGTCGGTGCACCGGCTGTACGGCTATTTCGACGAGACGATGATCACCTCGGGTGACTACGAATTCTGGCTGCGCATTTCCCAGAACATGAACTTTTATCACCTGAAGCTCCCCCTGGGACTTTACCTCAAGTCGCCCCAGAGCATCGAGCACAGGAATGCTCAGGCGCAGGCAGTTGAAAACAAGAGAATTCTCGCCCAGTACAGGGACGCCAGGGCCAGGGGGTTGGTGATTAACCTGCCGGCCGAGGGTGAAAACGGTTTACCGACGAATCTGGTCTCAATAATCATCCCCACAGGGGGTGGCGTTAAGGGGGTGAAGAGATGCATCGACTCCCTGGCCGGGCATACAGCTGAAAAGCATGAAGTAGTCGTGGTGCTACGGGGAGAGAGCCGGGAGAAGTTCAGGTCACTGGAGGCGCAATGGAATTCCGCACGGAACGTGCGCTTGCTGGAAAGCGCCTCACCAGCCTATGCCGATGCCTGCAACATTGGCATGGAGAGCGCTGCGGGAAGGTTCATCGTCATCCTCGACAGCAACAGCACCCTGTCCGACGGCTGGCTATCCGCCCTGCTGGAACATTTCGACAAAGGGGTGAGGATAGGCGTAGTAGCCCCGAGAGCGGATCACAGCTGCGACAACCCTACCCCGCCTGCGGGGTATCTGGAAAGGAACCGCCACCGCACTATTCTGGGGAGAGTGACCTACGACGGCTGCTGCCTGTTCAGCAGGGAACTTTTCTACGCAATCGGCGGCCTGGACACGCGCTTCAACACCCCTGACACCGCCTTCGATGACTTCTGCCTGCGGGCTGAAATCGCCGGCTATGCAAACATAGCAGCGGGAGATATCTTCCTCCACCGCCGGCCTGAAAAGAGGAGCGCCGCCTCTGTCACCCTCGACAAAAGCGACAAGGCAGGCTTTGCCGGGAAGTGGGCAGTGGCCGGTCTTGAGGAGTCCGTAGCCCGCAAGGTCCACGCCGGCAATGCGGTGGCAAAAGCGGTGGAGCTCTGGCAGCAGGGGATCATGGACAAGGCAATGGAAGCACTGCTCAGGCTTGGGATTCCCCACTGCCCGGAGGAGAGGGGGCTCTATTACACTGCGGCGAGGATGCTCCTCGACGGGAAAAACCACCGGGATGCCATCCTGGTACTGGAGGGGATGCCCGGTTTCAGGAGCGACCCGCTGGCCCTGGCTCTCATCGGCTACGGCAAGCAGGGGCTCGGCCTGGACGATCAAGCCCATGACTATGGGGAGAGAGCCCTGGCGCTTGCCCCCCGCTCTGCGGCCGCTCTGAACCTGAAAGGGGTGTTGGCCCTGAAGTCATCGGACGTGAATGAAGCCGGCAGATACTTCAGACTGGCCATCGAGGCGGACAAAGGGGGAGCAGAGCCATACACAAACCTGGGGCTTCTCAAGTGGTCGGAAGGGGAGCAAACGGAGGGGCTGGAGCTTATCGAAAAGGGATTTATCCTCTCGCCGGCGAAGACAGACAGCACGTACCTCTACCACGAGGCCATCAGCAGGGAGGGGGCATTCGACCGGGCGGAGACGGTCCTGCGGGAAGCAATCTCCGCATATCCGCGCATCAAGAGGTTTGCCTACCTCCTTGTGGAAGCGCTGATGCAGCAGGGGAAACACCAGGAGGCACTTGCGGAGATCAGAAAGGTTGTGGCTAGCCACGGCCTTGACGAGACCCTTTTGCAGGCTGCGCTGGAGATGAGAAAAGTTATCGGCCCGCTGCAACCCGCCAGGAAGAAGCAGAGTGTCTCGGTCTGCATGATCGTCAAGGACGAGGAACAGCACCTTCCGAAAGCGCTCTGCAGCCTCGTCCCCATCGCCGATGAATTGATCGTCGTCGACACCGGCTCCTGCGACAGGACAAGGGATATCGCCACCGCCTTCGGCGCCAAGGTATACGATTTCGCCTGGACAGGGAGCTTTGCCGAGGCAAGAAACGAGTCCCTAGCCAGGGCGAGCTGCCAGTGGATACTGGTCATGGACGCCGATGAAGTCATCTCCCCCCTTGATCACCATGCATTCAGGGAGACCATCGCCAGATCCAGGGGTAATGTGGCCTATGAACTCACCAGCAGGAACTACTCCCGCATGACCAATCAGGCCCAGTGGCAAAACTGTGACGACCTTTACGTGGAGGAGGGGATGGGATACGGCTGGACCCCAAGCACCAAGGTCCGCCTCTTCCCAAACAACAAGGGGATAAGGTTCCAGAATCCCGTCCATGAGCTGGTGGAGCCGTCCTTAAGAAAGCTGGGGATCACCTATGGCAAATGCGGCATAGCGGTTCACCATTACGGCAGCCTGGACACGGAAAAGTTCGCCAGGAAGGCTGAGGAGTATTATCAGCTGGGGAAGAAGAAACTGACGGAAAAAGGTGATGACCTGGATGCCATCTCCGAGTTGGCAATCCAGGCTGGCGGGCTGGGAAGGTACGAAGAGGCGATAGATCTTTGGCAGAGGGTGATATCCATCAACCCGAATCTCCCCCTGGCATTTTTCAACCTAAGTTACGATTACCTGCAGCTTGGCAGGTTCGAGGAGACGATTGCCGCATCCCTGCAGGCAAAGAACCTTGGCTCTGACTTTGACAAGGAGGCGACCGTCAACTGGTCGATAGCCGAGTTGTGCATCGGCGACAAGACAAAGGTCATTGATGAGCTGAAAGGGCTGCTGAGCCAATACCCCGACTACCCTCCTGCCTTGAACGTCCTGATGACGGCGCTCTTCTGCGACAACGATGTCGCCGGGGGGAGGGAGCTCCTGAGGAAAGTGGCTGGCATGGAGATAGAGGGTTTTATCAGAGACATATCAAACAAACTCCTTAGCGCCGGCAAGCATGGCTATGTAGCCTCCCTGCTGGGGAACCTCGGGGAGAACTATCAGGTTGGCCCGGAATTCAACTCTCTTCTAAACAGGGCCTACCT
>CALMOE010000058.1 GCA_937871715.1 uncultured Geobacter sp. | reverse complement strand
ACTCATCGAGACGGGCGCCGAGCCTCCCCAGCCGCTCCTGCATGCTCTTCTCGTACGCCTCTTTCTCCTGCAACGCCTTAGATCCGCCTGCCTGCTCCTCAGCCACTACCGGGAGCGACATGGGGCCGGCGAGGATGAGCGGCATCGCCAGGGAGAGAATTATCCGTTTCATCGTAAACCTCCTCTGCTCTGTTCGGCTATATGATAGCAGCGGAACCGGCAAAGTAAACCGATGAAAGGTGTAACTCCCGTTTGCAGCGCACGGATAGTAACGGACAACCCCGGATTACCGCTCCCAATCGAACACCCTGTCCAAATCCTCATCCTTAACCAGAAAGGGAATGTTGTGGGGTGCCAGCGGATCCGTGTAGAAAAAGCGAGGCAACCGGTCGTGGGCTTTGGTGAAACCGGCGCGAGTGTTGAAATCCCTCTCGGCGGCCAGGACTTTTTTCCCCAGCTCCGAAAAGAGGTCAGGCGTCATTGTCTGTCCGGAATGGGAGGAGAGCATGTCGAACATTGCCTGGGATGTCTCCGGCTGGTCCATGATGGCCATGGCGACAAACAGGCACATGCCGGTAGCGTCAATGGCCGCCGTGGCGATCTGCAGGTCGCGTGAGAGCTCGACCTGTCCCTCGGTCCCGAGCGGATCGACATCGCCACCGACCTTCAGGATGTTGCTGGCAACCGCGTAGCCGAGCGTATGGTCGGCCCCCATGGTGCCGGTGGCATAGGTGACCCCCATCCCCTGCACCGCCCGGGGGTCATAGGCCGAGAGTGCCTGCCCCTTGACGACCGGCACCCTCTCCACGCCGAGCACCTTGCCGGTTATCTCCGCCCCGCTGCCGAGAATCCGGCCGAGGGGGGTCCCCTGGCCCACTTCAGCCATGAGCCTGATGGCCCCCTCCCGGTCGCCGAACTCTATGAGCCCCGCATCCATGGCGACACCGATGGCAACACCCATATCGATGGTATCGACACCGATGTTGTCATCCATGTAGTCAAGGCGTGCGATGGTATCCAGGTCGTCTATACCGCAGTGGCCGCCGTGGGACCAGACCGTCTCGTATTCTGGTTGCTTAGTTACATAATTTCCATCCTTGTCGTTATAAATACCGGAACATTGAATGACGCAACCGCGATGACAGCCGTGGGTAGCGCTGCCGCCACGCCTGATTTCCAGCTCGGCCTGGGCTTCGCCGCTGATCCTGGCACCCCCTTCGAACTGGCCAGTCTTGAAGTTGTTGGTCGGATACCCGCCGGCCTCGTTCAATACGTTGGTAAGAACGTTGGTGCCATAGGCGGGAAGACCTTCGCCGGTGACCGGGTGCTTGCGCAGCCCTTCGACGAATTTGCGGTTGGCATCACGATATCTGTCTGGATCTCTCGGAGGGCGCATCTTCATGCCGGAATCGTCGAGGATTATCGCTTTGACACGTTTGGCACCCATGACAGCGCCGACACCACCCCGACCGCAGTGGCGTGTAGGGCGTAGCTCCGGGTCGGTACAGGCAATGGATGCCGCCAGCAACTTGCGCTCCCCGGCCGAACCGATGGACATGTAGGCGACCTTGTCGCCATACTCCATCCGCAGTTTTTCAATCAAAGGGTAGTTGTCCAGCAGTTTCAGGCTGTTGTCGACAATTACCCGAATGCCGTCCTTGCTGATATGGATCTTGTACAGGTCGTCGCCGGCCGGCTTTCCTTCGAGGATGACGGCGGCATAGCCGAGCCTGGCCAGCACCTGGGCCGCCTGGCCACCGGCATTGGACTCCTTGATGGTGCCGGTAAGCGGACTCTTGCAGCCCACCGACAGTCGCCCGGTCATGGAACCGGTGGTGCCGCTGAGCATGCCGGGTGAAATGACCAGCTTGTTTTCCGCGCCGAGCGGATGGGCGAGGGGATGAACCTCTGCGGCGACCACCAGGGAGGTCATCGCCCTGCCACCCAAACCGGCATACTCCCCGAGGCCAGCAACGGTTATCTTCGGGCCACCGACGGCCCCCATGTCAATCCTTGCAATCTTGTCCATACAGTGTTCTCCTTATCGGTTTAAATGACCAAATTTCCAGCTATTGTGAAGAGCCTGCAATCGCGTCAGTCTCGTGGTCCTGCCCATGTCTGGCGACATGGGCCGTCACCCTGGCGCAGGCAAAAGAGTTCCCCCAGAGATTTTCCAGCACCCCTTCGAGGTCCCGCGGGCTACCTGACGCTGCATAGGGGTAGCAACGACCATGATCCACCCGTATTTCCCCCGCCGGCACACGGTCATCCGCTATCACGCCCAGTACACCGGGAATCGAGGCGGGTAACAGTTGCTCATTATCGGGATGACCCGCGGCGACAATGATGCATCCTGTCTCCATGACCGTGTGACAGA
This sequence comes from uncultured Geobacter sp., assembly GCA_937871715.1. Classification (GTDB taxonomy): domain Bacteria; phylum Desulfobacterota; class Desulfuromonadia; order Geobacterales; family DSM-12255; genus CALMBF01. Next base: position 1,112 of record CALMOE010000058.1, on the reverse strand, counting down.
CCATGGCGAGAAGCTCGGCTCCCGGACCGGCGGGCATTCCCAGGCTCAGGTTCAGAACCCTGCACCCCTCGGCCGCAGCCCGCAGGACGGCGCGCGCCACCAGGGATGGGTAGGAAGTGAGATCCCGCTCGAATACCCTGACCGCAAAAATCTCCGCATCGGGGAGCTCCTGGCGCAGAATCCCGGCGACAGCGGTACCATGGCCGACCAGATCACGAAAATCGTCGTCCTCCCTGATCCTGCCCGCAGCGTCCAGGTAGATTCGGAGGCCGGTTACCCCCCCCCTGATATGGGAGTGCCAGGGGTTGACCCCGGTATCGATCACTCCGATACGGATCCTTGTCCCTTCGTTGGCCACCATTTTCATTGCCGCCACCCAACCGGATGCCTGAGGGGACGGGCCCGGTCGAGCATGGCCGGATCCGGGGAAGCCAGCCGATTCGCCGCACCGCCGATCCCGGCAGCGAGTTCCTGACTGTCGACCCGGCTCAGTCGTCCCACCTTCAGGAGATAAAGGCTGTCGAACTCCTCCAGACCCTGCAGGCGATGGGTTATGACCATAATCGTTCGATCGGGAAAATGGCTGAACAGATTCCGCCGTATCTTGGCCTCGGTCTCGGGATCGAGGGCCGAAAAAGCCTCGTCCAGCACCAGAATCCCCGGGTTGCGCAGAATTAGCCGGGCCAGGCCGATCCGTTGACGCTGGCCGTCGGAGAGAGCCACCCCCCTGCCGCCGATGATCGTAGCGTACCCATCGGGTAGCCCGGAGATAAACCCGTGGGCTTCCGCAAGGGAGGCCGCCGCCTCCAGTCCCCTATCGCTGACCCAACCGTTGCCGTAGCGCAGGTTCTCGGCAACCGTTGCGTGCAGCAGAAAGGGATCGCACCCGGCATAGCCGAGCCTTGCCCGGGAGTCGCCACGGGGAGGGCCCACCCATATCCTCCCCTTGTGCGGGGTGCGCAGACCGAAAAGCATCTGCACCAGGGACGACTTGCCGCTCCCGGACGCCCCGAACAGCGCTATACGCTCTCCGGATAAGACTCTCAGATCGGCCCCACTCAGAATCGGGGGGGATCCGGGATGGGCAAAACTGACATCCTCGACAATAATCC
>CALMOE010000057.1 GCA_937871715.1 uncultured Geobacter sp. | reverse complement strand
TGATGGGTCGGCTCATTGCTTATCACCCTGTCTCAAAAACCGCAACCACTTCAGGATGCCAAGGTCCCAATAATGGCGACAATTATGGACTTGAAACAGTACCCAATTAATGGATACTTGAATCCCGGAAACCAAAATGGAACCATTGATGGCGCCATGGATGGCAAATCTGCTATCGAAGCAGGCGGGGGTCGATGGTCCCCTTCATGACAAGTCCTTTGAGCCTCCTGTGTGCTCTGCCGAGAGTGTCGCGGACGTTGGCGACCGAACACCCGAGACGCTCGGCAATCTCGTAATTGGAAAGCCTGCCTTCATCCGAAATCCCCAGGGACATGAGAAGAGCTTGCTGTTCCTTCTCGGTTAGGAAATGACAGACCGCGTGATAGATTGCCTTGACCTCTTTTTTTGCTTTCGAGTCATCGGCTTTCGTTATCTTCCGGACTCCTCAGCAAATTCGCGTAGACCCTGTAACTGCCACAAGTTGCAACAAATTCCCAAACAATGGCATATCATCTACAATCGTAGATAATGAGCCATTCCACGTTTTATTTTATTGACAAATGACCGCTGGTCATTTATTGTCCTGTCATATTCAAAAACAGTAGTGTTTTATTTTTTGTGGCAGGGGGAGATGGCATGCATGACATTAAAGAAGTATATGAAAAGCAGCGAGCCAATCGATGGAACGTTGCATTTACAACAGCAGAGGAACGAATTGCAAAACTGATCAAATTGCGTGCTGCGATCTGGGCTCGTCGTGAGGAGTTGCACAAGGCAATGTATGCCGATTTCAGAAAGAATCCGGGTGAAGTTGATCTGACCGAGGTTTACCCAGTGATTGCTGAAATTAACCATACGATTAAGCACCTGAAACACTGGATGAAACCCAAAAAAGTCAAGACACCTTTTTTCCTTTTCGGTACAAAGAGCGAACTCAGATATGAACCAAAGGGGTTGGTTCTAGTGCTATCACCTTGGAACTACCCTTTTAATCTCCTGATTAACCCTCTGGTTGCAATTATTGCCACTGGAAACTGTGCTATTCTTAAGCCATCCAGCAAGGTTCCGCAGACTGCCCGATTTCTTAAGAGCTTTATTTCTGGGATATTTGATGAGAATGAGGTTGCTCTGTTTGAAGGAAGCGCTGCAATATCTGACCAACTGCTTGAATATCAGTTTGATCATATATTCTTTACCGGCAGCCCCAAAATCGGCAAAGCAGTCATGACAGCTGCGGCGAAGTATCTGACGCCTGTAACCCTGGAGCTAGGCGGGAAATCTCCTGTTATTATTGACAGTTCGGCTAATATCAGGAAATCTGCTGAACGTCTGATGTGGGGTAAATTCATTAACGCTGGCCAAACCTGTATCGCTCCGGATTATCTGCTAATTCATGAAAGTCGGCAACAGGAGTTTATTGCTGAATCAAAAAGAGTTCTTGAAGAGCGTTTCGGAAAAACCGAGGAGGCACGGCGAAAAAACGAAAGTTTTTGCCGGCTGGTGAGCGATGGTGCGTTGGAAGGGCTTGTATCGATGCTTGGCGAATCTGTAAAGCAGGGGGCAAAAGTCGAAATAGGTGGAGTGTCGACCCCAGGGCAGCGCTATATGGCGCCAACACTGCTTTCCAATGTAATGGATCATCATGCTATCATGCAGGAAGAGATCTTCGGTCCAATTTTGCCTATATTGACCTTCAAATCCCTTGATGAAGCAATTACCGCTGTACAGTCGCGTGAAAAACCTTTGGCTCTTTATATTTTTAGCGAAAATAGCACAACAACGGAAAAGCTCTTAAAGTCCACAACTGCTGGTGGTACCTGCGTAAATAGTGTAATTTTACATGTTGCAAATAATGATCTTCCGTTTGGCGGGATCGGACAGAGCGGCATGGGTAATTATCACGGTTTTTTCGGCTTTTGTACACTCTCTCACGAGCGAGGGGTGCTCAAGCAGGGAAAGGTTGATGTTTTTAAGTATTTTTACCCGCCTTATACTGATAAAGTGAAAAATATGATTATGACTGCTATCAAATATCTTGGTTAAACCGTCATATGTTGCTTTTGTTTGATTGAGAACTAAATTAATTATTTTCTATTTCAGATAAATTGAAGAGAATCCACATGGCCAGAATCCGCGCTATTGCAGATGAGGAAAAGGTTGCCAAACGCCGTACCATACTTGATGCCGCAATGAAGCTCTATCAAGATAAAAGTTATGAATTGCCGTCGGTAAGTGCCATAGCTAAAGAATCTGGCTTGGCGAAAGGGACAGTCTATCTATATTTTAAAACTAAAGAAGAAATTTTTATCGTTCTACTTGAAGAGGGCTTCACTCTCATATGTGAAGGGATTTCCGCAGCAATCACCGATGCTGATGAATGCGATCCCGGCTTCATATCAAAACTAGTCCATAGTTATACTGATATGATACGAAACTATCATGGTTTTCTTACCTTGGCAGCAATGACAAATTCCGTTCTCGAGCAAAACCTTGACTTGAACATAGCGCTAACCTTCAAGAAAAAAATTGCGTACCACTTGCAGATACTTGGAGCCCAACTAGAATCAAAGCTACCTCGACTCCAAAAAGGTGCCGGTGCAAAAATGCTGTTGCATATTTATTCCCTCACGGTTGGACTCTGGCAGACATTGAATTGTCCGAAGAAAATCAGGCCTATGATGGGAGATGAAGTGCTTGGTATATTTAATGTTGAATATTTTAAGGAACTTAGGGGGGTATTAATGATGTGTGTTTTCGCTTTCAGCGAGGTAGACAATAAGGCAAAAAATTGATGCGTTCAACTAGACTTTCGGAGGTTTGAGCGACCTATGAATGTACAATAACGAGAACCGGGAAAGGCCTATTAGTTGGGTTTCGCGCAACATTTTCTCAGCACCAGAACTGTCAAATCGTCCGGCAGCGGAAGGTCGGGAGGGACCAGATTAGCTATCCGATCCACCATCTCTTTCGCGTCTTTTGCTCCTGTCAGCCTGGCCGCTATGGCTGCGTTGTCCAAGGTGATTTCTGTTTGGGCGTCAATTACCCCATCGCTGTACAGCACGAGGGCATCGCCCTCTTGAAACGTGCACCCTCCCTCCTGATAAATCTCCTCAGACGAAATCCCTAGAGGAAGTCCACGGGGAAGAAGCTCCTCAATTCTTCCGTCGTTACGTCTCAGAAATAAAAAACCGTGACCACAGTCCACATACGTTAAGAGGGAGGCATGAACATTGAGTCGTGCCAGGAAAAGGGTAACAAAACTTTCTGACCTGTTCAGGTCGGAACGTAGCGATTGCTCGGCCAATTGAACGGCAATCGATGGCTGAACTCGCAGGGTCACCGCACGCAGTGTGGCTCGTACCGTGGACATAAGTATGGCGGCAGCCAATCCTTTGCCCATGACATCACCAAAAGCCAGGGTTACAATGCCGGGTGTTGTCTCCTGCCAGTCGTAGAAATCTCCACCGACCTGACGAGCTGGAATGCAAGTGGATGCCATCTCAAAACCCGGGAGATTTGGAGACTCTTGTGGAAGCAGATTTCTATGAAGTTCGGCAGCGCAGTTTAATTCCGTTTGCAGTTGCAGACGGCGCATCTCACTTTGTCGAAGTAGCTCTTCAGCTTCTTTACGGGCTTTTCGGTCCGCGGAGTCCCGCAGTTCACGCTCAATGGCGGGTACCAGGCGGGCAAGATTATCTTTCTTGATGAAGTCGTGGGCACCCGCCTTTAAAAGCGAAACGGCCTCTTCCTCGCCGATAGCTCCCGAAACCACAATAAAGGGTTGGTCCTTACCCTCTCTATGCCAGATCGCAAGTGCGCCTTCGACTGTAAATTCTGGCATCTGACAATCTGAAATTGCCACATCCCAGTTTCCGGCCTGCATCGCTTTCTCCATGGTCGCCGCGGTATCAACACGCTCTGAATACAGCTCAGCAAGCCCTTCCTTGCGCAGGGCACGGACCAGCAACAGGGCATCCCGCTCGGAATCATCGATGATCAGTATACGGAGATTCATTTTGACTTTCCCCTCGTCAGGGGCTGCGGTTCGTTGGTGATCAGCCAGTAACGCCCCAACTCAGCTACTGCCTTGCTAAAGTCGTCGAATGCAATCGGTTTGCGAACATAGCTGTTGGCACCCAGTTCGTAGCCGGCGATGATGTCCTTTTCTTCATCCGAAGAGGTGAGGATGACCACCGGCATCAGCCTGGTATTGGCATCGGCGCGGATCCGGCGCAGGACCTCCAGGCCGTCGATCTTGGGGAGCTTGAGGTCCAGGAGGACTACTGTGGGGAGATCGTTCACGTCGCGGCCTGCATGGTCGCCCCTGGCAAAGAGGTAATCCAGCGCCTCGGCCCCGTCACGCACGACCACGATCTCGTTGGCCAGGTTGCTCTTTCTGAGTGCCCGCAGGGTGAGCAGCTCATCCTTTGGGTTGTCCTCTACCAGCAGAATGATCCGTTGTTCCATGAATGTTCCCTTCCTCTCCCAGGGTGAAATAGAAGGTGGCACCTTCTCCTGCCGCCGCCTCTGCCCAGATTTGCCCGCCGTGGCGGTGGATGATCCGCTCGACGGTCGCCAGTCCGATGCCGATTCCCGGAAATTCGCTGGTTTTATGCAGGCGGTGGAAGGGAAGGAAGAGCTGGCCGGCATAGGCCATGTCGAAGCCCGCCCCGTTGTCCCGGACGAAGTAGACGGTTTTGCCCGCCTGTTCTGCAACCCCTAATTCGATGCGGGCCTCAGCCGTCCGGCTCGTGTATTTCCAGGCATTACCGAGGAGATTTTCCATGACGACCCTGAGCAGCCGTGGGTCAGCGACGGCCTCCACGCCCGGCGCGATGGAAACATTCACGCGACGTTCCGGCTCCGCCTTGCGCAGTTCATCTCTTACTGTCGCCGCCATGGCGGAAAGGTCAACATGATCCATGGCTATATCTCCACGAGTGGAGCGAGAGAGCTTCAGAAGGCCCTCGATCAGCTCGCCCATCTCCCGGCTCCCCTCCTGGAGATAGCGCAAATACGTATTTCCGTCATCATCCAGCTTGTCAGAGTACTCTTCAAGCAGTGCCTCGCTGAATCCGTTAATTGCGCGCAGTGGCGCCCGAAGGTCGTGGGAAACGGAATAGGTAAATGCCTCCAACTCCTTGTTGGCCTGTTCCAGCTCCCGGGTGCGCTCGACGACCCGAGCCTCCAACTCCTGATTTAGCTTCAGAATCTCCTTCTCCGTCCGCTTGCGCTCGGAGATATCCTGGCAAGTGACAACAATCAGGTCTCTTTCAATCATTGGAATGTCGATAGTGAGAATGTCGGCCTTCTCGCCCGAGCTTTTGGTAATGTTAAACTCCCACGCCATTCTCGCCGGGTCGCCGCTTTCCATATCGGAATCATTCCTACTCTTTATTTCCCGCCGATACTCCGGGTCGGGGAATAGATGTTCAAAAAATGCATCTCTGTCAACGATAATCTCTTTTGTCCAACCTATAATTTCTTCTATTTTTTTGTTTGCATACTGCACCTTGCCCCCGGGCCAGGAAATGACGGCAAATCCGATCGGCAGATTGTCCGTAATGGTTTCGATAAACTCATTTTTCTCCCGCAGCTCCTTCGCCAAAACCTGGTAGCGTTTATTGCTTTCAATCAGCTCAGCTTCCACCTTCATACGCTCGGTGATGTCGCTTAAATGGATCAGGAGGACTTTTCGATCATCCGCTGTAATGGCCTGCATCGAGATTTCCATGTCTATCGGGACGCCGTCCTTGCGACAACTTCGCCAATGGAAATTTTGCGGAATCCCGGAAAAGGCGGCTTCGACGAGCTGTTGCATTACTTTTGCCGAATCGCGGCCGTCCGGCTGGCCGGGTGGCGAGAACTCCAGCAGAGTATGGCCTAAAATATCATTCCGCCCACAAGCCAAAAGCTGGCACGCCTTGTCGTTGCACTCCTCGAAGACATCCCACAATATGAGCACCCCATAGGGTGAAGTCTCAAAAATGCTGCGATACTTCATGGCGTGCTCCAGTTTTTCAGGACTCCCAATCATAGGCTGGCAGGCTATAAGGATAGGTCGGGATTTATATCTCCTCGTATATCTTATCATACCGGAGAAAAGAACCAAGGGGCGGAGCAGCTTGGCGCTCGTAGTAATGCGAAGGTCGCTGTAATGGTGGTAGCGCGAAGGCGCTGCATCCTCTCGCATCATTCAATAAAATAAAGTTATAGCTGCGCTTGACAGTGCTTGTATGTCTTGCGTTCAAAACTAACTGTACATTCACATTGAATACGGAACGGATGGGGTGATGTTGGGTAGGTATACGTTGTAAACGCGTAAATACTGGGTGTCATGAGGTTTGGAAAGTTGGAGTCAATTGACAAAATCAGATCCAGTTGTCCGATCGTAACGAACGAGGCAGGCGACAAACACTGGTTTACTGAATAAAAAAATTTCTTGACAAATAAAAGTAACAACGTTACCCTTTGGTTATGGTAACGGTGTTACTTTTTGAGCTCGCGGATATTTATCTGGATGGTTTCGTAACATCAATGAGTTAGGAGGTTGAGATGAGTAGAACGGTTTGTCGAAAATGCAGAACAAGCGGTACAGCCGTAAGGAGCAAGGCAAGTGGCAAACGATGGATTATGACCGCTCTGCTTGTTCTCATTGCAGCCGGCGGCAATGCCGGGGCTATTGAGATCCCGACCGGCTATGACGACGTTTCTCTGCGCTGGGATAACACGCTTAGGTACAGTTACGCCTACCGTGTGGCGAAGCAGGATCAGCGTCTGCTCGCCAATCCCAATACTGACGACGGAGATCGTAATTTTGCGCATGGCACGGTCGGGAACCGTTTGGACCTTCTCTCCGAGCTGGATCTAACTTACAAAAAATCCTATGGGATAAGGCTGAGCGGGGCCGGGTGGTACGATTTTGCCTACGAAGGGGGCTTTTCCAACTCGAGTACCGACACCTCAAACCATCTGGAGAACGGAGTGCCTGTTGCCGGAAGACTGAACAGCGAAGCGAAGCGCTGGTACCTCGGCCCGAATGGTGAACTGCAGGACGCCTTCACGTTCGGCAAATTTACTCTTGGTGAGATACCGGTCAATTTCAAGGTGGGACGCCACACCGTCTTCTGGGGCGAGAGCCTCCTGACAACAACCCATGGTATCAGCTACGGCCAGGCGCCTATAGACGCCGCCAAAGGCCTGACCATGCCCGGCGCTGAGGTTAAAGAGCTGTTTCGCCCCCTGAATCAGATTTCGGTCCAAGTTCAGCCGAGAAAGGACCTGGTCGTTTTCGGACAGTACTACCTGGAGTGGGACTCAGACCGCCTGCCTGAGGCCGGCACCTATCTCGGTTTCTCCGACGTGATTCAGCGTAGCGGCGAGTCGCTCATTGCTGGCCCCGGGCAACGGTTGATTCGTGCTGGCGACAGCGAGCCGAGTCCATTCAATAACTGGGGCGCAGGAATCCGCTATAACCCGGACTGGCTGGACGGCACTTTCGGCCTGTACTACCGCAGGTTCGCCGACACGCAGCCGCAGATTGCGGTCAGGCCGACGGTGGCCTCGCTTCCGTCCGCTGTCGGCTCCGGCCTCGGCTACACTCAGCTTGCGGCCCCGGATGCCAACGGTAACGCTCCCTTTGCCTTTTCGCCGGCATCCATTCCCGATATCGCTGCAGGCAGGGTGGGGAATTACTACATGACATACGGTAGGAACATCGACCTGCTCGGCGTCAGCCTTTCCAAGAACATCCTGGGGGTGAGCGTCGGCGCCGAACTCTCCTATCGTTGGAACATGCCGCTGGTGAGCAATCCGGTGTTGATCCTGCCGTCACCGCTGGCAGCTGCCACGGCGGGCGCCGTGAGCACCATCCCGACCGATGGACAGACCTTCGGCGCCCGTGGGAATACCGTGCACGGTGTCCTCAACTTCCTCGGGACCACGGCGAAGACTCCGCTGTTCGACGCGTCGACCTGGATGGTCGAGTTCGTCTGGAACCACCTCGACCGCGTTACCCAGAACAAAGCCGCGCTGAAATGGGCGGATTCCGGCTACACCGCCATCGACGCGGTAACCAGGGATTTCTTCGGGACCTCTGTGAATTTCACCCCGACCTGGTTCCAGGTGTTCCCGGGTGTGGACATGACCCTGCCGCTCAGCTTCAGCGGAGGGCTCAGCGGCAACTCGGTGGTCAACGGCGGCGGAAATCGTGACGCGGGAACCTGGAGTGCAGGTCTTGGCTTCGACATCCTGACCCAATACAAGGTCGATCTGAAATACATCGATTTCTACGGCCGGATCGGCGCGGACAACACCCCTAACGGGAGTGTAACGGCGGCGCTTAGGGACCGCGACATGTTAACCTTAACGGTTTCGACCAAATTCTGAGAGGAGATCACGTTATGAAGTTACGCACTAATCTGATTGTTGCAGGCTTGACGTTGGCATACGCCACTGCTGCCCTTGGCGCAGTCTCGGCCGAGGAGGCCAAGAAGCTCGGCGCCACGCTGACCGCCATAGGCGCCGAAAAGGGTGGCAACGCCGACGGTTCCATCCCTCCTTACACCGGTGGGCTCACCACCGCTCCGGCGAGCTACAAAGCCGGTTCAGGCGTTCGTCCCAGCCCTTATGCCGACGAGAAGCCGCTCTTCTCTATCACGGCCAAGAATATGGACCAGTACGCCTCCAAACTGACCGAGGGGAGCAAGGCGCTGCTGAAGAAGTATCCGACCTACCGGATGGACGTCTACAAAACCCACCGCACGGTGGCCCTGCCGAAACATGTCCTTGATGCGACCATCAAGAATGCCGTGACCGCCCAGACCGCCAACGGCGGCCTCTCGGTGCGCAATGCCAAGGGGGGCATTCCCTTCCCGATCCCCAAGGATGGGTACGAGGCCATGTGGAACCACCTTCTTGCCTATAAGGGTGAAGCGTACGAGATTAGATACAAATATTACAATGTGGACGCGGCAGCGCGCAGAACCCTGGCCACGGAAGGTATTGTCATCCAGGAATACCCTTACTATTTCAGAGACAACCCCAGCAAGGAAACGTACCTGATGGTGAACGTCAATTACCTGGCACCGGCGCGGCGCGCCGGAGAGTCAATGATGCTCAAGGATCCGCTCAATATGGCTGAAGCGGGCCGACGTGCCTGGCAGTACCTGCCGGGCCAGCGGCGGGTGAAGCTGGCGCCGGATGTCGCCTTCGACACCCCGGATCCGGGGGCGGCCGGCATGACAACCTACGACGACAACTTCCTGTACAACGGCTCCATGGAACGCTACACCATGAAGCTGATCGGAAAAAAGGAAGTGTACGTGCAGTATAACAGCTACAAGACCAACTACCTGGCAAAGGCCGATGAACTGACCATGCCCAAGCATGTGAACCCAGACTGCGTCCGCTGGGAACTGCACCGGGTCTGGGTGGTGGAGGCAACGCTGAAGCCGGGCAAACGCCACATCTATGCCAAGCGCACCTTCTATCTGGATGAGGACAGCTGGCTCGGTCTTGCCACCGAGAGCTACGACGCGCGCGGCCAGTTGTTCCGGACCCAGTTTGCCGGCCTGACCCATGGCTATGACGTCATGGCCCCATATAATGAACTCATGATCTCCTATGATCTGATTGCCGGTGTGTACAAGTTCGGGACTGAAGCTGAGGGTGGATATATTCGTTACAACAAACCGCGCCCCGCCAGTTTCTGGAACCCTGAAAACATGGCCGGCAGCGGCGTCCGCTAGGCTATCCCCTTCAACACCCCCGCCGGATGTTCCGGCGGGGTAAACTCTCCCTTTCATGGATTTGTTGTGATCTGGAGAACTGGAGAAGATATGTATCATCGAATTAAGCAGATTGCCCTGACATCCGCTCTGTTGGCGAGCGTGGTCGCGATATGCCTCGCGGCCGGCGAGCCAGGTTTCATTGACGTTCTAGACACCCCGGCAAAGAAGAGCTCACTGGTCGCCAAGGCACACTTTAACGGTATCGCTGTGGCCGGCAAGCGTCTGGTCAGCGTGGGGCAACGCGGCTACATCGTCTATTCCGACGACCAGGGAGCAACCTGGGTACAGGCCAGTGTGCCAGTCAGTGCCGACCTCACCGCCGTGAGCTTTCCGACCCCCGGCAAGGGGTGGGCGGTCGGCCACGACGGTGTGGTGCTGAACAGCACCGACGGCGGCGCGACGTGGAGCAGGCAGCTTGACGGCCACTCCCTCGCCAAGATCATTGCCGACTATTACGGCGCGCACCCGTCTGCAGGGCCTGATGCCGCCCGCCTGCAGGATGAGTTGCAGCAGTACGTTGACAAGGGTCCTGACAAGCCGTTGCTGGACGTCTGGTTCGAGAACGAAACAAATGGCTACATCGTCGGCGCCTTCAACCTCATTTTCCGTACCGTGGACGGCGGCAAGAGCTGGGAGCCGCTGCTGGATCGCACAGATAATCCGAAGCGTTTCCACCTCTACGGGATCAGGCCTGTGGGCACTGACCTGTACCTGTGCGGCGAACAGGGACTCGCCCTGAAGCTTGACCGCCAGACCGGCCGCTTTCGCGCGCTCACCGTTCCCTACAACGGGACCCTGTTCGGCATAACCGGCAAGCCTGGTGCCCTGATCGCCCATGGTCTGCGCGGCAACGTCTTCCGCAGCGCCGACGCGGGTACCACCTGGAAAAAGGTTGAAACCGGCATTCCGGTCGGCATCATCTGCGGCACCGTCATGGATGATGGTCGGATCGTCCTAGTGAACCAGGCAGGAAATCTGCTGGTGAGCGCCGACAATGGGGAGAGTTTCAGCCAAGCCAAGGTTGAACAGCCTTTTTCGGCGACATCTGTCGCCCCCTTGGGTGATCAGACCGTCATGCTTGCCGGTCCGCGCGGCATGCGGAAACAGACTTTGAAACAGTAACCACGTCTCTATTAATGGGAGAAGAGTAATGGCTGTTAGAAACGATAAAATCGAGGACATGCCGGTAGTAAAAGATCTGAAGGACTTCGACCAGAAATCCGGCAACTGGCTGGAGCGGCTTGTTTTCAACAGCCGCAAGATGGTGATGATCGTCTGCGCGCTGGTCACCCTGGGGCTTGCCTGGCAGGCAACCAAGCTGGTATTCAACGCCAGTTTTGAGAAGATGATTCCCCAGAGCCACCCCTACATCAAGAACTACCTGGCCAACAAGAATGAGCTGCGGGGCCTTGGCAACTCGCTTAGGGTCGTGGTGGAGAACACCAAGGGGGATATCTTCGATCCTGAGTATCTGGAGGCGCTCAAACAGATCAATGACGAGCTGTTTCTGACCCCCGGCGTCGATCGTGCTTGGGTAAAGTCTCTCTGGACACCCGCGGTCCGCTGGACCGAAGTCACGGAAGAAGGTTTTCAAGGCGGGCCGGTCATGGGGGATGATTATGACGGCTCACCAAAGAGCATGGCCCAGTTGAAACTGAATATCGCCCGTTCCGGCATAACCGGCAGCCTGGTGGCCAATGATTTTAAATCATCCATGATCTCCGTGCCGCTCATGGAAACCGATCCCGCCACCGGCATACGGCTCGATTACAGTGTCCTTGCCAAAACGCTCGAAAAGAACATCCGCTCCAAACAGAACGACAAGATCAGGATACATATCATCGGGTTCGCCAAACTGGTTGGCGACCTCATCGACGGCCTGATGCAGGTCATCACCTATTTTGGCGCTGCCGCCCTGATCGCCGTCATTGTCATCTACCTCTACACCCGCTGCCTGCGGAGCACCGCGCTGGTCGTTCTCTGCTCGATCATCGCGGTCGTCTGGCAACTTGGGATCGTTGCCACACTCGGCTTCGAACTCGACCCGTACTCCATCCTCGTGCCGTTCTTGGTTTTTGCCATTGGCGTATCCCATGGCGTCCAGAAGATGAACGGCATCATGCAGGATGTTGGCCGCGGCACCCACAAGCTTGTCGCTGCGCGCTACACCTTTCGCAGGCTGTTCCTAGCCGGCATGACGGCGCTTCTCGCTGATGCCGTCGGTTTCGCCGTGCTGATGATGATCGATATTCCGGTTATCCGGGATCTGGCGCTTACCGCCAGTATCGGCGTCGCGGTTCTGATATTCACCAACCTGCTGCTTCTGCCGGTATTTCTCTCTTTTACCGGAGTAAGCCTGAAAGCCGCCAAACTTACAATCCAGGAAGAGAACAAGGAGAACAAAGGGTTCGGGGTCGGTACCATCTGGGTTCTCCTGAGCCGTTTTGCCGAGCGCCGCTGGGCCACGGCAGCCGTAACCTTTTCCGTGCTGCTGGCCATTATCGGTTTTGTAATCAGCCTCAACCTCAAGATCGGCGATCTTGACCCCGGCGCACCGGAGCTTCGCCGCAATTCGCGCTACAACAAAGACAATGCCTACATCACGAAGAACTACGCCCTGTCCAGTGATCTGTTCGCCATAATATTAAGGACACCGGCGGAAGGGTGCTACAAGTATCAATCCTTGATTGAGGCCGATCGCCTGGCGAGCGAACTGCAGCAGGTGCCTGGAGTGCAGACCACCATATCGCTGGTAAACGCGGTGAAGCAGGTGACGGCAGGCACCTACGAAGGGAATCCCAAATGGTTTACCCTTTCCCGCAACCAGGACGTGCTCAATTATGGCGGCCAGCAGGCTTCGGTCAACAACTCGGACCTGTTCAACGGTGACTCCACCGTCATGCCGATCATTGCCTATCTCTCGGACCATAAGGCCGAGACGCTGGACCGTGTGGTCAAGGTCTCCGAGGAGTTTATCAAACAGCACAGCACCGAGGATCGAAAGTTCATGCTGGCTGCCGGCAGCGCTGGTATAGAGGCGGCCACCAATATCGTGGTCAAGGAAGCCAATCGCACCATGATGCTCTACGTCTATGCCGCGGTCATCGTGCTCTGCTTCGTCACGTTCCGCAGTTGGCGAGCCGTGGTGGTGGCGGTATTGCCGCTGATCGTGACTTCTATCCTCTGCGAGGCCCTGATGGTCATACTCGGCATAGGGGTCAAGGTAGCCACCTTGCCGGTCATTGCCCTGGGTGTCGGCATAGGGGTCGACTACGCCCTCTACCTGTTGAGCGTGCAGCTTGCCAAGCAGCGGCAAGGGGAAACCCTGGTCGATGCCTACAGGCACGCCATCCAGTTCACCGGCAAGGTGGTAGGACTGGTGGGTGTCACCCTTGCCGGAGGTGTTGTCACCTGGGTTTTCTCGCCGATCAAATTCCAGGCGGATATGGGCATCCTGCTCACCTTCATGTTTATCTGGAATATGGTTGGCGCCCTGGTGCTGATCCCGGCCTTGTCCCATTTTCTGCTCAATACGGTAAAACAGCCACAGCATGTGCCAGAGCATTTCCACATTAATGCAGGAAGCGATGCTCCAACTGTGGATTGCCGCACATGCGGGAATTAATGTTCCTGAATTTACCTTGGCCCTGAGTGTCGAAATATCCGAAATCGAATCCATGCCGATGATTTCGGAGCCGCCCTGGTGAGGTTGCACTTCCTTGGCAGCCCTTTTGTTTCACGCCGCCTTTGTGAAAGGCCGGAGAATAACGAGTTCGCGTCAAGGATCCGGAAGGCAACATATTGAACTGATTCCTGATTGTTTTGAACGCCCCAGGAGCACCATGGCTTCTGGGGCGTTGGTGTGTCATGTGGTCACGTTGCCCATTGCGGCAATTCAATGACCGGCGACGTCGTTCGCAGCATGCCCCCCCCGGTCTATATCTGAAGTCTGCTGACCGGGGGGGCTGTCCAGCTCTACCGGCCAGTAACTAACAGAGGTTTATCGCGACAGGATCGAGGCCGACGGTGGCAAAGCATGCATGTGTTCCGCTATGGTTCACGCCACTTACCCTGTCTCCATAACGAAAACAAGCAGCGCAAAAATATACCTTGACAAATAAAAGTAACAACGTTACTTTTAAAAAAATAACGTTGTTATCCAACGAAAGCTTGAGTAATTACAAAGCAAAATGAGGAGGTGGCATGTCGCGAATCAAGCGGAGCACGGATGAGCTGGAGGCGATCCGCCGGGAAATAATGGGGCAGGCTCTGGAACTGATCGTCGCGGAGGGTTATGAAGGGTTCAGCATGCGTAAACTAGCAGCTCGACTCGGCATTGCCGCCAAGACCATCTATAATTTTTTCAGGGATAAGGACGAACTCTACATTGCCGTCCTGAGCCAGGGGTTCGAGCAGCTCCTGGCCCATCATGAAAGCGCCGTGGAGCATCTGGTCGAGCCGGTGGAGCGGTTGCGGGCCGCTATCCGCTCTTTCGTGGAATTCGGCCTGGAGCAGGCAAACGTCTATAACATCATGTTCACTTGGAATGTGCCCAAGTACTACGACTATGTCGGCACAGAGATGGAACCGGCGGCCCGTCTCGAGCTTGACACCGCCATGAAGTACACGGAGTCTTTGAGCGGCTGTATTGCGGCGTGCGCCTCCCCGTCACTTGCTGTTTCCGAAACAGCGATCCGCCACGAGCTGATCTTGGTCTGGTCAGCCATGCATGGTTTTGTCGCCGGTGTTAACAATACCCTGTTGCTTTACCTGACCAGCGATCCGGCATCACTCAAGGATCTGGTTGTCGACCGGGTCACGCGTAATACGGTGAGGGCATTGTCCCTGCTCGAAAAGGAGAGGTCCTGATGAAATTTCAGCTGCTGCTGTACATACTCGCCTGGAAGCTGAAGAGGGTGGCAAAAAAGGATCCCCGCTTCAGGCACTTCATCGAAAGCAAGAAGCTGGCCCTCGCCATCAGGGCGGAATCCAGCGGCAAGGGGCGCTGTTTTCTCTTTGACAACGGGCGGGTCTCTTCGACCGCGAATCTCGGTGCCGCCTGTGCCTGCGCCATGGTCTGGAATGACGAGGCAACCGCCTGCAGTGTGATGGCCAGCAGCGACGACGAAGCCGCCGTGGCCGCACTGACTGAAAAGAAACTTAAAATAGAGGGGAGCTTCAAGGAGTTCAAGTGGTTCTCGCGGGCACTGGAGATCATGCAGGGGAAACCGTGAGCAGAATCCAACCGTTAAAAACTGTTCCGAGGAGGTCTGTTATGGAAACCGCAGCAATCATTGATAGAGCTGAACCGATTGGGATCGAGCCGTTCGACAAGGTGTGGGGAATCGGCGAGTCCGGCATGTGCGAGAACCCGTCACCCTTCCCACGGGTGAACAGACTGCTCAAGTTCGTCAAAGGGGTCGAGTTTACGGTGGATCACGAGCGGGCCTGTCTGGTGACGGAGGCATACAAACAACACCAGGACAAGTCGCCGATACGGCGGGCGGCCGAAGCGCTGCGCAACGTCCTGGCCAACGTCACCATCCGGATCCACAGGGATGAACTGATCGTTGGCGAGATGGCTGCTCCTATGAAATCCGCCCCGATCTTTCCCGAGTTTTCTTTCGGCTGGGTTTTGGACGAGATGGAGCATCACCCCTGGGACAAACGGCTCCACGACAAGTATCATGTTTCCGTGGAATCTGCCCGAAAGCTCAAGGGACTGGAGGATTTCTGGAAGGGACGCACCGTGGAGGAGGCCATCAGCGCGCGGTTGTCGGAGGACGAGAAGAAGGGGACCCATCTCGGAGTCGGGATCTACCTGATCAACCTCTACTTTTTCGGCGGCATCGGCCACACCCAGGGGAACTACGAGAAGCTCTTCACCAAGGGGTACGGTGGCCTGCGCGCCGATATCCAGACCCATCTGGCGACCCTTGACCCGGCCCTGCCGGAGGACGTCGAGAAGCGCGAATTCTACCAGGCAGCGCTGATCGCTCTGGAGGCATCGACCCTCTACCTGCAGCGCTATGCCGCCCTGGCCAGGGAGTTGGCCGCACGCGAGAGCGACGCCGAATGGCGGCGGGAGCTTTTCCGGGTCGCGGAGTGCTGCGACTGGGTTGCGGAGAACCCACCCCGCAGCTTCCGGGAGGCGCTGCAGCTCTGGTTCATGGCCACCACCATCATCCTCATCGAGTCCAACGGCCATTCCGTTTCCTTCGGTCGTTTCGACCAGTACATGCACCCGTTTTACCAGGCGGACCTTGCTGCTGGCCGGGAGACGAAGGAGTCCATTCAGGAACTGATAGAGGTCGCCTTTATCAAGGAGTTATGGTGGACCAAGCTGCGGGACCGCCATACCGTCATCGCCAACTCGGGGCGGGGAATGGGGGGGGACTCCATGAC
>CALMOE010000056.1 GCA_937871715.1 uncultured Geobacter sp. | reverse complement strand
ACCTTCAGCCTTCGACCTTCAGCCCGTCTACCTGACTTTTTCCTACTCTTCTGAATCTTCGGGCTCGGGGAGATCCTCTCCCGGCACCCGGTACTCCCCGGACGACCAGGCACCCAGGTCGATGAGGCGGCAACGTTCGGAGCAGAAAGGGCGGGAGGGGTTCCCCTCCCACTCCGTCTCCTTCCTGCAGATCGGGCATTTTACACGAATCGGCATTTTGAGCAAATCTTTCAGGCGGATATTTTTCTGCCGCGCAGCATCTCCTCAACCTGCTCCGGGCGGGGACGCCTCTGCCCCTTGCCCGCCTGGAAGCGATGGGCCTCGGAGAAGATGCCGTCCAGGAGCGGCAGGAGCCTCCCCAAGGTGGTGACCCGGTAGAACTTGCCGAGGTGTTCTCCGACCTTGGAGATGTCGGCCTCGTCGGGGAAGACGATGACCGCGAATATCTGGAAGTTCCACGGGCTGCGCTGCTTGAGGATCTTCATCAGGCTCATGGAGTATTCGTTGATCTGGTGGTAGGGGTTCTCCCCCCAGAGACAGTCGATTTTCTTCCTCTGGCTGCTGACGCTCAGCCAGATGTCGTTGAGAAAGTCTCCAGGAGACTCGATGCTCCCCACGTAGTACTTGGCCTCAAGGATGACCAGGGCATCGCCGCTCAGGAGGATGAAGTCGGTGAACTGGCGATAGTTGCGCCCGGGCGCCACGTCGAAGTTGCCCAGGAGCCGCCACTCCCCCTTCTGGAACTGGCGGGAGGCGGCGATCTTTTCATATATGGACTGTTCAAACAGGTTGGAGAACTGGCGGGTGCGCACCGCCTCCTCCAGGACCCTGTAGGACGACTCCTTGCCAGAGCTGGAGGAGGATTCGAACTGCTCCACCTTCTCCTGCAGCTGCCGGATCTCATCCCTGGTCCGCTCCAGCTCCGCCGCATAGCTCAAGGACTGCTCACCTTGGGCCACCTCCAGCTCGGCGATGATCTGTTCGGCAAGCTCGCGGTACTCCTCCTCGTTGCGGATCTTCTGCTCCAGGGAGCGAATCATGGCCACCGATGCCTCATGCTGTCTGCGCGACTGGTCGTTAAGCCTGGTTATCTGCAGATCCTTTTCAGTGAGCTGCCTGAGGTAGCTGTCCACCGAGGCCCGCAACTCCTCCTGCCGCCGTGCAAGGATGCGTTTCTGCCGCCTGCGCACCATGAAGTAGAACTCGGCAACGGTCCAGATTATCATGGCACCGGCAGTAAACGCCATGTTGGTGCGGAGGTAAAAGCGCCGCGCCCCGGAGTCGCTCAACGGGTGACGGAGCCAGATAAGGTAGTCGCTGAAGAAACCGGAGGGGATATTCTTGATCACATAGAGGCGGCCGATTATCTGGCCAGGAGGTGCGCCGGGGAGGACCGGCTCATTGCCGACCGGCAGCGACCGCTGCAAGAGTGTAAAGGAGCCCCCGTTCAGGTCATCGGCAGTAGGGGTGCGCATCCAGGCGGATTCGGGGCCGGAGACATGAAGGACCTTCTGTTCCGGACAGCTCCTCTGGGTGGATGCGCAGTCTGTGATGACAAAGCCGAAGAGGCCGAAACTGGCGTCGAGCACGTCCTGCACTGCGGAGCTGTTCCCCTGGGAGAGGAAGAAGTTGAGCTTGATGGTCATCTGGTCGGCCAGGCTTTTAAGATCTGAGGTATGCAGCCTGAAAAGCTTCTTGCCGTAGAAATCCTTGTAGGTATCGTAGTTGAGATAGGTGGCCACCCAGAGGGAGACGAGCAGGATGATACCCAGGCGGATGCTAGCCAGGCCGAGCACTCTGTATCGCGAAGTGAGGACTGATTTCATATGACCAGGGTCTCCCCTGGACGCAGGGGGTGCTGGGGTGGCGGAGAGAAGAGCGCCCTGGCGAAGAGGATGAAGAAGAGGCCTACCATGATCATTACCAAGAGAAATGACGGCAGGATTTTCGATCTGTCCGAAGCTGTCCGGGCCTGCATCAGTCCGGCGCAGATCATAACCGCACCGGTACCACCGAGTATCCCACCCCAGAAGAAGGCCAGTTGGACGAACTCCACCGCCCCTCCGCTGGAGAAGATGAACAGGCCGCCGATCTCCCTGCCGTAGAATGCGCCGAGGATGAAAAGGAATACTGCCCCTGCCAGGAGGCGCAGGCCGTTTCTGACCGTTCTCCTGCGCATCCCTACCCCTTGCACCAGCTCACGTCACCTATCCCCTGGCGCAGCACCTCGGGCCTGTCACCCAACAGGCTAACCACGGAGCTGACATCCGGTGGGAGGATGCCGCCGTCGATGACCATGTCCAGCTGCTTCCCCATGGCTCGAAAAACGTCGCCCGGGTCGCCGATTGGCTCCTCTCCGGAGAGGTTGGCGCTGGTGGTGACGATGGGATGCCCCAGGGCCCTTACAAGGGCCATGCAGATGGCGTTGTCGGGGATGCGGATCCCCACGGTCTTCTGCCTGGTCTGCAGGAGGTCCGGAACGATGCTGGTTGCCTCGAGGACGAATGTATAAGGCCCCGGGAGCAGTCGCTTCATAACCTTGAAGGCGTAGTTGCTCACCTTGGCATAGCGGGCGATTTCAGACTGGCTGGGGCAGATGAATGAGAACGGTTTTTTCTTCTCCCTCTGCTTGATCTGGTAAATCCGCTCCACCCCCTTCTTGCTGAAGATGCTGCAGCCGATGCCGTAGGTGGTATCGGTGGGGTAGGCGATCACCCCCCCCTTCTCCAGCGTCAGGACTACCTGGTCTATCAGCCGCTTCTGGGGGTTATCCGGGTTGATGGCGATTAACATGGCATGTCATCCGGGTTAAGCACAAGGAGCTCCCTGTGGACGAAGCGGCCATCCTTCTGGATCAGGAGATCGTCGAACCATATCTCCCCGTCCCCCTCAAGAAGCTTCACCATGTCCCAGTGGACGGCGGATCGGTTGCCGTTGTCGCACTCGTCATAGCACTGGCCGGGGGTAAAGTGAATGGAGCCGAAGATCTTCTCGTCGAAGAGGATGTTGCGCATGGGGCGGCGGATGCCGGGGTTGACACCGATGGCGAACTCGCCGATATAGCGCCCACCCTCGTCCGTGTCCAGGATGCTGTTCAGCTCTGCCGTCATCCCCCCTGCCTCTGCCTTGACGATTCTCCCATTGGCAAACTCAAGGCGAATGTTGTTGAACTCCTTCCCCTGGTAGATTGTAGGGCAGTTGTAGGTGATGTACCCCTCCACCGAATCCTTGACAGGAGCGGTGAACACCTCTCCGTCCGGGATATTGAAACGACCGTCGCACTTTATCCCGGGGAGACCCTTGATGCTGAAGGTAAGATCGGTGTCGGCAGCGACGATCCTCACCCTGTCCGCCCTGTCCATGAGCTTTTTCAGCTTCTCCTGTTTCCTGGATTCGGCCTTCCAGTCGATGCAGCAGGCTGACAGGACATAATCCTCGTACTCCTCCAGGCTCATGCGCGCCTCCTGGGCGCCGCCGTGGGTCGGGTAGCGGGTGATCACCCAGCGGGTATGCTTGACCCGCTGATCGACAATTGGGCGGGTAAGCTTGGCATAGGAGATCATCGCCTCCTGCCTGGCCCGGGCCATGACCATGGAGTTGTCCGCCGCGCCGATGGCGATGTAGACGGTCACCTGCTTCATGAAATCAAGCTTGTGCTGGGGGAAGTGGGCGAGCTGATCCTTATTGGCACTGTTGTAGAAGTGGCGGGAGATTTCCGCATTGGAGAACTCGTACTCCACGTACCTGGCCCCCCTGGCCAGACAGAGGCGGTAGATCTCCTTCACCAGGGGTAGCGACTCGAATCCACCGGCGGAGATGAGCACCACGTCACCCTTTTTCACCCGGGTCGAATAATCGACCAGCACCTCTGCCCATCTGGTAATGCGTGGATCTTTCACACCATTCTCCTTCTTTTGGTAAACAGTGAATAGCAAATGGTAAAGGGAACCATACATCTTTTCGCTATTCATTACTTACTTTTCACTGTTCACTATTCACTGCCCCTCACCGCCCAGTATGACCGAAACCGCCATCCCCCCTGGCCGTACTCTCAAGATCGTTACTCTCAAGCCATTCGACCCGGCTGAAGCGGGCAACGACCATCTGGGCTATCCGCTCGCCTCTCTTGATAAGGAAAGGCTCACTGCCGTGGTTGATGACTATGACCGCTATCTCTCCACGGTAATCGGCATCGATGGTGCCGGGGCTGTTCACCAGGGCGATGCCATGCTTAAGGGCCAGGCCACTGCGCGGCCGGATCTGGGCCTCGTAGCCGTCCGGGAGGGCAATGGCGATCCCTGTGGGAACCAGTAGTCGCTCTCCGGGATGGATGATCGTCTCCCGGTCGAGGTCGGCATGAAGGTCCATGCCGGCCGAGTGGCTTGTCATGTAGCGCGGCAGGGGGATGTCGCTCCCCGGCCTGACCCTTTTTATGGCAACCCTTATCTGCTCCATCTATTCTGACCTCAGAGGCTGATCTGATCAACCTCGAAACTGATTTCGGACATCCTGCCGAGAAGCTGCAGCGTGAAGTAATCCTCATCAAAAAGCTCATTGCAGAGATCCAGGAGACTATCCCTGGTCACGGCCGAGAAACCGGCCAGCACCTGCTCCACTGGCTGGTACCCACCGAGGTAGATCTCGTTCTTGGCCAGCTTGGACATGACACTGTCACTGCTCTCCAGGGAGAGAAGGATATTCCCCTTGAGCTGTTCCCTGGCGGCGGAAAGCTCCTCCTCCGTGGGGGGGACGCTCTTCAGCCGTTTCAATTCACGCAGCACGATATCCATCACCTGGGGGAACTTCTCGGCGGTGGTCCCAGCGGAGATCACCATTGCCCCCGTATCGGAGTGGGAAGAGAGGTACGAGTAGACTGAGTAGGCAAGCCCCTCCTTCTCCCTGACCTCCTGGAAGAGACGGGAACTCATGCTCCCCCCGAGTATGGTGTTGAGCACCAGTGCATCGTGCCTGCCGGGGTGGTTCTGGGCAAAGCCTTTGGTTCCCAGACAGAAGAGTAGCTGTTCCAGATCCCTGTCCGACTTGCAGCACCTCTTGCTGTGGAGCGGAGGGGCGCAAACCGGCCTGCTGCTCCCAACCGGCACCCCTGTGAGCAGTGGAGCGAGCATCTCCACAAGGGCGTGGTGGTCCACCTTGCCGGCAGCGGTGATGATGATATCCCCTGCCCGGTAGGTGTCGTTCTTATAGTCGACGAGAAAATCGCGGGAGATCCCCTGGACGCTCTCGGTGGTGCCGATGATCGGCATACCCAGAGGATGCCCATCCCAGAAGTTGCGCTGGAAAAGGTCATGGAGCTGGTCATCCGGCGCATCCTCCAGCATCCTGATCTCCTGGAGGATCACCTTGCGCTCGTTTTCTATCTCCTCCTCAGGGAATCT
The DNA here is from genome assembly GCA_937871715.1 of uncultured Geobacter sp. GTDB lineage: Bacteria > Desulfobacterota > Desulfuromonadia > Geobacterales > DSM-12255 > CALMBF01. The sequence goes on along the minus strand of CALMOE010000056.1, from coordinate 10,775 downwards.
GGAATTGAGGAAGATGTCGGCGAGCAGATCCACTGCCTTGGGGAGGAAATCCACCAGCACCTTGGCATAATAACAGACGAATTCCCTGCCGGTAAAGGCGTTCATGAAACCGCCTATGGAATCGGTCTCGCGGGCGATTTCGAAGGAGGAGCGCCTCTCGGTACCCTTGAAGAGGAGATGTTCTATGAAGTGGGAGACACCGTTGTATTCCGGTCGCTCATAGCGCGAACCACCCACCACCCAGAATCCTACGGAGACCGAGTACGCATGGGGGATATTCTGGGTGATTATCCTGATGCCATTTGTAAGAAGGGATCTGTTTACCATTTATTAAATATAGCCGCAACAGAGCATTCCGCAAGGCGAAGGAAAAGTTGAATCAATGAGACAACAGGTCATTGGCATTGCCATCCCGGGGAGCTATCGACCTTGCTCCGCCGATGATTCGGCCAAAAAAAGGGCGGCAATCATGCCGCCCTTCCGTTAATGCCATAGTGAGTAGAGTTACTCCGGCAGGGTTTGCCCCAGGGCCTCTTTCCTGGAGAGCTTGATCTTACCCTGTTTGTCGATGCCGATGCACTTCACCAGCACCTTGTCACCCTCCTTGAGGATATCTGAGACGTTCTTGACCCTCTCCGTGTCCAGCTCGGAGATATGCACCAGTCCGTCTGTGCCGGGAAAAATCTCGACAAAGGCGCCGAAGTCCATGATCTTCTTCACTGTCCCCATGTAGAGCTTACCCTCTTCCGCCTCGGCGGTCAGGTCGCGGATCATCTTGATGGCCAGGTCGCAGGCTGCCTTGTCGTTGCTGGCGATATTGATGCGGCCGGAATCGTCGATATCCACCACGACACCGGTCGTCTCGGTGATGTTACGAATATTCTTGCCGCCGGTGCCGATGACGTCGCGGATCTTGTCGGTCTTGACGAAGATGGTGGTGATACGTGGCGCGTAGGCCGACATGTCGGCCCGGGAAGCAGAGATGGTCTCAGCCATTTTGCCGAGAATGTGCAAGCGACCTTCCCTGGCCTGCTCCAGCGCCCGCTTCATGATCTCACGGGAGACGCCGGTGATCTTGATGTCCATCTGCAGGGCGGTCACCCCTTCGGCCGTGCCTGCCACCTTGAAGTCCATGTCGCCAAGGTGGTCCTCGTCGCCGAGGATGTCGGAGAGGATGGCGACGTCGTCACCCTCCTTGATAAGGCCCATGGCGATACCGGCCACCGGCGCCTTGATCGGGATGCCGGCGTCCATCATGGAGAGGGAACCACCGCAGACCGTGGCCATCGAGGATGAGCCGTTGCTCTCGAGTGTTTCGGAAACGATCCTTATGGTGTAAGGGAAATCGTCATGTTTAGGCAGAACTGCCGTAAGAGCGCGCTCGGCAAGAGCGCCGTGGCCGATTTCGCGACGCCCCGGAGCAAGACGGAAACTGGTTTCACCGACCGAGTACGGCGGGAAATTGTAGTGGAGGAGGAACTTCTTCTTGGACTCGCCATAGAGGGAATCGATCCGTTGCTCATCGATGGAGGTGCCGAGAGTGGCGGACACCAGGGCCTGGGTCTCACCCCTGGTGAAAAGTGCCGATCCGTGTACCCGCGGCAGCAGTGAAACTTCGGTGGCTATCGGCCTGATCGTCCGGGTGTCCCGGCCGTCGATCCGCTCGCCGTCCTTGATGATGTGCTCGCGGACCAGTTCGTACTCCAAGTCGCCGATGAAACCCTTGATCTCCTTGTTGCGCCCCTCGTAATCGCCGGCAAGGGCGGCAATCGTCTCCTCGATGACCCCATCGATGGCGTTGTGACGCTCCTGCTTGGCAACGATCTTCACCGCCTCCTTTATCCTGGCGGCGGCAAGTTCAGCAACCTTTGCCTTCAGTTCGGCATCCACTGCCGGCGGCAATACTTCCCGCTTGGCCACCCCGGCCAGGGATCTCAGCTTCTCCTGGGCGTCGAGTATCGGCTGCACGACCTGATGGCCGAAGAATATCGCATCGAGCATCACTTCTTCAGGGAGGACATTGGCACCCCCCTCGACCATGCAGATGGCGTCGCGGCTGGCTGCCACCACGATTTCCATATCGCTCTGCTCAAGCTGCTCGGCAGTCGGGTTGGCAACGAACTGGCCGTTTATCCGGCCGACCTTCACCCCGGCGATGGGACCGAAGAAGGGGATGTCGGATACCTCAAGGGCGGCGGAGGCGCCGATCATGGAGAGGATGCCGGGATCGTTATCCTTGTCGGCGGAGATGACGGTTGCCATGATCTGGGTGTCATTGAGGAAGGTTTCCGGGAACAGTGGCCGGATCGGCCTGTCGATGAGGCGGCAGATCAGGGTCTCGTTGTCCGACGGCCGCGCCTCCCGCTTGAAGAAACCACCGGGGATCTTGCCGCCGGCATAGGCCTTCTCCTGGTAATTGACCGTAAGAGGGAAGAAGTCCTGCCCCTCCTTGATCGACTTGCTGGCGACCGCGGTAACCAGGACCATGGTATCGCCGCTCCTGACGACTACCGCGCCGTTGGCCTGCTTGGCCATCCTGCCGGTTTCGATGGTGAGCTTGCGCCCGCTGAATTCAAGTTCTACAGTATGTTGTGCCATGTGTACGTTCCTCACCTATTTCCTATAGGTGTTGGGGCCGTCGACAAAAAGGCAAAGGCAGGAGCGATGAGCGAGGAGCGCGTACCTCGAACCTCTTTCCTCGTACCTATTCTTAGCCGCTTTATCCACGCCCCCAACAGTTGATATGCGCCAAAAACAAATGGGCTGAAAAGCCCATGATGAAATAAAAGAGAAGGCAATATACCCCTTGCGCAGGGGTATACTGCCCATTCTTACCTACGGATGCCAAGTTTTTCGATTATGCTCTTGTAACGATCGACACTCTTCCCCTTGACGTAGTCAAGCAGACGGCGCCTCTGACCGACAAGCTTCAGCAGCCCGCGACGGCTGTGGTGATCCTTCTTGTGGGTCTTGAAGTGCTCTGTCAGGTAAGTAATGCGCTCGGTAAGAATAGCAATCTGAACTTCCGGAGAACCGGTATCGCTTTCATGCAGCTTGTACGAGTTGATTATTTCCTGTTTTTTTTCGGTAGCCAGCATCTAATTACACCTCCTTTCCATAATTTTTGTATTTTCGGATTTATTTTCGGGCATTTTGCGAAACTTCCTTATAGCATATCCGCACAACTACTGTAAAGCAGAAACCTGGTTGAATCCGCGACAAATGCGCAGCAGGCTCCCACCCCGACGCTCCCCAGGGAGGATTACCTCCGCCACTGCGGCAATCGTGCCGTCAGAAGTGAGAATCACCCGCCCGGAAGACGGAATGGCTGAGCCGCTCGCCAGATCACCCTCCAGAGGGGGGATGCCGTTCCTGACCCGGGCAGATCCTGCTGGCGTGAGCTCCAGCTCTGGCAGGTGGGCAAGGGCCGTCCTGACGGGGACAAAATGCCTGACGGCAACCTCCCGGGGCGGTCCTACTGCTATCTCGTCAAGTGTAAATGAGTTCTCAAGGGAAAATGGACCGCTCTTGGTGCGGCGCAGGGCAAGGAGGTGGGCGCCACACCCCAGGGATTCCCCCATGTCGTGGGCCAGGGTGCGCACGTAAGTCCCGCGGGAACAGCGCACCGTGAAGGAGACCTCGGGGAGCTCGATCCGCTCCATCTCCAATGAATGTACCGTGATGGCCCGGGGCTCCCGCTCAACTGTCTCTCCCTTGCGGGCCAGCTTGTAAAGGGGTACTCCGTCACGCTTCAGCGCGGAAAACATGGGTGGCACCTGGAGCAGATTGCCGCTGAATGCCTGAACCAGGGACTCCACAGCCTCCCTGGTAACATGGCTCCAACCCCGCTGTTCAAGGATCTCCCCTTCCAGGTCCTGGGTGTCGGTACTGATTCCCAGACGCATGGTTGCCCGGTACTCCTTAACCGACTCGTCGAGAAAGGTTATCGCCTTGGTCCCCTCCCCCAGCGCTATGGGGAGAACGCCGGTGGCAAAAGGGTCGAGGGTGCCGGTATGGCCGATTTTCTTCTCCCCAAGTGTGCGGCGCAACATGGCAACCACCTGATGGGAGCTCATCCCCGCAGGCTTGTCAACAACGAGAAAACCGTCGAGCACTAGAGTACGGACCTCAGATGGGAAAAGACCTTGTCGCGAACCTCTTCGATCCCCCCCTCCACCACGCAGCCGGCAGCATTGTGATGCCCACCACCGCCGAATCCCTCGGCAAGACGGGAGACATCAACCCTCCCCTTGGAACGGAAGCCGACCTTATAGGCAGTATCGTTCAACTGGCGAAAGAAGATGGCGACCTCGACGCCGCGAACTGAGCGGGGATAGTTGATAAAACCGTCGGTAAGCTCAGCATCGGTACCGGTGGCGGCGTACATCTCCAGGGTTACGGTGAGGGAGGCGAATCTGCCGCATTCGGAAAAGGTGAGGGTCGAAAGGGCATAGGAGAGGAGCTCAAGCCTCGGACGCGGCTGGCTCTCGTAGAGAAGGGAGGCAATGTCCCAGGCATTGACCCCCTTGGAGATCATCTCGCCGGCAACGGCAAATGCCTCCGGGTTTGCATTGGAGTAGCGGAAGGAGCCGGTATCGGTGATGGTGGCCACGTAGATACAAAGGGCTGTGGCCAGGGAGACCTCCCCCCCCGCCTCCTTGATGAGACGGTAGACGAGAATTGCCGTGGAAGCTGCTTCTGGATCGATCAGATTATAGAGACCGAACTCGTCCCTGGTCTTGTGGTGGTCCAGGTTGACGAACGCCCCGACTCTCCCCCTGGCATCAGCAACCTGCCTGCCGGCGCGGCGGAACTCCCCCACATCCAGAACGAAACAGACGTCATAGTCACGTTCGGGGAGGGTGGTGGTCACCTCGGAGGCCATGGGTAGGAATGCGTAGAGATCCGGCACAGGATCACAGATATGAACGGTCACATCCTTCCCCAACTCCCGCAGGTAGTTGGCAAGGGCAAGGGAGGAGCCCACCGCGTCCCCATCCGGGCTCTCGTGGGTGGTTATGAGAAAACTCCCCTGTGCTGCGATCAGCTCATTGATCTTTTTCAGCATCAATACCGTCCGTTTCGTGAATCTGCTTCAGCAGGCTCTCGATCCTGCTGCCGTACTCCACCGACTCGTCGTAGCGGAAGAGAAGATCGGGAACGTAACGCATGCGCAGCACCTTGCCGATCTCCCGACGGAGGAACCCCTTGGCGCTGTTCAGGCCGGCCTCCGCCCCCTTGCGCTCGGCTTCACCGCCGATTACCGAGAAGTATACCGTCGCCAGATGCAGGTCCTCGGTCACCTTTACACCGGTAACCGTAACCATGCCGATGCGCGGGTCCTTCACCCCCTTGATGAGCAGGGCGGATATCTCTTCATGGATGGCTTCCGCCACTTTTTCACAACGTTTGAACATAAATCCTCAGGTTAAAAAATCAGGTACGAGGAGCGAGGAACGACTACTGCCTTTTTCCTCGCTCCTTCATCCTCGTTCCTGCCTTTAGAGCGTGGCGGCAATTTTCTCCATCTCGAACGCCTCGATGATATCCCCAACCTTGATGTCGTTGTAGTTTTCCAGGCCGATACCGCACTCGTAACCGGTGGCAACCTCCTTCACGTCATCCTTGAAACGGCGCAGGGAGGACATCTTCCCTTCGTAGACCACCACGTTGTCCCGCAGCAGCCTTACCTGGGCGTTGCGCAGCACCTTGCCGTCCTGGATGTAGCAGCCGGCAACGTTGCCGACCTTCGGCACGGAGAATACTTCGCGAACTTCCGCCCGACCCAGGTACTTCTCCCTGAAGATCGGAGAGAGGAGACCCTCCATCGCCTTCTTCACATCGTCAACGGCATTGTAGATGATGCTGTACTGGCGAATGCTGACCCCTTCCTTCTCAGCCATGGCCTGGGCCTTGACCTCGGGGCGTACGTTAAAGCCGATGATGATCGCGTTGGAGGCCGATGCCAGGTTGACGTCCGTCTCGGTAACGGCGCCGACCGCGGAGTGGATGACATTGAGGCGGACAGCGGCGGTGGAGAGCTTGCGCAGCGATTCGCTGACCGCCTCCACGGACCCCTGCACGTCCCCCTTGACGATGACGTTGAGGTCCTTGACCTCCCCTGCCTGGATCTTGCTGTAGAGCTCTTCCAGGGAAAGCTTGGAGTGCTTGGCCAGCTCCAGCTCGCGCTGTTTGATCTGGCGCAGGGTGGCGATCTCCTTGGCCTGGCGCTCGTCCGTCATGGCGACGAACACGTCACCCGCATCGGGAACCCCAGAGAGACCGATGAGCTCGACCGGCGTGGAGGGACCGGCCTCCAGAACCTTTTCGCCCCGGTCGTTCTGCATGGCGCGCACCCGGCCGGAGTGGACGCCGACGACGCAGTAGTCGCCGAGCTTGAGAGTACCCTCCTGGACCAGCACCGTGGCCACCGGGCCGCGCCCCTTGTCCAGTTTACCCTCGACGATGGTACCCTTGGCAGCCTTCTCCGGGTTGGCCTTCAGGTCCATGACGTCTGCCTGGAGGAGAATCATCTCCAGCAGCGACTCCAGGTTGAGCCGTTTCTTGGCGGAAACTTCCACCATGGTGGTGTCACCACCCCACTCCTCGGCAACCAGGCCGTGCTCGGTCAGCTCCTGTTTGACCCGCTCCGGCTTGGCCTCGGGCTTGTCGACCTTGTTGATGGCAACGATGATCGGCACCCCGGCGGCCTTGGAGTGATTGATAGCCTCCCTGGTCTGGGGCATGACGCCGTCGTCGGCAGCCACCACCAGGATGACTATATCCGTCACCTTGGCACCGCGTGCCCGCATGGCGGTGAACGCCTCGTGGCCCGGGGTGTCGAGGAAGGTGATCTTCCGGCCGTTCAACTCCACGTCATAGGCACCGATATGCTGGGTAATCCCGCCGGCCTCGCCTGCGATGACATTGGCCTCCCGGATAGCGTCGAGGAGCGACGTCTTGCCGTGGTCGACGTGACCCATGATGGTAACCACCGGAGGGCGGACCACCAGTGACTCTGGGGCATCGGGAACAGACTCCAGGATCTCGTCCAGGTCGACCGCCACGTTTTCAATCTCGTAACCGAAATCTCCGGCCAGCAGGGTGGCTGTATCCACGTCCAGCGGGTGGTTGATGGTGGCCATCAGCCCCATCTTCATCAGGGCGCGGATCAGGTCGGTAGCTTTGATCCCCATCCTCTTGGCCAGTTCGCCTACAGTGATGGTCTCACTGATCTTGATGATCCGCTTGATCGCCTTTGGTGTAGTGATCTCTGTCTTTTTCCCATCGGAAACACGCTCGATCTTCGCCTGCTTCCTCTTACCCTTACCGGCACGGGAACCGGGTTCGAACACACGCTCGCGCCGGTCATCGAACTCTTCCTTGCGGCCCAACTCCTTGCGCTTGTCAGCCGGGCCACCCTTCTTGCCCGGACGTCCTGCATCACCGGCTGGGCCACCCTTGGGAGCCCCCTTGCGGCCACCCTTGCGATCATCTCCGCCACCCGGCATCTCCGCAGGGGGTGGTGTCGGCTTGGCAAATGGTTGTTCGCCAACGCGTCCGGGAGGCTGCTGGCCTCCGCGGGGGGCAAAACCCTGCCTGTCGCGGCCAGCTGCTGCCGGACCGCGTCCGCCTGCAGACTCTGGCCTGCTGGAGGGGATAACCTCGCGGCGCTGCACCGGCCTATCCGCAGAGGGCTCACCCTGGCGCTCGCCACGCTGGGGATGTGGACGCTCGGTCGGCCGTTCCGGCCTGGCCATAGAGGGGAGCTCCACCCTGCCGAGAATAACGGCACGGTTGGCCGTAGGCCTCTGCGGCTCTGGCGCCACAACCTTGGCTGGGGCCGCCGGGGGAGCAATCGATGTCTCTGCCGGCGCTTGCTCCGCTGGCTTAACTTCAGCCTTGACCGGCGCAGGGACCTCCTTGGCCTCTGCAACCGGCTTGGTCTCTGCAACCGATTGCTCTTCTACCGGCTTGGCCTCTGCAACCGGCTGCACTTCTGCCGGCTCTGCTGCTGCGGGCTTGGCAACCGGTGCCGGAGCGGGCTCTTCCTGTGCAACAGGGGGCTCGACCTCCTCAACCGGGACCTCGACCACCTTCTCCACTACCTTGGCGCGCCTCCTGATGACCGTCGATGTAACCCTGGTCTCCTCCTGGGATACGTCCCGCACCGTCTTGGTAACAGTGGCCGGCGCCTGGAGCTTTCTTGCAACCTCATCGTCAATGGCAGCCATATGGTTGTTGACCTCCACGCCGATCGCTTTCAGCTTGGCGATCAGCTCCTTGTTGTCAATCCCCATCTTCTGCGCCAGCTCATGCACGCGAATCTTGCTCATCCTATTCAGCTCCTCCCTCGAAGAAGTTCCCGTATCTCTTCAATTCCCTGCGCAGACTCTCGGCAAAGGGGCCGGGGCAGACAGCCACCACGCTCCTCAGATCCTTTCCCAGAGGTGAACCGAGCCGCTCTTTCTCTGAAAAGCGGAAGGATTCAATCCCGGTCTTGTCCGCGATTGCCAAAAACTTTGCCGCGCTCTCCGGCGATATGTCCTCCGCCAGTATCAGCAGGGCAATACTCCCCTTGCGCAGCGCATCCATAACCTTGTCGCTTCCCGAGACAATCCTGCCGGCCTTGTTGGCCAGGGCTATGGTAGCCGCAACCCGTTCCTCCTGCAGCCCGGTCACCATGGAGAGCAGATCCACGGCAGAAGGGGTTCTTGCCTCCCCCTTGAATGAGCGGGAGAACTGGCGCTTCACCACGGCCGCTTCCAGACAGCTGCGCCGGTAGCAGGTGTACGCCCCCCGGCCGGGGAGTCTCTTCGCCAGGTCGGGGACAACATTCTTCTCAGGGTCGAGTACGAAGCGAAGGAGTTCATCCTTGGGCTTCACCTCCCGGCACCCGAGACAGCTGCGCTGGGGCTCGGCCTTTGCCACTACTGCTCCGCCGTCTCCACAGCAGACTCCACGGATTCGACCATTTCAACACCCTCCTCTTCCTCTTCCTCGGCGGTACCGTCATAGGAGGAGTACTGCAGGAGCTCGGCCTCGGCCTGGCGGGTTTCACTCTTGATGTCGATACGCCAGCCGGTCAGCTTGGCGGCCAGGCGCACGTTCTGCCCCCTCTTGCCGATAGCCAGGGAGAGCTGGTCATCGGGGACGATGATCTCCATAGCCTTGCTCTCGTCCTCCACGTAGACCTTGGACACAGTGGCAGGAGAGAGGGCATTGCAGGCAAAGCGGGCGACATCCTCGGTCCAGGGGATGATATCGATCTTCTCCCCCCTGAGCTCGGACACCACATTCTGCACCCTGCTGCCCCGCATGCCTACGCAGGCGCCGACCGGATCGACATCCGAGTCGTGGGAGTAGACGGCGATCTTCGCCCGGCTCCCGGGCTCGCGCACCACATTGATGATCTCCACGATCCCCTCGGCAACCTCGGGCACCTCTGCCTCAAACAGCTTGGCCAGCATTGCCGGCGCTGTCCGGGAGAGGAGTATCTGCGGCCCCTTGGTGGTCATGCGGATGTCGGTGATCAGGGCCTTTACCCGGTCACCCTGACGATAGACCTCACGGGGGGCTAGCTCCTTGTGGTACAGGACAGCCTCCACCTTGCCCAGGTCGATCACCAGGTCCCCCTTCTCAAAGCGGCGCACCATGCCGTTGATCAGCTCGCCGACCCGGTCCTTGTACTCGTTGAAGATGGTCTCGCGCTCGGCTTCCCGCACACGCTGAATGATGACCTGCTTGGCGGTCTGGGCGGCGATGCGGGAAAACTCGCTGGAGGGGAGCTTCATGCCGATCACGTCACCGATCTCCACCTCAGGATCCTGTTCAACCGCCTCTTCCAGGGTTATCTGCTTGTAAGAATCCTCAACATCCTCCACGACCTCGACGAACTCGAACAGCTCAACCTCACCCAGCTCCGGATTGAAGTGTGCCTCAAGATCGCGGGTGTTGCGAAACTTCTTATTGGCAGCCGTAAGCACGGCCTGCTCAAGGGCCTCGACAACGATCGCCTTGTCAATGCTCTTCTCCTTGACGATCTGGTCAATGATATGTTTGAGATTCAAACTTGTCTCCACGTTGCTCTCCTTCGCTACCGCACGTTTGGTTGAGAATTGTTACATTTCAAATTCAAGGTTGGCTTTGGCGATCTTATCCAGGGGTATCGATGCCGACTGCCCCTCTTTCAGCTTCACGGCAACAACCCCGCCTTCGAGACCGACAAGCTCGCCGAGGAAGGTCTTGCGCCTGTTCCCCGCATCGTCAGCCACCATTTCGAAAGTCCTGATCTTCACCAGCCTGCCGGCATAGCGGACATAATCCGCCTCCTTCTTCAGGGGCCGGTTCAGCCCTGGGGACGAAACCTCCAGACTGTAGTGGCAGTGGATGACATCCTCCACGTCGAGAATCTCGGAGAGCTCCCTGCTCACATCGGCGCAGTCATCCAGGGTGACCCCACCGGGCTTGTCGATGTAGAGGCGCAGCACCATCCCCTGCCCCTCCTTGCGGTACTCCAACTCCACCAGCTCCATCCCGAGGGAATCCAGAATGGGGAGCGCCAACTCGCTGATCTGTCCTGCCGTATCCATCTTTGCCATAGCTTTTACCATAAAAAAAAGTGAGCCTGGAGAGCTCACTTTTTGCTAGTGAACATTAACTTGTAGTTCGTCTTTAACACGTAGATGGTCAAAAAGCAAGGTATTTTTTCAAACGGCAAACAGGGGCATACACGGCGTTGCCTTGACGGGGCGAAACGGTCTCAACGGCGCCTC
>CALMOE010000055.1 GCA_937871715.1 uncultured Geobacter sp. | reverse complement strand
ATACCCTGATCCGGCCGCAGACGTTATATGGCAGTGAAATTGAAATTGATCCCTCGAATTGTATTATATTTCTATGCCGAAGAAATCATTGATAACGATGTTGCTGCTGGTGCTGCTCGTTCTTCCCCTGTCTCAGCCACCTCCATGCTATTGCGGAGCCCTGCAGGTTGATGGAGCCTTTCCCGGGGCCAATGCCTGGCTGTCTCATCAAGGTTTCCAGGTCACCGGCGGGCCGGCCGGCAGGGACGACCTGACGGCATTCAGCCAGGGGACCATCATCTTCATAGGTGAGGCTGCCGGCAATCCTGAACATGCACAGCCTGCCCAGCGTGAAATCATGGCAAAGCGGGCAGCTGTGGTCATGGCTCAAAAGCAGGTTGTGGAATACCTGTACGGCTTTGCGATCAACGGCGAGCGAAGGGTGGGGGATGGGCAGGGTGCTGTTGCCTCATCTGTGGCAGGTGTTGTCAGGAGGGCGCAGGTTGCTTACCAGGAGTACAGCAGAGAAAATGAAAAGGCAATCGCCATCCTCAGGATCGATCTTCACGGTCCCGGCGGGTTCGTCTCCCATCTCTATGAACTCCTCGGCAAAGGGGACCTCGCGCCTGGTTTGGATATTGGAGGTCAACGCTTCGTATCAGCTTCAAATTTGGCCGAGGGGATTCAATATGACGGCCTGATTGTCGATGCCAGGGATCAAGAGTTCCGTCCGGCGTTTCTGAATCGGATCATAGCATCTTCTGGCGATACTCTCTATGATCCCACCTTGGTGAGTCAAAAGGTCCTCGTTCAGCATGGTCTAGCTGAATACAGCACAACAGTTGCCAAAGCCAGGGCTGCCCTGGAAACCCGTGGAGTATTGAGGCCGTTACTAATAAGGGCTACCGGTACCAGGCAGGCCGTGGACATCGAGGTCTCAGCGGATGACGCGGCTCTCATATATTCAGCCGATCAAACAGCTGGTTTTCTAGCCGGCGCCAAGGTGGCATTCGTATTACGCTGACAGGTGTTTGCATGATCAATGTGGCCGTAAATCTGGGAAGATGTGTCATCGCAGCAGCATTCATGTTCGTGCTGCTTTTACTCTGCGATCGCGCTACAGCCGAGCAGGCAGGGGGGGAGGGTGGCCAGATATGGGTCGAGGCCGTGGGGGAGGCTGCGGGGAGCGATTACGATCCGCCCAAAGAGGTTATGGAGCGGGCACGGGCAGACGCCAAGCGTCGTGCCCTGGAAGAGGCTGTCGGAACATTTGTACGCTCGCACACGCTGGTATCCAATGCACAACTGGCAGAGGAGTTCACCTTTGCAAGGGTTAGGGGGAGAATCGAGCGGGTCTCAACCATCAGCGAGGAACGGGACAGGAATGATCCCAACCTTTACCGCGTCAGGCTGAAAGCACTTGTCAGGCCGCTCTACCCGGAAGAGGATAAGTCTCTCCATATCAGGGTCGATCTGGGGAAGAACACTTTCAGGAGCGGCGAAGAGATTCGTATCCATTACCAGGTTGACAGTGACTGTTACATTTACATCTTTTCAATCGCCGCTGACAATTCGGTGACGCTTTTGTTCCCAAACTCCCTTCTGCCCGACAATTTCGTCCGGGCAAACATCGGCCAGGTATTCCCACCCAAGGGGGCGGCGATCAAACTTCAAGCCATTTCACTGCCGCGTTTTGCAGACAGGCCGAGCCAGGAAAGGATCAAGGTCATTGCCACCCGTGTACCCGAGATCATCCTCCACGGCTTCCAGGAGGGGATTTTCAGGGTATATGATGCTGCGTCAACAGGTCTTGTCGGGGACCTTGCCAGGAAACTGAGCCAGATTGATCCGGCGGACTGGGGAGAGGCTGTCAGGCTCTATACCATAGCTCCGGCAGAGTCGAAGTGACAGGAGTTTACCGATGAGAACCATGGGGAAGAGGGCACTATTATTCAGCTTTTTGATTGCGATGCTGCCTGCTTTCATGCCGGCAGCATCTGCTTTTGACAAGGTCTCTTCACGTTCACAGGCTTCACCACGGATACTGCTCCCTCTTGCGTTTGACACGTTGATATCTGCGGAACGGAAACTTGTCGGCCACAAGGGTAAAATCATCTCCCTGGCCATTTCGAGTGACTCCCGCCAAATAGCTACCGGTGGCGACGACAAGTCAATCATACTCTGGGATCGGAAGAGGGGGGAACCAATCTGGTGGAGCAGCGATCTGCCGGACAAGGTTACAGAAACATGCTTTTCAGCGAAAAATGACATGCTCATAGCGGCTATTGGTGACGATCGTCTATTTTTCTGGGACGCGGCAGACGGCAAACCCATTGCCTGGTTCAAGCTAAAGGAAGAGTTGAGGACCTTGACTTGCAATCCTGCCACCGATCAACTGGCCACGGCCCATGAAGACGGGTCGATAGTGTTCTGGGATCTGGGCTTGATCCGTGCGACAGGGGCTGAGGAGGCAGGGTCGACCATCCAGTCAGCGAAAAAAGGGAACAATAGAAAATCCGACGCCAGGGAGGGTGGATACACTGCTCTCCGTGACAGGGCGTTGTCAACGGTTATTAAGAACGGAGCCGGCAAGACAGACGCACTCGCCTTCACACCTGACGGAAAACGTCTGGCGTACTCAGGTGGTGAAAAGATGATCCATATCTTGGATATCACTAGTACCGCGATCTCCAGAAGTTTAGCAGGAGGGGAGAAGGATTTGGGAGGCGTCGTCATCACTCGGGACGGCAAGCACCTGCTGGCAGTGGAAGACAAGAAATGGCTGCTTGTCTGGGATATGGCGAATGGCAAATTGCTTCGTCGCCTTGGCCCCTCCCGGGAGGATATCATTAGAATTGCGAGCAACGTCGATGGGACAGTGGTCACAACATCGGACAAGAAAGGGATTACTTTCTGGAATATTGATCTGCCGACGCAGACAGGTTTCCTCTCGGCAGGCAGAAGCGATCTTGCCACCCACTTTTATGCCACCGACGGATCAACGTTGATAACAGCTGACAGGGACGGAGAGGCCACCGTTTGGATCTTGCCCGGGATTCTCTCCATGGTCGCGCTTGACACTGCCCTGCAAGAACGGACAAGGGTTTTACAACTGGAAAGGGATCAGAAGATTTCCAGCTTGTTATCTGCCAAGGGAGAGTTCGAAAGCAAAAGGGAGTACGAACGACGCAAAAAACGTCAGCAAAAAGAGGAACAGGCTCTCCGTCAGCAGTACGAGAGGAAGCTCAAAGGGGAGAAAGCCCGTTTTGCCGGCCAGGCTCGTTCAAAAATGGAGAGACTCTATCCTTGCATCCTGTCCGGCACTCTAGGTGGGTACGATGCGGAGCTGGGTGCATTTCAGGCCGAAATCGGCGGCGTATCCATTAATGTTCCGGTTCCTCCGGCTAAAGCCGAAGCTCTCGCAAAACACAAGGATCGATTAACGTTTAGTGGCAAGGTCCGTTATCATGACGCCGGCAGGGTCGAACTGGTCAATGCGATCATGACTGACGCGCTGACTGGTGATCGTTATCCATTCGGTATTCGTCTTGCCGAGGCCGAGGGTGGCGGAGAAATGTATCCGCCGAGCACGAGCGTCCCTTCCCCCAGGAAGTCACTACCGCTACTTGAGATACGCTCCGTTTCGCTGATAGAGCCTTCAGGGAACGGTGCCCTCGACGCAGGGGAAACGGGGAGTATTCGGGTAGAGATCCGTAACAGCGGCGCTGGCGGAGCGGAAGGGGTAACCCTGGCAGCACGGATGACGGATGCCGAAAAAGGGGGAGACGGGCTCACATTTGACCCTGATGTTGTTATCGGACCTGTAGCAGCAGGGGAGACAAGGATTCTGGAGCTGTCCATATATGCCGGCGAGGAGGCGGCAGGGAGGGAGGCTCGCATGCAACTAACCGCCCTTGAACAGGACGGCTTCGACTCAAAGCCGTTAAACCTGAATTTCACGGTCCGCGCAATGGTGCCTCCTGACCTCAATGTGGCAAAAGTCGAGCTGATGGATGCCGACGGTCACCGCAAGATCACCAAGGGGAAGGAGATAACAGCAACCCTGACACTGCGAAACAGTGGCGGAGGAGCGGCCCGTGGCGTTCGGGTACTGGCCGAGGTATCGGATCCTAACATCAGGTTGCTCAGCGAATCGGAACACTTTTTAGACATCATCAAGGCGAACGAAACTAAGAAAGCCATCTTTACCTTTGCCGTTACCCGTCGTTATGCAGGACCGGCTCAGCTTCCGTTGACATTTGTTGTTGAGGAGGAGCGCCCCAGGTACTCTGTTCGGCCGGATCTGCGCCTTGTCCTTAATCAGGAAGCGCCGGAAATCAGAACCGTCCGCGTGGCAGCTGACGAGCAGGCGAAAAAAGAGGAGGATGTGAGTGTACCGCCACTTTTTTCCATAGCCCGGAGGGGGTTCACGTCCAATGACCTGGCTATAGTGATCGGCATTGACCGTTACCAGGAGCTGCCACGCTCGGAATTTGCCTACAATGACGCCAGGTCTGTCAAGGAATATCTGCACGCCCTTGGCTTCGCCGAACGAAACATCGAGTTTCTGGCCGAAGAGCGTGCAACCCTTTCTGCGATCATCAAATCTGTGGAAACCTGGCTACCAAACCGGATGAAAGAGGGGGCTAGGGTGCTTTT
This sequence comes from uncultured Geobacter sp., assembly GCA_937871715.1. Taxonomy (GTDB): domain Bacteria; phylum Desulfobacterota; class Desulfuromonadia; order Geobacterales; family DSM-12255; genus CALMBF01. The sequence goes on along the minus strand of CALMOE010000055.1, from coordinate 16,169 downwards.
CTACTATTCCGGTCATGGTGCACCTGACCCGGCCAGCGGGGAGGCATATCTGGTACCCTACGATGGCGATCCCGCTTACTTGGGGGACACTGGTTACCCGGTGAAGCGACTCTATGAAAAGCTTTCCAGATTAAGGGCGAGCGAGGTGATCGTGATCATGGATTCCTGCTTCTCCGGTACGGGGGGGAGATCGGTGTTGGCGAAGGGTGCCAGGCCACTTGTGCTGATGGCGGATACCGGCAGGATTCCATCCAACATGGCGGTTCTCTCATCCACCCAGGGTGGGCAGATATCGACGTCTCTCCAGGATAAGGAGCATGGGGCCTTCACCTATTATCTCCTCAAGGCGATCAAGGAGGGTAAGGAGGATATCCAGGAGGTTTATCAGTATCTGAGACCCCTCGTGGAGGATGCCGCCAAGGGGTTGAACGTCAGTCAAAGCCCCAGTTTGATATTCGGCAGCAGCAGGGAGGGGGGATTCAGGCTGTTGATGAAATAACCTGAAACGTCTTGTTTATCTCGGGATAACGATCCCTGGAGCTTCTATGCGTTTTCTCGCCATTACCTTTTTCTGCATCTTCTTGGTTAAGGGGACCTCCTGGGGAGCCACTCCAGTTGCAACTGCCCTCAAGTTGAGCGGCCTGGTTGAGGCGCGGCACTCTGCAAAACTTCCTTACAAGCTGCTGCATGCCGGATCCCCGCTGGAAGAGGGGGGGACGGTAAGGACCGGCCGCGACGGATGGGCGATGCTTCGGCTTGCCGATGGCAGCACCCTCATTCTGTCTAACTCGACCGAACTGGAGCTGACCTATCTGAAGTTCGCCAAGCGGAGGAAGGACGGAATCCTCTCACTGCTTGGCGGCAAGTTGCGGGCCACGATTGTAAATCTTGCCGGCGAGCAGACTGATATGCGCATCAAGAGCCGCACGGCGGTTGCAGGGGTAAAGGGGACCGAATTCCTCATGCTGACGAAGGGTGCGGCAAACGTTTTCTTCGGCAATGAGGGTAGCATTGCCGTCAGTGGCGACGGCAAGGAGATGAGTTACCTGGCCCCGCTGACCATGACCCAGACAACGCGTGGGTATGCACCGCTGGAGCCGGTAAAAGTAGAACCCGGAACCCCCCTCGATGAAATTTACAGTACCTTCAACGGGGTGACAGCATCACAACCTCCGGATAACTGGCTGGACGGAGACAACCTGCCCAACATCATTGCCCGCTGGAACATCAACTACAGCCGTTATCTCGTGGACAGGGGAGATTTTCGTCAGGCCCTCCACGTGCTGCTGCTGGCCATCGACCTGGCAGAGTTGGACGAGATCAGGGCGGATGCCCTGTTGGAACGTGGCACGGTGCAGGGGCGTTTCATGCGTAACCCTGCGGCGGCTCTCGTCGACTACGGGCAGATCCTCACTGACATGGCGGATCTCCCCCAGGCTGAAGGCGCACTCTATTATGCTGCCCAGGCGGATTACGACCTGGGCTACCTTGACGAAGCTGAAGAAAAACTGCGAGAGTACCTCTCCAAGTATCCAGCCGGCAGACATCTGGACAGCGCACGGACCCTGCTACGTCAGATAGGTCGCGACAACACCCCGATCAGGGAGTATCGCGACCGAGCGCCGGCAAACATGCCATCCAGATCCCCCAACCCAGATCCGCTCAAGCGTGATGACCGTGTACGCTAGAATCTGCCAGCAGATGAAGAGCATGTATCGCTCAGCCTCCTTCGCCTATCTATCCATAGCCCTGCTGTCAGCAGCCTCGGCCTTCCTCCTGTATCGCAACGCCTCACCATATCTTCTCGAAACCGACCTGAGGATGAAAGATGCCCGCCAGAGGCTATGCAGCATCAGGAAACCGGATTCACGGGTGGCAATCGTCGCCATAGACAACCGAAGCATCAAGGAGCATGGCCGCTGGCCCTGGCCAAGGGAGTCTATCGCCAGGCTCATTACTGAAGTGGCCGGGGCTGGCGCCAGGGTTATCGCCCTCGACATCGTCTTTGCGGAACCAAATACGGGCTCCTCTGACAATTATCTTGAGCAGTCAATCGCAGCCAAGAGGAATGTGGTTTCCGGCTATTTCTTCCGTGACGAGCAGAACGAACCGGAAGAGGGGGCCCATGCACTGTTGATGGCCTCACGCATCAGGCAGTTGCGGCAAGACCCAAGGAGCAGGGTGTCTACCGTCCCCTCTTTTCCCCACGTGGATGCCAACATAACCCCGGTAGCACGAGCTGCCATAGGCCAGGGGTTTTTCAACCAGATGCCTGATCGGGACGGAATATACCGTTCCATCCCCCTGCTGCTCCGTTACCAGGAGAATATCTACCCATCTTTGGTGCTGACCGGCATCAGTCATTTCCTCGGCAATCCTCCGGTGGTCGAGGCTGCGCCTCTGGGTGTTTCGGCCGTGACCATAGGTCCTCTCAGAATACCGACTTCCGGCGCAGGTCAGATGCCGCTAGCCTATTATGGTCCTGGAGGCACGGTTAAGACCTTTTCCGCGGCGGAACTGCTTGCCGGCGGAATCGATGAGGTGGAGTTGCGTGGCAGGCTGGTCTTTATCGGAGTAACCGAAACTGGGGTAGGTGACCTCCATGCCACCCCACTTGACCCTGCATTCCCTGCAGTTGAGCTCCTGGCAACCGCAACTGCTAACATACTGGAAGAGCGGTTCGTCATCCGTGACAGCCGAACCTACGCCATTGATCTGGCATTTCTGCTCATCTTCCCGTTCGTGATGGCAGCTTCCCTGTGCAAGGTTCGCGGAATGATCTGGAGCCTTGGCACTCTTGGGCTGTTCGGCGCAGTCCATCTCCTCGTCAACTACCTCATGTTCGCCTATTGCCAGTACGACCTGAGCATCGTCTACCCAGGGATATCGATCCTGACGACGTATCTGGGGAGCGAGAGTTACAGGAATCTGGTGCTGGACCGCAGGTCACGCTACCTGCGCCGGGCCTTCAGCGCCTATGTGTCGCCGGACCTGGTCGAGCAGCTCATAAGGCATCCTGAGAACTTGAAGCTGGGTGGGACCAGACGCGAGGTAACGATCGTCTTTTCCGATATCAGAAGTTTTACGACAATATCGGAACGGATCGGCCCGGAGAACGTAATTACCCTGCTGAATCGGTATCTTGCACCCATGACCAATATTGTCATGGAGTCCAGGGGGACGCTGGTCCAGTACATTGGCGATGCGATCATGGCACTCTTCAATGCCCCCCTGGATAACCCTCTTCACGCGGCATGCGCCTGTGAATGCGCACTGAAGATGATGAGGCGCCTGCAGTTGCTCAACAAGGAGTTGCAGGAAATCGGCCTGCCGCAGATAGAGATCGGCATAGGGATAAATTCCGGCGATGCTATTGTCGGCAACATGGGCGCTGATTACCGCTTTCAGTACTCAGCCGTCGGCGATGCCGTTAATCTTGCATCACGCCTGGAGGGGTTGAACAAATACTACGGCACACAGATCCTGGTAAACCAATCTACCAGGATGGCAGCAGGGGATAACTTCGTGTTCCGGAAGGTTGACTCAATACGTGTGAAAGGAAAGGAAGTCGCCGTAACCATCTACGAGCTGTTGGCCGAACCGACAGCCATGCTCGCCGAATTTGACGCAGCTCTTGTAAAGTACCGTGAGCGGCGGTTTGACGAGGCTCTGGAAGATTTCAAAAGGGTTGCGGCTGCAAATGACCGTGTTGCCGAGGTATATGCTGAACGTTGCCGCGAGTACCTAATTCACCCCCCTGCAGAGGGGTGGGACGGGGTGTTTCGCGCTCCGGAAAAGTAGATTCCGTGCTGTTTAAAGGTATTGGGCAAACAGGGCGGCGAAGGCGGAGAGATCCTCAAGGTTCTTTTCGCTGAAATCTGCTCCGGCCGATTCAAGGTCTACCCCTTTACGTCCCACCTGAATGACCCCCTTTAGCTCGTTCCCGCTCACTACTGGTGCGCTCATGATCTTCTGGATCGGCAATGATCCGGGTCTGCCGGATACGAAGTGCTCGTAGATAAACAGATGGGGTGTGGAGGCGAACCTGTTGTCAATGCTGGTCTCCCTTGTCGATGCCGTTCTGGCAACCAGGCAGTTGCCGGCATCAATGGGGATGTTGCCCATGATTTTCACCCCCCTGGGCCAGGTGAATACAAGCATGTTTCTATCCTTATCAAGGAGGAAGAGAGAGATCTCATCGGCTTCTACAGCGAAATATCCCCCTAGGCAACCGGTTATCAATGCATACCGTTCAATCGGGACATCTGTAGAAGCAAGTGATACTGAAAGCTCTCCGCATAACGCGGTAAAATCCATAAATCCCCCCTTCATAACTGGAACTGCTGCAGGTGTAAGTTGTGATCTGCTATAAGAGTATCACCCGTTGCCAGCGGAGCAATGGAACAGAGTGAGTCGAAGCAGATAAGTCACGCCTGACCGCTGTCACTCACCCCCCTTTCCCCTTGTCTCGGCCGTCCCGATGGGGTATTGGTGAGTGCAATCAAGCTGAGGCCTGTTAGAGCCAAAATCCGTCACGAACAGTGGTGGGTGATTCAGAGGTTTGCAGCCGATTATCTTGTCGGGGATTTCCTGGCAAAGGGAGATGGTCATTCTAAATCAGCGGATATTTCATGGATCTACATGACAGGCCAACGCTGCACCTTATAAAGGGGGGTAAGGATGAATACCTTGTTGGAGTCTTTCGCCTTTCGCTCTTCTCCCCGCGTATCTCGCCACATTGCGATGCTGTTCTGTTCGAGGAGGACAGCTGGCAGATACTGGCAGCCGGAACGGATTTCACCGTAACCAGGGAACACCCGATTCGCATCTGGACCGAACTGCTCGATACTGAACCAACCCCACCCGGGAGTGTAATTTTACAGGAGGGGTGGCCAATCACCATGCTGGCAGTTGTCTACGACTTCGATGCATTCCCATGCTGTCGCTCACGCTGGATAACAGCCGCCCTTGCCGAAGCATTCAAAATCTGCCGGGAGCGACGGGTTAAGACTCTGTTATTACCGCTCCCCGGGGTGCGCCACGGCAGTTTTACCATTCGCAAATCCCTGCGCCTGGTAATCAGGGCGCTCAGGCGGGAAAAGACTCCCCCCTTGCAAAGAATTCTCCTTGCCTGCGGCTCCGAGGATGAGGAAAAGAGTCTTGCCAATATTCTAGCTGTCGAGGCCGAACTGTGGAGCAGATCAGGACATTGAGCAAGCCTCATCCTCATTGCTCCACTGTTGCCAGCCGCCGGCAGATGGGTTATTAACATTATAAGCCCTGCAGCATGGCAATGAATGATGAAATATTCCCATGGAGAGTCGCATGCACCATACGAAGATAGACGGAATCACAGTAAGCCTGGCAAATCCTGTGGAGCTCCCCCTGAAATGGGTGGGGCAGGAGGAGCTTCTGCAGCAGCTCCTTGCTGCCTGGATGGTCATCGACCCGGCCGACATCCCCTTCAGCCCTCGCCTGGTGGGGAAGCCCGGGGTGGGGAAGACAACCCTCGCCTACGCGGCCGCAAAGCGCCTCGGCAGGCCGGTCTATCTCTTTCAGGCAACCATGGATACCAGGCCGGAGGATCTGATCATCACCCCGGTAATCGGACCAGGGGGAAGCATCCAGTATGCCGCCTCATCACTGGTATCGGCCATGCTGGCCGGCGGCGTGGCGATAATCGACGAGGGGAACCGGATGAGTGAGAAGTCGTGGGCTTCCCTGGCACCGCTCCTTGACGACCGCCGCTATGTTGAATCCATAGTAACCGGCCTGCGCATTCCGGCCCAGCGCGATTTCCGCATCGTGGTAACCATGAACGAGGATGCTTCCACCTTCGATATCCCCGAGTACATCCACTCCAGACTCCAACCCCAGATTTACATCGATTTTCCCGAGGCTGACGAGGAGCTCCTGATCCTCAAGGAGAATCTCCCATTTGCAGACGGCGAACTGCTCCGTTACGTGGTGGAGTTCCTGCAGCGTGCCCACAGGGCCGACGAGCTCTACTCGGTGCGCGACGGCATCAATATCGCACGCTACGCCATCAAGATCGCGACAGCCTCCGGTACCGCACCACTCCAACACGTTGGGCTTTCGCTTGAACGTATCCTGGGTGAAGAGGCCCTGGGATACCTCTCCTGACCATGGCTCATCGCCTCTACCTGGAAAGCTTCGGCCCTGTGCATGCCCTACCGGTGCTCCATTACCGCCTGGAGTTTGCCCACCTGGTGGCCGCCGCTTTCCGCCATCTCCGTCCCGATGCGGTGGCCGTGGAGATACCACATAACTACGGCCACCTTTTCCGTCGGGCCATCACCAGACTCCCCCAGGTTTCGGTCATCAGTGCTCCATCAGGAGAAGGGGTGAGCTACCTGGTGATCGAGCCTGCCGATCCGCTGGCTGAGGGGGCAAGGCTGGCTGCCGAGCATGACATTCCCCTATACTGCGTGGATTCAGACAGTGACAGCTACCCGGAGCACAGGGAGGAACTCCCAGACTCATACAGCATATGCCGCCTTGGACTGGAAGCCTACTACACCGCCTACCTCCAGACCTGCGGCGACTTGGAGCCGTGCGAAGAGGACTGTAGAAGGGAGCGTGGGATGGCATTTCGCCTGCAACAACTTGCCGCACGCCATGGAAGGATCCTCTTCATCTGTGGCATGGCCCACCTGGAAAGGATCAAAGAGCTTTTCCACACACCACTGGCCCTGCCTTTGGAGCGTACGCGGCGTGAGGGGCTCGCCATCTGGAACCTGCAGCCGGAGTGCTGCAGTGAGATAATGGCCGAATTCCCCTTTGTGTCAGCGGTTTATGAAGAGCGCCGCGGCGAGCTCCCCCCTGAGCCGGAAGCGGACAAGGGAGAGCTTCGCAAGCGTTTCCGCGCACTGGAGCTGATCAGCGGCGGCAGGGAGGATGTTGCCGAGGAGGTTGTCCTGGAGAGAGCGATCAGCCGCAGCGCACGCCGCCTTGGACCACAAGGGACTTTTCCAGACAGGCAGAGGCTCTACTACTACCTTTTCAAAGAGGCGGTCAGCCACTATAAACAGGAGACTGGCGAGAAGCTTCATCTCTGGCAAAAACGGGCATTTTCCCGCTTCTCCCGCAACTATGCCCTTGGAAGCGGCAGGCTTCTTCCTGACCTGTACCAGCTTCTGGCCGCCGCCAGGGGGTGCGTGGACGACAACTTCGCCCATGCCTTCTGCCGCCTCTCCACCTGCTATCCGTGGCAGAAAGAGGGAACAGACCTTCCCGACATTGTCATCAGCGCCGAGGATTTATGGGGAGGGAGCAGAAGGATACGTTTCCGACCACGCAGGAAAAGGTCCAAGGGGATAAGCGCTCTCGGCCTTCTCAAGAGAAGACGTGAGCGCCGACCGGGGGAGTGGCTGGAGGGGTTTGATGACCCGTCCATCTGCTCCTACCCGCCGGAGGACCTGGCCATAGAGGGGTACGGGGAGTTCCTCAAGAAAAAGGGGGGGATGCAGCTCTCCGAGGAGCTTACCAGGACGGAGCGGCTCAGCGCTTCGCTACTGGACGGCATCGACATGCGCGAGACCCTGCGCCACGCCGCCGAAGGTGGAGTTTACGTGCGCGAGCAGCAGCGGGCAAAGGGGAGCGTCTGCTGCGTGGTGATCATATTCGACGAGGACCGGGGTGACAGGCGATACCCCTACCGCATGACCTGGCTGGGTGAGCATGAACAGGAGTCGGACATGGCATTTTACGCCACCGATCCAGGGGAAAACATCGTTGGTCCCGGCATTTGCCGCTGCGAATACGGCGGCCTGCTTCTCTCGTCCCCACCGAGGAGGATGAGCGATGTATGGGGGGACCAGGACTACCGGGGAATAGCCAACAAGGGGGAGCTCCTCCTCATGGCGGCGCTGGACTACTCCCTGGAGAAGTTCGTGGTCCATGTAGCCAAACGCCCGCCGCGGAGCATCTTCAAACAGATAGCGGCCCGCCGCGGCCAGAAGATCATCCATATCCCCATAGGCTCCCTCTCCCCCCAGAAGCTCAAGCAGATCAGGGTGATGCATATCCTGGCAGGAAAAGAGAAGCGGGAGATTGCCAGGGATTACATCTGGTAGCAGAAAAGAGGCGTATTGATTTTTATCGCCGATTTGTCTATTTAACTACCTCTACGCAAAACTTTCCCGCAAGCAGATGGCGGGTGATCGGCAAGGAGCTTTCCGGTGTCACAATTAACCCTATTCGGAACAAGTGAAAGCAATGAATCAACACAAGCCGCTAGCCGCGGCGCTTCCGCCAAAGGGAAGCTCCATGATCTGGGCCTCTCCATACTCAGGCAGGACCCGAACCAGCCACGCAAGTACTTCGACGAGCAGGCCCTGGCCGAACTGCAGTTATCCATCGCCAGGCACGGAGTGCTGCAACCGATCCTGGTACGCAAGGGGGGGGGTGGAGGGTATATCATCGTCTCCGGCGAGAGACGCTTCCAGGCTGCTAGGCTGGCTGGCCTGGCCACCATACCGGCAATCGTTACCGACGGCAATCCGGCTGAGATCTCCATCATCGAAAACCTGCTCAGGGAGAACCTGACTGCCATCGAAGAGGCGGAGGCCATCGAGCAGCTCCGCTCAATCAACAACTATCAGCTGAGCGACCTGGGGGCGATCCTCGGCAAGGCGGTATCAACCCTTTCGGAAATACTCTCCCTGAACAGGCTCCCAGAGGAGGTTAAGGAGGATTGCCGCAGGGACCCACGCACCTCCAGGGGGGTACTGGTGGAGATAGCCAGAGAAAAGGAGCCTGCTAAGATGCTCTCCCTCTACAGAAAGTGCAGGGAGAGCGGCCTTACCAGGGGGGAGATCAGGAGAAAGAGCAGCAGGCCCAGGCCTGCGAAGGCGAAGATCGATGTCTCCTTCATCGCCACCTTCAGCGAGAGGATTGACTCCCTTGAACTGGAGAGGCTTGATAGCGATCAGAGGGGGTTGCTGCTCCTCGAACTGGACAAGTTGCGCGGAGTGATAGGGAGAAAACTGCGGAAACTGAAGGGCTAAGATGGTTTTCGGAGCGCCGAAACCATGTTGACGCACGCCTCAGCGCATGTTGCTGAAGATTATGGTGCCGTCGGCCTGGAGATAGCGCCTGATCGGGGCGCTTTTGGCTGCAACCTCCTGGCTATCTGCGCTTGATCCCGGCATGAACTCCTGGGTAATGTTCACCCCGCTGCGCCATGCTTCGAAATGGAGGTGAGGACCTGTGGAGCGTCCGCTTGAGCCGCTCAGGGCGATGACCGTTCCCATGTCCACACTTTCACCTTCGCTTACGTTGTTGCTCGCGTGATGGGCATAGACGGTCACCATGCCGTCATTGTGATCCAGAATGACCGTGTTGCCGTAGCCGCCTTTCCATCCGCTGAATAGCACAGTACCTGGGGCGACGGGCTTGACCGGCGTCCCAAGGGGGGCGGCGATGTCCAGGCCGTTATGGTGCTTAAGTTTGCCGTTGAAGGGGTCGGTGCGCAAGCCTGTTGGGGAGGTGATCCGCCCCTGGATAGGGAGGGTTCGGGAGATGCTGCCGCTCGCGGCAGAAGCGCTCTTGGGGGCCGTCTCTCTTGCCACGCTCTTTGCATCGATGGCCTTACTTCTTGAGCGTTGCTCCTTCTGGATAAGCTGGTACCCCTTTTCACGTGGGGAATCGGTGAACAGTACCACGTCATTGTCGCCATCCTGGCGATAGATGTCGGCCCTGAGAGGCGTAGCGGAAAAGACGGTGCAGATTGTCGCTATGGCGAGAAGCTCTCTCTTCATGGAGCCAAGGTCCCCTCCAGGGTTTCATCACACTCTGCCAAGATACCACACGGCGCTGGATCGGGCAATGCGGTTCATCTCCTGCTCGGGATGAAAGGCTCAACAGGCATCTCCATTGATCAGAAATCATCTCACAGAAGGGTGTTGTCCGATGATCTTCAAGCAATGCTATAGGCTTTGGGTGGTTGCCTCATCGAGTTTTCCACCCTCTTTGTGGATAAATGCGCCATACCTGTGGATAAGGTAGAGCTTTCACACGTTTTTATCGCTACTTTTCCGCACTGCACAAAGAGTCGGCACACCCCTTAACCTGCTGATATTGCGTGTCAATATATTATTTGCAGCACTTTGTTTTCGCAGACAGGGAAGGCTTGCCCCCTCAAGCTATACTTTAGGTTGATAACTATACGGTATCACGTGGGAAACATGGCGGTCAGCACTTTCCGTACGTTTCCCCATGCAAGGTTGCCATGATCAAATTTATCCATACCGCCGACATACACCTGGGGAAGAGTTACCGTGGATCGCTGGGGGAAGGGGAGCGCTACGATGACTTCTTCCGCACCTTCAGCTCCATCATTGGCGACGCCATCAGGGAGAAGGTCGACTTTGTCCTGGTCAGCGGCGACCTGTTCCACACAGGACAGATCCTCCCCCGCACCTTTGCCCGCACCATAGAGATACTTCAGCCCCTCAAGGATGCGCGCATACCCTGCATAGCGGTGGAGGGGAACCACGACTGGATTCACCGCCGGGAATCAATCTCCTGGATGGAGGCACTCTCGCGCATGGGGTACATCCGCCTCCTCCGCCCCGGTCGCGGGGATGATGGCGGATACATCTTCGACCCGTTTGACCCTGATGCCGGGATGGGGGGAATGCTCACCATCAAGGGGTTGCACGTTTACGGCCTGGGGTACATCGGCTCCCAGGCGGGTAGCCACGTGGAGAGGATCTGCGCTGCGGTCAACAGTGACAATAACCTGCTCCTCTTTCATGTCGGCATCTGGAACTACTCTCCGGTGGAGATTGGCAACATGCACCCCGAGGAGGCGCACCCCCTGGCGGAGAAGTTCATCTACGTCGCACTGGGGCACGGTCACAAGCCGTACATAGTCTCCACCCCCCAGGGTCGTGAGTACGCCTTCAACCCCGGTTCTCCGGAGCGGGTGAACTTCGGTGAAGAGAGATACTCCAAGGGGTATTATCTGGTAACAATGGATGGCGGAGTATGTTCCCATCGCTTCTGCCCGACGTCACCGAGGCAGATGCTCTCAGTAAAAATCAATCTGGATGGTGCCGCAACTGTGGACGATGCCCTGGATTTATTTCACCAGCAGGCAGCGGAGCTAATCCCCAAGGGGGGTGATTGCCGTCCTCTCCTTGAACTGCGCCTTGCGGGGAGGGTAGGGTTCCACCCCTTCGAACTCGGCAGGGAGAGAGTGCGTCTTCTCCTGGACGGGCTTTGCGCACCCCTCCATGTTGAGATTCGTAACAACCTCTCCATGGTTACCGGACGGGGTGAGGCTGAGAAGGTCAAGCGCAGCCTGGCGGAGATCGAGCGTGAAGTGCTGGGCGAGCTGATCTCCGCCAGCAGCCTATACAAGGGGCGTGAGGAGGAGCTGGTGGGGCTATCCCTGACTATCAGGGAGATGGTTTTAAAAGGTGATGCGGAGGGGGAGGATCTGCTCGCCATGCTCCCCGGGGAGCCATAGCATGAGGATAATCTCCATCCAGCTGAAGAACATTAAATCCCACCGGGATACGCAGCTCTGCTTCTCCCCGGGGATCAACGTCCTTGCAGGTCCGAACGGTGCGGGGAAGAGCAGCGTCTTTGAGGCAATCGGCTATGCCCTCTTTGGAGTCGATGCCAGGGATTTCGTTTCCAACGTAGAGCGTTTCCTGACGATAGGCACGAAGCGGGGTGAGGTTGTTGTCACTTTCCTGGCGGATGACGGCATCAACTACCGGGTAAGCAGGAGCGTGGGGAGCGGTGCCAAGTGGCTTCTGGCCAAGGAGATTGGCGGCTCCTTCGAGGTGGAGGAGCATGCCGGCATCGAGGAGACCGGGGCACGGATATCAAAGCTCCTCGGCCTGGACAACGGCCGTCCCCTTTCCGAGCAGTTCAAGCAGGTGATCGCCCCTTTGCAGAACGATTTCCTCGGACCTTTTGTCATCAGGCAGGCAACCAGGCGGCAGGAGACCTTCGACGAAATACTGGGGATCGACGCCTGGCGAAAAACCTACAAGGGGACGAGCAGCATGCTCTCGGCCATCCAGGAGAGGGTCAATGTGCTGCAGGCAGAGATCAGTGCCAAGGAAGAACAGGCAGCCGCTCTTCCTGATAAGAGTGCCGAACTGGCTGCGATCAGGGCAGAGATTGTCAGGGATGGTGAAAAGATCGGGAAGGCATCAACTGCCCTGGCCGCTGTGGAGTGTGAACTTGGCGAACTTGACTCCAGGGAGAAGGCTCTAGCTGCCATGGAGAGCGAGCTGCGGATACTTGAAAGCCGCATCAAAAACGGCCTGGAAAAGAGTTCCGAGCAGCAATCGAGAGTCAGGGAGTCAGAAGAGGCGGAGAAGGCAGTTGCCGGGTCACGCCCGGGTAAGGAGGCATTCGACCGCGCTGAAGCCGCGCTAGGTGAGCTTCGCCTGAAGGAGAAGGAGCGGCGGAGGGTCGAACAGGATATAGCCGTGCTGGAAAGGGAGGCGGATCGCCTTACCCAGTCCCTATCCCATGAACGAGCAGAAATAGACAGAGTCGAAAAGGAGTTGGCCTCCGAGCTGGAGCGGCTTGCCTCTGCACGCCGTGAACTTTTGCCGGACGATGGGCTCGTAAGGCAGGCCGCCCCCCTTGATGATCTCCGCACAGCGGCTGAGGAGCTGCGGGCGCAGCGCTCATTGCTGGACGGTCGCCTGGAGGGGCTGAACGAGGGTAAGGCCAAGCTGGATCAAGGTGTTTGCCCATATCTTTTCGAGCAGTGCATGAACGTTGCCGGCTCTCTCCCCAGGGATGCGTTCAGCAGCCGGGTGGCTGTTCTGGTGAGTGAATCGGCTGAGTTGGACTCTCGCATCAGCCGGCTCTCCTCTGAGATCCTTCTGGCGGAAAAGGGAGCTGCAGAGCTGAAAAATCGGGAGGCGAGGCTTGATGAGATATCTAGGCAGGAATCTGCCCTCAAGGAGAGGGGTCGACTCAATCAGGAGCGTGCCGATTCCCTGAAAAACCTTGCAAAACTCCAGGCTGAATCCTGCAGCAGGGTAGAGGCGCGCAGGGGCGATCTGCTCTCGTTTGCAGCCATGGACGAGGAGATAGCCGCGATGGTGCAGGAGATGGAACTCCACCGGGGTGCCAGTGTCGCCTATCTCGCAAATCTGGCCATTGCCAGTGATCTTGCGAGCAGGGTGCAGCAGCTGGAGAAGATGCAGACGCTCCTAGCCGAACTGCAACGCGAACAGCAGGCCAAGGGGGATGAATACGCTCTTCTGAAGGGTTCATACCGGGTCGAGAGGCACCAGGAGTTGCGCAGTGATAAGGAGCGCCTGGTGGCAGAGGCAGCAACCCTGCGCCAGAAGATTATCGACCTGGAGAGAAACGGCCATCGACTGGAGGGTGAGATCGAGCTTCTAAATTGCGTGAAGGCTGATATCGCCGGGAGGCGGGCAGAGATTGCCAGGTATGCCGAAAAGGAAAAGCTGGTGAAGTTTCTCCGCAAGGAGGTTTTCAACAGGATGTCTAGCCAACTTTCTGAAAGATTCAGGGAGGAGATAAGCCAAAGGGGAGACAGGATCTACCGCACCATTGCCGAGAGCGACGAGGAGCTTGTCTGGGGTGAGAATTACCGCATAATCCTCAGGGATATGGTCGATGGAGTCGTGCGTGAACGGAGCGACGACCAGCTATCCGGCGGCCAGACCATGAGCGCGGTAGTTGCCCTGCGACTTGCTCTGCTGCAGACCATAGGCGCTCGCTTTGCATGCTTCGACGAGCCTACCTCCAACCTGGATTCGACGCGGCGCGAGAACCTGGCAAAAGCCTTTCGCGCCATTGACGTCGGCAGGGAAGAGGTGTCCGAGCACTGGTACGACCAGCTCTTTCTGGTCAGCCACGACGTTGCTTTCACCGAGATAACCGACCAGATGATCCTGATGGGGGAGGAGCAGTGATTAACTCATATCCCAGCCCAACGCAAGACACAATTAGGGCTTGCTTTATCCCTGGCTTCTGGCATTTAATGCGACCATGAAAGTACTTTTCGTCCACCCGCACGGCAGCAACTGGTTCGGTTCAGGGCCTGACATAACGACCATCTTCAACGTGATGCCACCACTGGGCATCATGGGGATTGCCGCATACCTTGAAAAACGCGGAATCAGCGCCGAAATCATCGACTGCTACGCCACCCCCATGGGGCAGGAGGAGCTGGTTGCCGAGATCGTCCGACGCTCGCCCGATGTTGTCGGTTTCTCCTCCACCACCTCATCCTTTCTCGAAGGGTACAACATAGCCTCCCTCCTCAAGGAGAGGATGCCCCAGGTAGTAACCGTCTTCGGCGGCGCCCACGCCTGCTCTGCCGGTGCCACCCTCCTCGATGCTTTTCCTGCCATAGACTACCTGGTCATCGGCGAGGGGGAACTGACCTTTTACGAGCTGGTTGCCAGCGGCTGTCGCGAAGCCGGCAAGATTCCTGGGGTGGCGGCAAGGGTCGACGACAAAGGGGTTCTCTACGCCGAGAGGGAGCATATCCCGGATCTGGATTCACTCCCTTTTCCGGCCTACCACCTTTTGCCCCACTTCCCGAGGCGCTATTTCCTCCCCCTGTTCAGCTACCCAAAGGCGCCCAACACCAGCATAATCTCCAGCCGAGGATGCCCTTACCAGTGCAGCTACTGCGACCGCTCCGTGTTCAACAGGGGATTTCGCTTCAACTCTCCAGAGTATATCGTCGAGCACCTGACCATGCTGCAGCGCGACTATGGTATCCGTCACACATTCTTCTATGACGACCTGTTCACCACGGACCGGAAGAGGGTGGCTGAGTTCTGCGCACTGAAGGAGCGCCGCGGCCTGAAAGTCGGCTACAACTGCATAGCCCGCCTGGAGCATGTGGATGGCGAACTGCTGCAGCTCCTCAAGCGTTCTGGCTGCTGGCAGGTCAACTTCGGCATTGAGTCAGGCGATCCGGAGATCATCAAGAAACACCGCAAGTATTACGGCCTCGACGAAGTGCAGAAAAAGCTGATGCTGGTGAGGCAAGCCGGCATGAGGGTCAAGGGGCTCTTCATGGTCGGCCTGCCCGGGGAGACGGCGGAATCCATCCGCCGAACCATAGACTATGCTCTGCAGCTCCCCCTGGACGAGATAAACGTCACCATGTTCACCCCATTCCCCGGTGCGCCGGTCTACGCCACCATCCGTGAATACGGGGAGTTCAACGAGGAGTGGCCCCTGATGAACTGCGTCAACCCGGTCTTCATCCCCCACGGCATGACAAGGGACGAGCTGCAGGGGCTCTACGACGAGTTCATCCGACGCTTCTACCGTCGTCACCGCATCCACTGGGGGTACGCCACCATGCTCTGGAAATCCCCCCACAGCATCCTCTCCTTCCTGAAGAACCTGCCGGCGATAATTCGCCTGGAGCGGGAGAAGGGGTGGTAAGACCACGGGGCGTTATCGATGAATGAATTTTTCCACTCCAGCTGAACATTTTGTGATTGTGCGATATAATCGTTATTCATGATGCCTTTATAAAGGCAAGTCGATGCCGAATGGGGAGGTTACATGAAAAGAGCATATGTCATCGTCGTCCTGCTGCTGCTGTTTCCGGCTGTTGCCATGGCTAATCCTTCGAAACCCGGTGGATACTTCTCCGGCTTTCTAGGTTTCAACAGTACCAAGAACGCGACCATGGAAACGACTGATTATACCACGCTCCCTGCCCAGACCTATCAAGACCGGCTGGATTTCGATCCCGGCATCTACATCGGTGGCACCGGCGGCTATGATTTCGGGACAGTTCGCATGGAGGGGGAATTGTCATTCCGGAATGCAGAGATACAAAGGGTGAATGGCGAACATCCAGGTGATCGCAATCTGGGCATGCTAGCCATGATGTTCAACTGTTTTCTCGACCTGGAAACCTATAGTCCGGTCACCCCCTATTTGGGAGGTGGGGTCGGATTGGTGAGCCTGGCGTTCGACGATGATTACCGCGACAGAAACGGCAATCAGATTTTTCATGACGACTCGGCATCCACCTATGCACTCCAGGCAGGTGGGGGGCTGGAGTTCTCGATCACCCCTAGATTCTCACTCGATTTGGGCTATCGGTACTTCAAGACCGGCAAGGCGACTTTTGATGACCACTGGGATATTGAAAACAAGTT
>CALMOE010000054.1 GCA_937871715.1 uncultured Geobacter sp. | reverse complement strand
CAGGCCAAAACAATAACCAGTTGTTTTTATTCAACTAAACGTTGGGACACTACTGAACACCAATACTGGAAAATATCGAGCACAAATATACGTTCGCACATATTCAATCTCTACCTTATTGAACAACGCAAATTATCTGCGATCGAATATCGTAGCACATCAGTCTGCTATTCTTGGAATTTATCGCAATTTATGGTAGTCACAGGTCCATACAATTCGATGAGAGGTGGGGGATGACGAAAGAGCCGGTTGGTCGAAAAGATATACGAAAAACTCACGGAGGCGTAGCAGCGCTACGCAGCACAAGGTGGCTTTCGAGGACGACTGCGAGATGGCTGTTTTCCAACAGCCGTCAGGAAAACCTGTTGAAATCCGGCTTCCGCTTCTCCATGAAGGCCTGCAGCGCTTCGGCCGCTTCCGGCGATTCGAGTCGGGCTATGAAGTACTCCCCCTCGACGGCAATGGTATTCTCCAGTTCAGCAGCAAAATCCCGCTTCAGCAACTCCTTGGTCAGGCGTACGGCAGCGGCAGGCCGTGCCGCCAGTTGCAGGGCTTTTCGACCGACCAGGGCCACGAGTTCGCCGGCCGGGCAGACTTCATTGACCAAACCGACACGGCATGCCTGCTCGGCGGAAAACGGTTCGCCGAGCAGCAGCAGCTCGGCGGCCCGCTGATGCCCCATCAGACGAGGGAAGAGCAGCGTGGAGCCCGCCTCGGGGCAGAGTCCCAGGTTAACGAACGGCAGCTGGAAAACAGCGTCGGCAACGGCATACACAAGATCGCAGTGCAACAGCATGGTGACGCCGACCCCCACCGCGCTGCCGGTCACCGCCGCCACGATCGGTTTTCTGAAGGTGCTGATGGCCTGGAGGAACGTCATAACCGGACTGTCACCTCCTGTGGGAGGAACGGCCATGAAGTCGGCAAGGTCGTTACCGCTGGTGAAGCATCCGTCGGTGCCGGCAATCACCACCACCCGCACGGCATCGTTGTCGCCTGCCAGCCGCAACCCTTCGCTCAAGGCCCTGTACATGGCCAGGTTCAGGGCGTTTTTCTTCTCCGGACGGTTGATACGGATGGTGAGTATCCCTTCGCATAGCTCGCTTTGTATCAAGTGCAAATCAGTGTCCGAAGACATTCGTCTCCTCCTTTCGCGCTTACCTTGTCACTTGCCCAGCATCCCAGCCTCAGGTCCTCGACGGCCGGCTTCTCCCCCAGATAGATGGCGAGCACTCCCCTGGCCAGTTTCGTAGACGCCACTGCACTGAGCTGCCTGCCGTTACGGCTGACGCTAACCGGACATGCCCACATCAGGGTTATCACTACAGCACTCAGTATCCTCCTCGTCAATTTCATTACAACCGATATCGCGACCGGCTGTAAACCCTTCATGAATGGCATCAAACACCATGGCGGGGCGAACCGCATCACCCACGACACGTAGCGCCACACCTCTGGCTGCAACACGCTCCTGGAGCGGATTGAACGCGCGCGTCCCCACCGCCAGCACCACGCTGTCCGCCGGAATCTCCTCAATACGCCCCTCCGTCTCTATCCTGACGTATTCAGTGGTGATCTCGACCACCGTGGCCGCCACTCGCGTCTTGACACCGCAGCGCTCCACGTCCTGCAGCATCCCCCAGCGGGTGCTTCTGCCGAAGTTCTTCCCTAACTGGTCAAGCATCTCGATGACGGTAACTTCCTTGCTTCCATGGGTTGCCAAGCTGTAAAGATCTTCGATCGACTCCGCCTCGTGGATCAGGAGAAACTTCAGCGCCTCGCCCGAGAGGGTACCCTTTTCCGCCAGCAGCAGGGCGGTCTCAACTCCGACGGCACCCCCGCCGATCACCACCACCCGTCTGCCAGTCCGGGCATTTCCCGTCAGCAGATCCCATGCCTGGATCACATGAGGCAGCTCCACTCCTGGAATGGCAGGGGTAATCGGCTCGCCGCCGGTGGCCAGAATAACGGCACTGGGGGACTGGGCTTCAATCAGGGCTTCGCCAACGGTGGAATTAAGCACGACACTGACGCCGGAAAGCTCCACCTGCCGCGCCAGATCCCCGGCAAGCACAACGAATTCTTCCCTTCCCGGCGGCGCACCGGCAAGGAGGAGCTGGCCGCCCAGCCGGTCCCCCTTTTCATGGAGGACAACCCGGTGGCCCCGCTCGGCAGCGGCAACAGCGGCGCTCATCCCGGCCGCCCCCCCCCGACCACCAACACGTCAAGGGGATGCTCACTCCGAACAATCTTCCGTGCCTTTTCGTAACCCGCCCGCGGATTGCAGAGACACTCCACCGCCTTCATTTTGAAGAGATTATCAAAGCACCCCTGGGCGCAGGCGACACAGTGGACTATGTCGGCATCGCGTCTGTTGCGAGCCTTTTCGGGAAAGAAAGGATCGGCGATCAGCGCCCGACCTATGGCCACCATATCGCAACAACCATCGTCGATAAGCTCCCGTGCCACGTGCGGGTCGTTGATCCGGTGGCTGGCAATGACCGGGATGGAGACCTGCTCCTTTATCCCCCGCGCCAGGTACGAGTAGACACCGCGCGGCACCTCGGTCACGATCTGCGGCACCTGCCCCTCGTGCCAGCCGACATTGATGCAGAGGGCATCCACCCCTGCGGCGACGAGCCTGATAGCATACTCCTGGAGTTCCTGGCGGCTGGTCCCCCCCTTCATGAATTCGTTGCCGTTCATCCGGACCAGCAGGGGGAAATCGCTGCCGACAACGGCCCGGACCGCTGCGATGACCTCCAGGCCGAAGCGGACCCGGTTGTCGAAGCTGCCGCCGTACTCATCGGTGCGGTGGTTGGTGAGGGGGGAAAGGAATTCGCTGATCAGGTACCCGGTGCCGGAGAGGATCTCCACCGCATCGAAGCCGGCCTCTTTGCCCCGCCGCGCCGCCTGGGCAAAACTCTCCACAATCTCCTTGATCTCTTCGATGCCCAGTTCATGCGGAGTTTCCCTGGTGAGACGCGACGCGATGGCCGAGGGGGCCACCGGCTGCTTCCCCCCCATGAGCATGGAATGGTTGTAGCGGCCGGCATGGTTCAGCTGCACCGACGAGCGCGCACCGTTGTCACGGATGGCCGTGGCCAGCCGGGCCAGGCCGGGGATGTAGGTATCACGCTGGGCACCGATATTGCCGGGGTTGCCGGAGCGATCATCAATGGTGGCATAGCCGACCGTGATCATGCCGGCCCCGCCCCGTGCCCGCTCGGCGTAGAATTCCACCAGCCGGTCGGTGACCGCATAGTTGGCAGCCATGTTCATATGCATGGCGGGCATGTAGATGCGATTCTTTACCGTCATGCCATTGATGCTGATAGGTTGAAACAGAGGATCACACATGTTTATTTCTCCATTGAGTCGGTGACGCCGGCTAGACAGGAGTATGAATCGTGTGTTGGCGCATGGGAACCGTTCAGGAGGAGGGGCAACCACTGGATCGCCCCTCCTCAAACCGACTAGAAGATGTACTTCTCCGCCTCGATGGCGGCGGCTGCCAGGTTGCGCTTGGCCTGAAGCAGGCCGGTGGCGTCATACTTGGTGAAGCGCCGGATGCCGGCCAGCAGCATGGCAAGAGTATCACCCTCCTCGATGTAGTACGCCGCCTTGCGGGCAGCCGTGGCGACCTTTTCGTTTGCCGTGAAAGCGAACGCCTTGACAGCGGACTCGGCCGCCTTCTTCCTGGGTTCGCTACAGGTGGGGAGCATCTTTTCGGCCCGCAGCACCGCGCTTTCGATGGCAAAAATATTGATGGCCATGTCCGCCGCCGCCAACAGGATTTCCTGCTCATCCTTGATCCTGTCCATGAACTTTTGGGTACCGCTGCCGGCAATTATCAGGAACGCCTTCTTAAGGTTGGCCAGAAGAGCTTTTTCAACCGCGAACGGGATGCTGTCGTCCAGCTCCTCGAAAGAAGGAGACATCAGCGATTCAAAAGCCTTCATCGCCTCCTTCTGCAACGGGATCTCACCCTTCATGGCCCGGCGCAGAATGGTGCCGGGGATCAGCAGGCGGTTGATCTCATTGGTCCCCTCCCAGATCCGGTTAATCCGTTCATCCCGGTAGAAACCTTCGGCCGGGTACTCCTGGGTGAAGCCGTAGCCGCCGTATACCTGCAGGACCTCATCCACCACGTCAGCCAGCATCTCGCTGCAGAAGACCTTGGCGATGGCCATTTCGATGCTGTATTCCTCGATCCCCTCCTGATAGGCCTCGTAATAATTCGGTGTATCCTTCGGGATGGTTGCCAGACGATCATCGACCATCCCCGCCAGACGGTAGACTACCGATTCCGAGGCAAAGATGGCGGCGTTCATGTCGGCGATCTTCTCCTGAATGGCGCCAAAAGTGGCGATGGGCACGCCGAACGCCTTCCGTTCGTTGGCATATTTGACCGCCTCGGTCATGGCCTGCTTCGCCGCGC
This sequence comes from uncultured Geobacter sp., assembly GCA_937871715.1. Taxonomy (GTDB): domain Bacteria; phylum Desulfobacterota; class Desulfuromonadia; order Geobacterales; family DSM-12255; genus CALMBF01. The sequence goes on along the minus strand of CALMOE010000054.1, from coordinate 16,404 downwards.
CGGTCGCGGTCGCGCCGAGTTTGAAGCGCCCGACGTTCAGGACGTTGAAGGCGATCTTGTGCCCCTTGCCGATCTCCCCCAGGAGATTCTCCACCGGGACCTTGGCATTATCCAGGATGATCTGGGTGGTGGATGATCCCTTGACCCCCATCTTCTTCTCTTCGACCCCCACCGACAGCCCTTCGGTGGTCCGCTCCACAAGGAAAGCGGTGAAGTGCTGCTTGTCAACCTTGGCAAAGATCGTGTAAATATTGGCGAAACCACCATTGGTGATAAACTGTTTGGTGCCGTTCAAGAGGTAGTACTTGCCGTCCTCGGAGAGGGTGGCCGTGGCCGAGGCCCCCAGGGCGTCGCTGCCCGAACCCGGCTCGGTCAGGCAGTAGGCGGCTACCCATTCTCCTGTCATGAGCTTGCCGAGGTACTTTCCCTTCTGCTCCTTCGTCCCGTAGTAGATCAGGGGCAACGTGCCGATGCCGGTATGTGCCATGTAGGTAACCGAAAAGGAACCTGCCATGGAGAACTTCTCCGCCGCCAGCATGCTGGTGGCCTTGTCCAGTTCCAGACCGCCGTACTCCTCCGGTGCATCGATCATGAGGAGGCCAAGCTCGCCGCATTTCCGCATCAGTTCCGCCGAAAGCTCGTAGTTCAGGTGTTCAATCTCTTCCTTGTGGGGGACGACCTCGTTGATGACGAATTGCTCGGTCGTCTCGCCGATCTGTTTCTGCTCGTCGCTGAAATCCTCCGGAGTGAAGACATCGTTCTTGCTCACCTCGGTAATCAGATACTCGGAACCTTTGAATAGTTTTGCAGCCATGATATCACCTCGTAAAATGAATTGGTTCATGATTTATAGCCTTAAGATTCAGGGGGATTTCACCTTTGATTTCAGAAACAAATCCCCTCAGCCCCCCTTTGCCAAGGGGGGGGAGCATTATTTACACCTTCTCGAAAATCCCGGCCGCACCCATGCCACCGCCGATACACATGGAGACCATGCCGTAACGGGTGTTGGAACGCAGCATCTCGTGAAGCAGGCTTGCCGTCAGCTTGGCGCCGGTGCAGCCGAGGGGGTGCCCCAGGGCGATGGCGCCGCCATTGACGTTGACCCGGGCCGGATCGATCCCCAACTCCTTGACGCAGGCCAGGGACTGGGCCGCGAATGCCTCGTTCAGCTCGAACAGACCTATGTCCTGCAGTGAAAGGCCGGCCATTTTCAGCGCCGCCGGGATAGCCTCCACCGGGCCGATCCCCATGATCTCCGGTGGCACCCCTTTGACGGCAAAGGCCACGAAACGGGCCAACGCCTTTTTGCCGAGCTTTTCCAGAAACTCCCCGGAAACCACCAGCACTGCAGCCGCCCCGTCGGTCATCTGGGACGAGTTGCCGGCGGTAACACTGCCGGTAGCCCTGAAGGCCGGCTTCAGTTTGCCGAGCCCTTCCGCAGTCGTATCACCGCGCACGCCGTCATCGACGTCAACAACCTCTATACTCTTTTTGACCTTGCCGTTCACCACGGCGCATCTCTCCACCTCCACAGGGATGATCTCATCCCGGAACTTTCCGCCGGTGATGGCAGCCGCAGCCTTCCGGTGACTGGCAGCGGCAAAGGCGTCCTGTTCTTCCCGGCTGATGCCGTACTTGTCGGCCACCAATTCGGCGGTGATCCCCATTGAGGCGAAAGATTCAGGCCAGGTAGCCAGCAGTCCCGGATTGGCGCTATACTTTATCCCCCCCATCGGGATCATGGTCATGCTCTCGGCGCCGCCGGCAATGATGCAGTCGGCAAAACCGGCGATGATCCTCTCCGCTGCCGAGGCGATGGTCTGCAGGCCCGAGGAGCAGAAGCGGTTGACCGTCTGTGCCGGCACCTGGTACGGCACGCCAGCCTTCATGGCAGCATTGCGGGCCATGTTCATCCCCTGCTCCCCTTCAGGGAAAGCGCACCCCATGATGATGTCGTCCACCTGGAGCGGATCGACGCCGGTCTTGTCCAGCAGCCCCTTGATGGCGGTGGCGGCCAGATCATCCGGCCGGACATCCTTGAACTTACCTCTTTTTGCCTTGCAGCCGGCCGTGCGGTAGGCAGCCAGAATATATGCGTTTCTCATCGGTATCCTCCGTTGTTTCTTCTATAGGGGCAACCCCGCGTGGTTGCCCGATTTTGACTATTCTGCGGTGCCAACAAAGGCGGCCACATGGGGCCACCCTTACGAATCCCATCAATTACGCAGCGGTTTCCCCTTTTTCAGCATATGCTGGATACGCTCGCCCGTCTTCTTTTGGCCGCAGAAGCGGACAAAAGTTTCCCGCTCCAGATCAAGCAAGTACTCTTCAGTGATCAGGGTGCCTGCAGGCACGTCGCCACCTGCAATCACATCGGCGATGCCGCTGGCCAGGTACTGGTCATACTCGGAGATGAAGCCGCCGCTCCTCAGGTTCCAGAGCTGCGCCTTGATGCTGGCCGCCACGCTCCTGCCCGGCGCCTTGAGGTTGGTCAGCGACTGCCCGGGACGATAGTTGGCTGCCAGGGCGATGGCTTTCAGCTTGGCGTCATGGATGCGCTTGTCGATGTTCATGGTGATGGCGTCGCCCTGGCGCATGAAGCCCATCCCGTAAAGTTCGGCGGCCGACGTACTCACCTTGCCCATGGCGATGCTCTGGAAATTCTTGAAAATGAACGGGCTGACATCGGTGTCGTTTTCCTCCGCCAGCTTGATCGCCCTGATCGCCATTTCCTTGGTGCCACCGCCACCAGGGAGCAGGCCGACGCCAATCTCCACCAGTCCCATGTAGGTCTCGGCATGGGGGTTGATGGCATCGGCGTGGAGGCAGGTTTCGCAGCCGCCGCCCAGGGCGAGTTGATGGGGAGCCGCGACCACCGGGATTTTCGAGTACTTGATCGCCATCATCGCCTTCTGGAAGTTTTTGACCAACTGGTTGATCTCGTCATATTCCCCTTCGGCAATGGCCATGGCCAGCATCATCAGGTTGGCGCCGGCGGAGAAAGCGCCCCCCTCGTTGGCAATGACCAGTCCGACCGCTTCCTCTTCGGCCCGCTTGATCCCCTTGTGGATCATGGAGAGGATGTCGCCGCCGATGGCGTTCATCTTGGTGTGGTACTCCAGACAGAAGACGCCGTCTCCCAAGTCGATGACCGAGGCGCCGCTGTTCTTTTCCACAACCTTGTTGTTGCGCTTCAAAATGGTGAGGCTGATGGCGCTGGCCGGCCTGGGGATTTCCCGGTAGCCGTTGTCCTGGATGTTGTAGAAGTAACTTTTGCCATCTTCAATTGTGTAGAAGCGCTCGACCTTTTTCAGGTAGTCCGGCACGGTCAGGCCGTCTTCTTCGGCACGGGCTACAAATGTGGCCACGCCCAGGGCATCTATCATCTCGAACGGCCCAAGCTCCCAGTTGTAGCCCCACTTCATGGCGCTATCGATGTTGACAACGTCGTCGGCAATTTCGGGAATCCGTTTCGCCGTGTAAAGAAGGGTGTCGCGCACGGTCTTCCAGGCGAATTCCGCCGCATTATCCTTTCCGTTAACCAGACTTTTCAGCCGTTGACCAGGATCGTCGAACTGTTTGCTGGCCTGTACCGACGCGAATTTCGGCAACTGGACCGGCTTGTAATCGCCGCTTTGGTAATCGTAGTAAAATTTGACGTCCTTGCCGTCCACCTTCTCCCGCTTGTAGAAGCCTTTTTTCGCCTTTTTGCCGGTGAGTCCATTCTCCACCATCTTTGTCATGAAGTCGGCAACCTTGAACATTTCCCGCTCGTCGTCGTTGACCAAGATCTCATGGGTGTTCCCGCTGATCCGCACGGCAGTATCGATACCGACCAGGTCCCATAGGGCGTAGGTTGCCGTCTTGGGCCGCGCCATGGCAGCGCCGGTAATGGCATCCACCTCCTCAACGGTGAACCCCATCTCCAGCATATGTTTGCCGGCGTTGGCGCCGGCATACACACCAATCCGGTTGGCAATGAAGTTGGGTGTATCCTTGCCGTAGACGATGCCTTTGCCGAGACGGACGCTAAGGAAGTCCTCCATGAAAGTGACGATGGCCGGGTCGGTATCGGCGCAGGGGACCATTTCCATGAGGCGCATATAGCGGGGCGGGTTGAAAAAATGGGTAACGAGGAAGTTTTTCCTCACCGCTTCAGGGAGTACCGCAGCCATCTCGTTTATCGACAGGCCGCTGGTATTAGTGGTCAGAATGGCTCCCTCCTTGAGATTTGGCACCACCTTCTCGGTGAAGAGTTTCTTCTTGATCTCCATGTTCTCAAGGACAACCTCGACCACCCAGTCGCACTCCTTCAGCAGCGCCATATCGTCTTCGAAGTTGCCCACGGTGACATAGGATGCATAGGCTGGGATCAGGAACGGGGCTGGCTTCATCTTCAGCAGGCCGTCAAAGCCGGCCTGCGCAATCCGATTGCGCACGCCGCGGCTCTCCAGGGTTAACCCGGCTGCTTTTTCCGTATAATTCGGCTCTCTCGGCACGATGTCGAGGAGCAGGACCTGAATTCCGGCATTGGCCAGATGAGCCGCGATGGTTGCGCCCATGACCCCCGAACCAAGGACAGCTGCCTTATTGATCTGTTTCATTGGTATCCTCCGCTTGATGGTTTGCTGAAATTGTCATCAATTGCCGTTTCAAACATAGACAGCACCAGTTTTTTGTAGATTTAATTCGACCATACATAACCTTAACGCCCATGTCATGTATAATATTATTCTATTTTGCATGAATCTGTGTTTACCTACCAAACAAAGTTCCAACCTTTTTACTATGCATAGCCACCACTTGCCCCCATGATGAAGCCAAATAGCAGCTAAATCCAAAATCTGCCCGGATGCAAAATTATGTAAAATACAGTTTTATTATTAACCGTCAAACGAGTATCAGACCAATACACCTAGGAGAAGCGGTCATGAAAAGAATATCGTATTGCCAAAGACAGGTAATTGGCCAAGTGATTTGCAGCCGGCCGTCAACCGGGGGCGATGCCTATGGCGGCCAAGGGAATCAGTGAAAGAATTATGCGAGTGGGAAAACCATTAACTACGGCTGTCAACAATAAACAGCCAAGCCATATAATGGCTAATAGTAAACGTGTCACCGCAGCAACGAAATACAGTAGCGCCCTAACAACTAACAGAAACCAAGCATTATCTTATTAAATTACAATTTTGATTTCATCATTGACCATACTACTATATTACATAGGCCAGCTACCTGGCATAATACCCCACACCTAACAAGAAGTTATCAACCTTACGAATAAATGTGTGTTTTTTTTCGACTTTATTCGTCACAGGATTACGCCAGACATATTCAAGTTCGCCTCGTACCTTTGCTTTGACGATAGATATCATTTCACGAATAATTGGCTTACCGTTAGAATCTGTCAAAGAGAGAGCATCTGTGCCAACAAGTCGCGGTGTCGCTCCATGGGCACGAAAACGCATGTCATCAAGACCAACCACAAATACGTACAGATCATCTTCTATATATTTACCATTTATGTCCTGAAAAGATTTAAATGCACTCTTACTATCTGTTTTTACAGCATCTGATGCTCTGTTCAGCAACGACTTGGCTTGATTTGCAGAAGCGCGAGGAATGTAATAGCCAACGGCAATAATCACGTCACCCACTTTTCGGAAATTTGAAACTTTACGCTCCACTTTACGATCAATGCGATTCAGCCAGCGATACTCAACTGTTCCGGCCCCATTAGCTTTGGCGATTCTTAATATTTCCTGAAAGAACGGTTTCCCGTCCGCGTCCCTTTTGTCTGATACATCTCTACCAATCAGTGCAGACGAAGACCCGCCACTAGCCAGCATAACTCCGCTGGTGCTGATTACATATACATATAGATCACCTTGAATGAATTCTCCCTGACGATTAAATGACGCTAAAGCCGCATCTTTTTTATCCTGATAGTGGGCAACCGCCCGATAGAGAAGCTCTTTAGCCTGAATTGCTTCATTGTTATTGTCAGCTAATACCGGTTCACTGCCCGATTTTTCTTATGCTTGACTTGCTCCTAAGCCAAACACGCCAGTGAGCAGGAGGAAAATAAAAATTATTGGAGCAAATCTGATTTTGTTCAGTGAGGTGATGTATTTAGACTTGGTATCCACACAATTTTCCTCCTGTTTTTGACAGCAATTAACATTCACTTCGCCAGTAGCAGTTTTTTTCTTTTACTCGTTCATCGTGTAAGCGCCCTGCAGCGCGTAGACATCCTGGTCAAGTACTCTCTTGAAGCGCCCGGCATCGACATGCGCCTTGCGGATCATCCGCCGGCAGAAGTCCATCTGCTGTTCCGTGGTGGACGGTTTGCCGTAGAGCTGCAGTGCGAACTTGGAAAAATCCCTGACCATGAAATCGAAGATCTGATCCACCAGATCGTTGCTGGTACCGCAGATGGTGGCATTCTCCAGGATCAGCTGACCGTAGACCACCAGAGTGAAGATCTCGCCCAACGCCAGGAGGAAGTCGACATCCTTCTGCTGGGTGTCGTCGGGAGTCGCTTTGAGAAGGAACTCACGGAAGATGGCGATCTGCTGCCTGAAGATTTCTACGTTGGGGAGAGTGCTTCCATCAAAAACCGGCCGATAGTCATGGAAGCGGATCTTGCCCAACCCACGGGCCGGTCCCTGGTCGAAGAGGAAGTCGTCGTTACGTACCTCGTCCCGACGACTAACAGGCGAATAGTCTGCATGGTTGAAAAAATAGTTCTGCATGAACTTGACTATCAGGGCGATGTTGACATGAACAGTTCCCTCCAGTTTGGGGAGACCGCGAATGTCCCGGGCGGCGGTATCGAAGTAGGTGTCCCGCTCGAACCCCTTGGCGGCGATTACGTCCCAGAGGAGATTGATTACCTCCTCACCTTGGGTAGTGACCTTCATTTTCACCACCGGGTTGTAGAGCAGGTAACGGCGGTCTTCTGGGGAGGCGGCGCGGAAGTAGTCGGCCGCCCGGGAAGCGAAGAGCTTCATGGCCATGAGCCGGCTGTAGGCGTCGACAAACATCTGCTTCACGTGGGAAAAATCAGTGACATACATGTTGTAGAGGCTACGGCTTCCAGCATGGTTGATCGACTCGTAGAAGGCGTGGGTGCAGATGCCGATGCTGCCCCACCCCAAGTTGTACTTGCCGATGTTCACCGTGTTCAGGGCACTGTTCCAGGCCTCGTCCCCCCTGGAGAGGATGTCGGCGTCGGTTACAGGGTAGTCGTGAAGCACGAACTCGGAGACGTAGGACTGGGTGGCGGTGATGTTCTTCACCAACTCGTACTTCTCGTGCTTGCTGTTCACGGCAAAAAAAACGTAGCCGCCGTCATTGGGCAGCCGGCCGAAAGTGGAAACCAGGGCAGCCTCGTTGCCGTTACCGATGTAGTACTTATCCCCCCGGGCGACGTACTTCCCTTCCCCGACCGGCAAAAGCAGCATGTCGCTGGCGTATATGTCCGCGCCATGTTCCTTTTCGGAAAGGCCGAAAGCGAAGATCCCCCCCTCGTCCAGCAGGCAGGCTGTCTTCCTCTTCAGCTCTTCATTGTTGCTCATCCAGATCGGCCCCAGACCAAGGATGGTTACCTGCCAGACATACCAGTAGCAGAGACCGTAGAATCCGAGGACTTCGTTGAAGGCACAGAGACGTGAGGTGTCCCAGCGGTAGTCAGGACCACCGTAACCCTCAGGGGTCAGCAGAGTAGCAAAGATCTTCTCCCGTTTGACGAAGTCGATGAAGTCCTGGTACCAGACCCGGTTCAGGTCATCCTCTTTGAGTCGCTTCTTTCCCTTGGTCTCGAAGAAATCGATCGTCTTGTCAATGATATTCCGTAAGACCGGATCTGGGTGGGTATGGACCAGTTTTTTCGGATTGAGTAGTTGCATGGTAGTCTCCTGTTTTCTCCCCTTGCCTGGGATAGCCCTTTGTTTTTTGAGTTTTTCAATCCCAGTTATCGATTTTCATGGTCCCCTTTTCCTCAAGATTCTTCTGCATCTTGAAGACCTTGTGCAGCATGTGAGGTTCATGGGCGCATCCCTTGGCCAGACACTCGCTGGTCGCCCGGTCAAGATACTCCTGAAGGATCGGCCGATAGTCCGGATGCGCACACTTATCAATTATCAGCTGCGCCTTTTCACGCGGGACAAGACCGCGCAGATCGGCGAGGCCCTGCTCGGTCGCCAGCACACTCATATGATGCTCGGTGTGATCTACGTGAGCCAGCATCGGCAACACCCTGCTGATGCCGGTCGGATCGGTTGGTGTCTCAATAGTTGATGGTGTATGCATGATCGACAGATAGGCATTGGGCATGAAGTCAACCGAGCCTCCGACTCCGTTCAGCATCTTTGAGCCGTTGACCATGGATGAATTAACATGGGCATAGATATCAAACTCCGCCGGGGTGTTCATGCAGATCAGGCCTATACGGCGGATCATTTCGGGCCCGTTGGTTACTACGGCCTGCCGGATGGTAATCTGCTTGGTGTATTTTTCAAAATCGGCAAAAAGCCGGTCCATTCCCTTATCTGTAAAAGCGGTGCCACAACAGGTGATCGACTCGACCTTGCCAGCATCTATCAGGTCAAGGAAACCATCCTGGATAACCTCGGTCCAGACATCGAACCCCACGAACTCTTTGGCCAGACCGAGAAAAACAGCGTTGGCGATATGCCCACCGCCGGTTTGCAGTGGCAGAAGTTTTTTTGGCAGACGCCCCATTTTTACTTCGTGTTTGAAGAAATCGAGTACATGTTCGCCAATCGCCATGGAAATCTCGTTCGGCGGTCCCATAGGGCGCCCCATCGGTTTCTTTTTCGACTCGAAGACGGCAACAATCTTGCTCGGATCGCAAGGGACATAGGTAGTACCGACGCGCTGATCGACTTTGGTAATCTGCAGCGGCTGGACATGGGGAGGAGTGGTAACGGGTACAAAGTCGTGCAGTCCTTCAAACGAAGGCAAGAAGGTGTTGACCTCGACGATGATCTTGTCCGCGCGGGAAATGACTTCGGGCAGCGCCCCCCCCGAAAAGGTCGGCACGATTCCGCCGTTTTCGGTAATTGCGCTGGCCTCGACCAGGGCGATATCTATCTTGCCGCCATTGTCCTTGGTATAGAAACCGTTGGCAATCTCCTGTGCATAACGGGAGAGGGACTGGTCGGCATAGTTGACCCTGCCGGCATTGACTTCCTTGTTGAGCACATGGGTCAACTGGAATGGAAAGCGCCGATCGATCATCCCCAGTGCCGCCCAGCGATCATCAAGTTCAAGCCCGATTGATGCGCCGGAGAGGATCGTGAAGCGCAATTTCCCCTGCAGATTGTTTTTTTCCACATGATCTGCCAGGATGGCTGCGGCCAGCTTGGGATGACCTTCGGCAAACCCCGAAAACCCCAGGATCATGCCATCCTTGAAGAAAGGAATAATCTCTTCCGGCTGCATATGTTTTTTTAGAACATCCGCATTACGAACTCTCTTTCTGAATTCATCTCCCATTATCATATCATCTCCTTTTTTGATCGTTGTACCTACCCGAACCATCAATATCCTTAACGCAAAGGTTAACTAGAATATGTTATGAATACTTTCCACCCTGCTCGATCCTGGTGTGGTACGCCATTTAGGCTTAACCGGCAGGTATGGTGTTTTGCAATGTCAGGTGACGATATTCAGCCGCCGCAAAGTGGCCTGGGTTGGGATGCCGTTTTGGTCATACCCCTTGATGCGGTAGTAGCGGTCCAGAAGCTTGTCCAGTGGAACGGTCTTCTGCGCGGCATCCGAGCTCCGCCCCTCCTTCAGCATCCGCACCGGCAGGGTGTCATCCTTGCGGGATATCCCCTCACGGGTATTCATGTAGCGTTCAAGGGTATGAATCCGCTCCCCGGCCAGCAGAAACTCGGCAGTCGATATTTTTATACCGGCCGCTGCGCTCCAGAGATTGATGTACATGCTGACATCGGTCAGGGCAATTGCCACCTTGGGCGTATACTGCATCAGCTTTCCCAAGATGAAATCGGGAGTGAGCCTGGTCAACGGCGGTTCGAAGATATAGCCGTAAGCAGTGAAAAGGCAGGTGTGCAGTGAGTTGATGCAGGCGTAGACGTTTTCCATATGGGCTGTCCACTCAGCCTTACCCTGCAGGGAATAAGGGTCGATCAGCCCCATCATCACTTCCAAGGCCACCGGGTAGGCGGAAAGGTGGCAGGCACCGCGATTTGCCACGGCATAAGAGAGCCCTTGGCCGAACGCCCCACGGGGGTCGTAGGCGGACATCTCCAGCCCCTTGACCTGGATGGCGAACTCCTGGCCGCCGTATTTGTCCGCCAGTGCACGGCTCCCCTGCCCCATATCCTTGCCGAATCCCCGTCCGTAGGCGATGTCATGCAACGCCTCGCTGACACCCTCCGCCTTGCCGAAAGCCAGATCGCTCTTGACCAGTCCTCGCTCCGTGGCCTCCATAACCCAGGCAAGGGTGCCTCCGGCGGATATGGTATCAAGCCCCAGCCGGGAGCAGGTTTCATTCCATTCGGCGATCTGGTTTGTATCGAAAATCCCCAGGTTTGACCCCATGAGCCCCACGGTTTCAAACTCCGGCACCGGCAGTTCCTTGCCGTTGGCGAACTTCCCCTTATGCCCGCAGAGGATGGAGCAGGGCTTGCACGTATGGGGCTTGGAGGCATGCTTTACCGCCATGGACTGGCCGGACAGCTCCAGCATCCGGTCATGGGAGCCGTCACGGAAATTGTTCACCGGCATCATGTTGTGATCTTTCGTCCAGACGGTATTGCCGGCGGTGCCGAAATTACGCAGGATGTCTGAGGTCATATGGTTCGACTTGATGAATTCGGTCGCCTTCTTCCTGAACTTCTCGAACCGGTCACCCTCCACCGGAAGAATCTTGTATGCGCCTCCTCTGGCAACTACGGCCTTCAGAAGCTTGGCACCGAACACCGCGCCGATCCCGCCCCGGCCCAGGTAACGCTGGTCGGAGGCCACATTGGCGAACAGCACCAAATTTTCGCCTGCTGGGCCGATAGCAAGCACACCGTCCTTCTTCCCGCTGAACTGCTGCTGCACCTCCTGGGTGTCCATCCCTTTGAATGGCGTGGCATCCTCAAAGGAAACACCATTTTCGTCAATCATAAGGTAGGAAAGCCGCTCTGCCTTCCCTTTGATCAGCAGGCCGTCCCACCCTGCGGTCTTGAGCGCCATGCCGAAGGGGCCGCCGCACGAGGAGGAGGTGAAAATACCGGTCAGGGGTGACTTGGTGGCCGTGGCGAACCGCCCGGTGCATGGGGCACCGGTCCCCATGAGCACCCCCGGCGTGATGGCCAGGATGTTGTCCGGGCCCAAGGGATCGATTCCCGGCTGTATCCGGTCGTAAATCAGTTTGAGCCCCAACCCTTTGCCGCCGAGATACAGACGGCGTTCCTCCTGGGTAACGGTATACACGCTGAAGGTCCGGGTGGTCAGATCCACCTCCAGCACCCGATTCGATGGTCCGGTTATATTTCTCATGGCTTTGACGTTCCTCAGTAAACCTGAATTAAATAAATTTGCTGAAGTCGACTCCGCGCGCTAAGCCCCGCTCCCTAAGCCAAGCCGTTTCATCAACCGGCGGCAACTTCCGTTCGTTTTCATCCTTTTTCAGGAGAGTAATTGCCTGTTTCGGGCAAGTGGTGATGCAGAGTCCGCAGCCGATGCAGTTCTCAGCGATAACCTCGTAGCTGTTTTCCGTCTTTCTGATGGCCTTTACCTGGCAGCGTTTCTTTTCACAGACACCACAATTTACGCACTTCTCGGAGTCGATCACAGCGATGTAACTGGAGTTGATGACTTGGGCGGCCGGCAGCCCAAGTTCGTTGATGCCACGCAGAACGCCACAGCAACAGCCGCAACAATTGCAGATATAAAAATGGCCGTTCTGTACGTTGCCCGTCAGATGTACCAGGGCGTTCCTCTCCGCTTCCTTTAGAAGCGCCAGCGCTTCCTCCTTGGTTATGACGCGATCGACTGTGGATGTGTCGAAAAAATTAGGAATCGGCGCAACGCCCACGCAGACTGAAGTTGGCCTGTCGCACGGCTCGTCCAGGAGCGCCTTTTCCTTTTTGCAGATGCACTCACGTACTGCTAATGACCCGCTGTTTTCGATGATGTTGGTGATTCTCTCGAAGGGGAGCGCTTCCTGCTCGGAGGGGATTTCTTCTTCGATCGGCAGGGTCTGCATCAGGGTCGGCCCTTGACTGAAAAGCTGTGTACCGAAGTGTGGCAAATATTGCTTGTTTAGTTCGGCCAGTTCGCGATCCATCCGTTCCAGCTGATATTCATAGATACCTACGACCCAGGGTAGCATCTTGAATTGGGTGACTCCGGACAAATCGTCTTTACAGATCTGTCCCTTGTCACTCATAGTGGCGAGCCGCTCTTTAAGCTCCTCCAGTGGACGTTTGATGCGTGCTGCAATCTGCTCTGCAGTTTCGAATCTGAGTTTAAGATTGCAGAAAAGGTCAGCTTCCTCCGGAGAGAATATCTTCTGCAGAATCTTTATCTCCACCCCCTCCTCTGTTGCCGGAAAACCGTTCGGAAGGGTATCGAGTACTTCGCGCAACTTATGATATACAGCAACATTCATAATTTGCTCCTTCTGGTCGTCTGTTATTAAATTCCCTTACAGCTTGCTATTGCGAAAATTGCAGACCTCTCTAAACAGCCACTCGCTCCAGGCGTCGATACCTTCGCCGGTCCTGCAGGAAATTCTAAAAATTTCTGCATTGGGATTAAGTCGGTGAATCCGCTCCGTGAGTTTCTCCATGTCGAAATCGGACAGGCCGATATAGTCCATTTTGTTAATCAGGACTGCATCGCAGATGGAGAACATCAACGGGTATTTGAGAGGCTTGTCGTCACCTTCTGGAATACTAAGGATCATGACGTTTTTGTGGGCACCTGTATCAAACTCGGCTGGACAAACCAGGTTGCCGACATTTTCCAGAATGATCATGTCACACTTTTTGTCGCCGAAAGCTGCAATCCCCTCTCTCATCATGGCAGCATCCACATGGCAAAAACCGCCGGTTCTGAGCTGAACGGCGCTGATCCCCTCATTGGCTACAGCTTCCGCATCCACTGTGGAATCGATATCCGCTTCGACCACGCAAATCTCCAACTTGTTGCGCAGGGTCTTTATGGTGTGAAGCACCAAGCTGGTTTTGCCCGCACCGGGAGATGCCATGAGATTAAGGAGAAATGTTTCCCGTGTCTGCAAATCCGCTCTGAGGCTTGCCGCAACCTTGCCATCATCCTCCAAGATGCCTTCCTTTACCTCGATCAGTTTTACAGGTTGTGTCATAGTCCCTCCATGCTTTTGACAAAATACCCTTTTCCTGCAACCAGCTGCCAGCTGCTGCTGCCGCAGCTCGGGCAGCATGTATGTGTGGTGTTGTTTAGTGTAATGCCGAAGGTGTTGCCGCAGCTGCAGCGTGCCGATACCGGAATACGGGTTACGTTCAGCGCCGCCCCTGCTGCCGGGGTGCCACTGCTCACCCGGTCGAAGTAGCGTTGCAGCCATGATTCTTCCAGGTCGCTCAACTCGCCGATCTCCAGGTGGATGGATAAGATTCGGGAGATATTATTTTTCCTGGCATGCTTTAGTGCGACCTGTAGGATTTTGTCAATTACCGGGAGCTCGTGCATTCGCCCTCCAACACCCAATGTTGGCAGTGCAAACTTTAACGGTAACGGTATCCACGCTGAAGGTCCGGGTAGTCAGATCCACCTCCAGCACCCGATTCGATGGTCCGGTTATATTTCTCATAGTTTTGCCTTCCTCGGCTAATTATGCTCTGCCTTCAGGCCGGCAGCAGTTTTTCAGAAAACCAACGCCAGCGGCACGGGACAGGTAACTCGGCATCTAGTCTCTCTCTTTCGACACCCTCGGCACGGTAATTATGTACATTAAGATCTATGCAAGCCTATCAGAAGATTCTTCGCCAGCTGACAGAGCAGGAGTATTTGCGTTTGCTCCGGAAACGGCGGGGATACCAAAGGAGCGGAGCCGTTCGGTCAGAGCCTTTATCCGGTCAGCCAAGGCAGAACGATCCGCGACGGCCAGTTCCGACATGGGATACTCCCTCCCCAGCGAGGCGTACTTTTCAATGCCCAGGGGGCGGTACGGCAGCAGCTGCACCTGCAGCGCCCTGTTGCCGAGCACTTCCAGGATGAAGCGGGCGGTGGCGTCGATGTTTTCCAGATCATCGTTGACACCAGGCACCACCGGAATCCGGATGATGGTCGGGATGCCCTGTTCGACGGTCCGCGCGATGTTGCCGTGGATGAGGCCGTTGCCGACGCCGGTGTAGCGGCGATGCAACGCATCGTCCATCTGTTTCAGGTCGGTGATCACCAGGTCGGTAAAGGGAAGCACCTCGTCAAGGATTTCCGGCTGGCACTGCATGGAGGTCTCCAGACAGGTATGGATCCCTTCCCGGCGGCACCGCTTCAGCACCTCCAAGGTGAAGCGCCACTGGACCAGGGGCTCGCCGCCGGAGATGGTCGCGCCACCGCCGGATTTCTCGTAGAAGACACGGTCCGCCAGAATCTCCGCCATGACCTGGTCTACGGTCATCCGCTTCCCCAGGGTGGTCAGCGCTTCCGCCGGGCAGGCGTCCACGCAGGCGAGGCAGCCATCGCAGATCTCCCGGTCGATGGCGACGATCCGGTCGCCGGCGCGGAGAAACACCCCCTTGTCGCAGAGCGGACAGGCCTCCAGACAGCTCCCGCACTTGGCAGTACCGATGCAGCGCGAGGCCTGAACCGCCACCTCCGGCTTGGCAGACATCGTCTCCGGATTGCTGCACCAGCGGCACTGCAGCGGGCACCCCTTGAGAAACAGTTCGGTCCGGATGCCCGGGCCATCGTGGATCGTGAAGTGCTGAATATTTGTGACGAGGCCTTCCATCAGAACGATAACTCGGTACGGCCCAGGAGATCATACTGAAGCGGTTTGCTCAAATCGACATAATAGGTGCTGTACCCCGCCACCCGGACGATCAGGTCCTTATAGTTGTCAGGATGGGCCATGGCGTCCAGGAGGGTTTCCCGGCTGATGATATTGAACTGGCTGTGCATCCCATTACGCTCGAAATAGACATCGATGAGCGAGATCAGGTTGTCGCGCCCTCTGTCACCGGACACGGACTCGGGTGTAAACTTCCAGTTGAGCAGGGTGCCGTTGGTTGCCCGGACATGGTCCAGCTTGGAGACCGACTTGGCCATGGCGGTCGGCCCCTTTACGTCATGAGATGAGGCGTTGGTGTGGACCGGGCCGACGCAGTCGGAGACCGGCTCCATCACCTTGCGGCCATCCACCGAGGCCCACTGAAGGAGCCCCAGCGCGACGTTGGCGGAAACCGAATAGACGCCGGGAGCATAGATGCCGCCGCGTGAGTTGGGGCGCCCCTCCACATGCTTACAGAAGTTGTCCGATGCAAACCGGGCCAGCTCGTCGGCGTAGTCGTCGTCGTTGCCGAAGTGGTGGACCTTCGAGCTGTTGACCAGGGCGTATAGTTTTTCGTGGCCATGCCAGTTCTCTTCGCAGGCGTCCAGGAAATCCCGGCCGGAAAATTTCTTCTCCTCGAAGACCAGCTGTTTGATGGCCGCCATGCCGTCCGCCACGCTCCCCACCCCCACGGCCTGGGGGCCGGTGAAATTGTAGTGCGCGCCGCCGGCGGAGACATCCACGCCGCGGCCGATGCAGTCGTCGATCAGCAGCGACAGGTAGGGGAGCGGCTTGAGCCTCTGGTGCTCCTGGTCCATGATCTCGATCCCGGCCACCATCTGATCGGTCCAGTACTTCATCTGCCGGTCGTAGGCCTCCCGCACCTGGTCGAAGGTGGTAAATTCCGCCAGACTGCCGGTTCTGGGGGCGATGCGCAGCCCTTGGGCGCCGCAGCGGTCCCAGCGGAGGCAGTGGGCGCCGCACCCCATGCAGCGACCGTCGTTCAGGGCCAGCTCCAGCACCCGCGCCATATTGAAGTACGCGGCGTCGTGCCAGCCGTATTCCATGCCACCGGCGTCGATCTCGACGCACCCAACAATATGGTAATTACGGGAATCCTCCAAAGTACGGCCGAGGCTCAGTGAACTGGGGACGGCGCATTCATCGTTGAACACCTTGGGTTGGCCGGTGCCAATCCGGACGACGTTGAACGTCTTGACCTTTAACTCCCAGGGGGTGTTCTTGTGGAAGCGGACGGCGATCCAGGGGACGGTGATCCGCGTGTGCGCATGGGCGTCCAACACCATGTAAGTCAGGTCGTTGGTGGCGTCGTTCCCCTCTCGGTCCACCCCTCCCACGGTCATGGAGTCCCCCCCCAT
>CALMOE010000053.1 GCA_937871715.1 uncultured Geobacter sp. | reverse complement strand
GCCTTCTCCTCGGCCTTCTTCCTCTTGGCGGCGGCGGCAGCTTCCCGCTTGGCGGACTTCTCCTTGGCGGCAGCCTCCCTCTTGGCAGCCTTCTCCTTCAATTCGGCTTCCTTCTTGGCGGCCTTCTCCTTCAGCTCCGCATCCTTCTTGGCAGCCTTCTCCTTGGCGGCCTCATGCTTCTTGGCAGCGGTATCCACGGTCGTCGCAGCCTTGTCCAGGGCCTTGTCGGCTTTCTCCAGTGGGTCAGCTGCCATTGCCGGGGCGGCCAGGAGAGCGCAGAGGGATAGGGCGGTTGCAAGCGAGGTCAACTTTTTCATGTGGGTCCTCCTCGGTTAGAATTTTCTTTGCTATGTACCCGAATCTCCCGGATTTGGCAAGCGGAATGCGCCTCCTGGCGGCCGTGGGGACTCTTCACCCTCCTGCGCCATGCAGCGCGCAGGCCGAAGAAGAGGCCGATGGCCAAGAGTGCCCAGACGGCCAGGGTGGCGAATAGTTCGCTGGTGGTCAGTATCTCATCCTCCTGGATATTGATGCCTCAATTTAACTCCGGAAATGGTAAATTGCCTTGATGCAGGTCAAACCGGGGCACGAAATTCGCCTGACTCCTTGCCTCCACTGGTGCGCACCTGCAGGCGGGGGCGGATGACCGATATCAGGAGCAGGGCGAGCACCACCACCCCCTGGACTGCCGAGCCGATCGTCCCCACCAGCAGGGAGCGGGCGTAGAGGCGGTCGTCGAACACCGCCAGGTCGTCCAGGAGGGAGTAGGCGAGGAGCTTCTCCAGCCAGGGGGCGACGAAGCAGAGGCCGTAGACGATCGCCCCGCCGGTGCAGTAGAGCTTCAGGGAGAAGAGGCCGCTCTGGCGGAAGGAGATCCTCCTGGCGCGGGCGAGGAGGATGCCGCTCGCCAGGGTCAGGCAGGCCCCGGGGGCGATGATGCAGTCGTCGATGGCGTCGATCACCCGGTTGAAGGCCTGCAGTTCGGCTGCCGAATCGGTCCGGCAGCCGAGGGCGAGCAGCAGGAGAATGCCGATCCCCCCGCCGATCCAGGCGGATACCGAGAGGAGATGCAGTGTCCTGAGGAGGGGGACTGCGATGCGGGCGCTTGTCATTGCTGACTCCTTGAGAGTTGGTATCTACTCTACAGCAAGGAGGGTGCCCGTATACACTGCAAAGCCGAATCGGTGCAAGCTGCCGTAATTACACGCACGGAATAGTGGCTGCCGCGGTGTGCGTGTGCCACATGCGGCAAAGACGGCCAAAATATTGTGCCAACCGTGCCACTTCCCCGCCGGCCGGGAGACAGGCCCTCCTCCCGGCGTCACTGCCGGAGAGTCACTCCTTGATCTGGAAGGCGACCTTGAGGACCACCTGATACTCAGCGACCTTGCCGTCCTCGCCGATGTGGCCACGGACCTCCTGCACCTCGAACCAGGAGAGCTTGTCTATGGAGCTGCGCGCCTTGTCCAGGGCCGTCTGGATGGCCCCCTCGATACCCTTTGACGAAACACCGATGATCTCCAGCTTCTTGTAAATCCTCTCCTTGCCGTACATGGGAACCCCCTTGAGAATCGTGATGGCTACAGAGAAACAATAACAGAGCAGGGGGAGGTCGCAACCCGCTCACGCTTGTTGCAGTGCAAATACGGGATATACTATGGATGCTGCAGGGGTGGGGCCACGGCCCGGCAGAGAGGGGGGATGCCGATGAACCTGAAGAACACCCGCACCACGATCCTGAACCATGGGGACCCGGAGGAGAAGCGCCGGGAGATCCTCGACTACTTCCACGCCACCTGGGAGATCGACGAGAAGCTGTACGACACACTGCGCTACGACAGCAGCTTCTACCTGCGGGCCGATCGGCTCCGCCACCCGCTCATCTTCTACTTTGGCCACACCGCCACCTTCTTCATCAACAAGCTGACCATCGCCCGTGTGATCGACCGGCGGATAAACCCGAAGTACGAGTCGATGTTCGCCGTGGGGGTGGACGAGATGTCCTGGGACGACCTGGACGAACGCCACTACGACTGGCCGAGCCGGCAGGAGGTTAAGGGGTACCGGGACAGGGCCAGGGGGGTGGTGGATAACCTGATCCGCACCATCCCCCTCACCCTCCCCATCAACTGGGACTCCCCCTGGTGGGCGATCATGATGGGGATCGAGCACGAGCGGATCCACCTGGAGACCTCGTCGGTGCTGATCCGCCAGCTCCCCCTCGACCAGGTTGTGCAGCTCCCCTTCTGGGAGATCTGCACGGAGAGCGGGGAACCGCCGGCCAACGAGCTGGCAGCAGTCCCCGGCGGCATCGTCCGCCTGGGGAAGGCGAAGGATCACCCCCTCTACGGCTGGGACAACGAGTACGGTGAACACGAGGCGGAGGTGGCGCCCTTCAAGGCGGCCAAGTATCTCGTCTCCAACCGGGAGTTCCTCCCCTTCGTCGAGGAGGGGGGATACCGGGAGCGCCGCTGGTGGACCGAGGAGGGGTGGAACTGGCGGGAGTTCCGCCAGGCCGAGCACCCCCTCTTCTGGCTGAGTGGTGAAGACGGCTGGAGGCTGCGAACCATGGCCAGCGAGATCCCTCTACCCTGGAACTGGCCGGTGGAGGTGAACTGCCTGGAGGCCAAGGCGTTCTGCAACTGGATGGCGGCCCGTACCGGTCGGCCGCTCCGCCTGCCAACCGAGGACGAGTGGCACAGGCTGCGGGAGATTTGCGCCGTCCCTGACCAGCCGTACTGGGAGAAGGCGCCGGGGAACGTCAATCTGGAGTACTGGGCATCATCCTGCCCGGTGGACCGGTTCAGAAGCGGCGACTTCTACGACCTGCTTGGGAACGTCTGGCAGTGGACCGAGACCCCCATCTACCCCTTTCGCGGCTTCGACATCCACCCCTGGTACGATGACTTCTCCACCCCCACCTTCGACAGCAGGCACAACCTGATCAAGGGGGGCTCCTGGATCTCCACCGGCAACGAGGCGACCCGGGACTCCCGCTACGCCTTCCGCCGCCACTTCTTCCAGCACGCCGGCCTGCGCTACGTGGAGAGCGCCTCCCCCGTTGTGATCCACGACGACCAGTACGAGAGCGATCTCCTGGCGGCCCAGTACTGCGACGCCCACTACGGCCCGGAGCATTTCGGCGTGGCCAATTTCCCGGTGGCCATTTCCGGCATCTGCGCCGAGCTGATGGCAGAGAGGAGGATGGGGCATGCCCTGGACATCGGCTGCGCCGTGGGGCGGGCCGCCTTCGAGCTTGCCAAAGCGGGCTTCGAGCAGGTCACCGGCCTGGATTTCTCCACCCGCTTCTTCCGCCTGGCGGCACGGATGCAGGAGGAGGGTTTCCTGCGCTACTCCCTCCCCGAGGAGGGGGAGGTGGTCTCCTTCCACGAAACATCCCTGGCCGAACTGGGGCTGGTGGGGGCGAGGGAACGGGTGCGGTTCTTCCAGGCCGATGCCTGCAACATCCCGGAGAAGTTCGGCGGCTTCGACCTTGTGCTGGCCGCCAACCTCATCGACCGGCTCTATTCGCCGCGCAGATTCCTCACCACCATCCCAGGGCACATGAGCCCCGGCGGGGTGCTGGTGATCGCCTCACCCTACTCCTGGTCGGAAGAGTTCACCAAGAGGGAGGAGTGGCTCGGCGGCTACCGGGAGGCGGGGGAGCCGGTCTGGACTCTGGAGGGGCTGAAGCGGGAGCTCTCACCACGATTCAGGATGATCGGCGAGCCGCGGGACGTCCCTTTCGTCATCCGCGAGACACGGCGCAAGTTCCAGCACTCCCTGGCCGAAGTAACCGTGTGGGAGCTGAAGGGATGAGCATGGTGGATCAATGCGAAATCTCCCCGTCAGGGAAGCTGCTGCAGGCGCTGGGGGAGTTCAACCGCCGCGACTGGTTCGAATGCCACGAGACCCTGGAGGATCTCTGGGTGGGGAGCAAGGGGGAGATCCGCTCCTTCTACCAGGGGGTGCTGCAGATTGCCGTCGCCCTGCACCACTGGAGGAACGGCAACTTCGGCGGCGCACTCTCCCTCCTCGCCAGCGGGGCCGATTACCTGGAGAGGGTACGGCCAGTCTGCCAGAGGATAGAGGTCGCCTCCCTGGCCAGGGAGGCGCTCCGCTGCCGCGAGGAGCTGCAGCGCCTCGGCAGCGGCAGGATGGGGGAGCTGGACCCCATCCTCATCCCCCTCATGCGCCTGACGCCGGCAGAGCCGCAAGGGTAGCCACGCCTCCCCATCTCAAGCGGGACGGCGACCCACCTGCTGCCGCACCATCCGGCTATTTATTGTTTCTTCCCACCCAAAACTCTGCTATCCTCCCCCTCCATGATTAATTACGTAAACGTCAATAAACTGCAGGAGGATCAACAGTGGTGAAGGAAAGAACCGGCAGCGGGGCACTCACCCCCTGCCCGAGCGTGGACCTTTCCGGCGAGGCCGACTGGGTCGAATTCAATGCCCCCTCCCTGGTGGGGGAGTCGCTCCGCTTCGTCTCCGGCGAGCCGGAGGGTAACCGCTTCCGGGTGAAGTACTATCGCGACGGGGAGAAGCATCTCCATGCCCGCTTCTGGTTCGGCCCGGAGACCGAGGGGCCTCCCGGCCATGCCCACGGCGGCTCGGTGGCGGCGGTGATGGACGAGGCCCTGGGGCTGGCGGCCTGGGCGGCAGGCTACCCCATCGTGGTGGGGAACCTCAACGTCAGCTTCCGCAACATGCTCCCGCTGCAGAAGGTGGTGACCCTGGAGAGCAGGGTGGTATCCGCCGAGGGGCGCAAGGTTATGGTACACGGCAGGCTATTCTGCGGGGAGACCCTCTATGCCGAGGGTGAGTGCCTCTGCATAACGATCCCCGGACGCTAGGGGGGGGTAGAAAGAGGTAAAAGGGCCGGGAGCGTGCAGTTCCCGGCCCTTTACCGTTTCAGACGGGGCGTTTACTAGAGAGGCGGACGGGAACATCCCCTGCGAAAAATCTGCAAGGCTTCAACTGCTTCGCTCCGGCTGAACTTGGTGGCCTGGCAACAGGTCAGTTCTCGTCAGTTCAGTGTTGCCGCACATTTTTCTCCGGGAATACCCCCGCCTCTTGAGGCTGGCCTGCTCAGATTCACTCAGAGAATATGCCGGGCGGCCACGTCCGCCAGGACCGATTCGGCGGAAGACTTTACCAGGTCGATCTTCTCCGTGTCGTCGGCACTGATCTTGGAGACGTGGTCGGTGATGGCGGAGAAAGCCTCGGCGGTGCGCACCGGGATGCGGATGAAGGGGACGCCGCTATCCCGCAGGATCTGGTCGGTGATCCCGGAGATCGGCGCGTGCCCCGGGATAACCAGGCCGGCGATCTTCTCCCGGAAGTCCGGGATGTGGTAGAGGGAGGAGACGGTGACGATCAGCTCGTCACGGGAGCTGGTGGTCACCAGCAGGGTCGACTCAAGCAGGCCGTCGATCACCTTCTGTGAGGAGGCTGCCCCCAACTGGATATGGTGAACGATGCGGTTGATCTGGGAGAGGTCCCCCTGGAGGGGCTGGCCGAGGACCCTGGAGATATGGGCCAGGGTCGGGTTGGCCAGGACAGGGGAGTAGTCGAAGGCCCCGGCCACGGCCAGGCCGCTGGGGGCAAAGGCGCGGCTCAGGTAGCCGAGGGTCTCACCCCTCTTCTCCGCCAGGAGCTTGTTGATTAGGAGGAGTCGCAGATCCACCCCCTCCCGCTGGTAGAGGGGGAGGTTCAACTCCACCGAGTCGATGACGCTGCCGATCCCCCCCCCTGCCACCATGACTGCAGACGCCCCGAGGAGGGAGGCGATCCGGGCGTTGTTCAGGCCGATAACCGACCCCACCCCGCCGTGCCCTGAACCCTCGATGACCAGGAAATCGCACTTTTTCTCCAGCTCGCGGCAGGCGGAGAGAATCGTCTCCTCCGCCTCCTGCCTGCACCTCGCCCCGTCGAGGAACTCCTTGGTCGAGCCGCGGCTCAGCACCAGGGGGGACATGAAGCGGATATCCTCCTCAAGGCCGAAGATGCGAGCCATAAGGGCGGCATCCTTGTCCACGATGATCCCTGCGAACTCCTGGCACTTGGGGCCGATCGGCTTGATGAAGCCCACCCGGCGATATTTCTGCCTGGCGAGGTGCACCAGCGACAGGCTGATGGTGGTCTTGCCGGTATGCTGGCCGGTGGCGGCGACAAATATCTTGCGGCACATGCATTGCTCCTGTGAAGGGATTTTTCCTTTTCAGCAGATTGCATCTGCAAGTATATTTAAGCCACTTGCACCGGGGCAACGATGTATACCAAAAGCGGCGTATACGTAACTGACGGTCATACCGTTACTTTTCACGGGGAGAGATCGAATGGCAGCATCTTTGGAGGATTTTCTCGCCAGGGCCCAGTCCCTGGCGAGGGTGGCGGGGGATCTGCAGAGGGAGAGCCTCTGCAAGCCGCTGAGCATTGAGTACAAGGGGGAGATCGACCTGGTCACGGAGGTGGACCGGGGGTGCGAGGAGCTGCTGGTGAAGGGGCTGAAGGGCTCTTTCCCCGAGCACGACTTCCTCGCCGAGGAGAACCTCTACGAAAGCCTGGGCTCAAGCCACAAGTGGATCATCGACCCGCTGGACGGCACCACCAACTTCGCCCACGGCTTCCCCTGGTTCGCCGTCTCCATCGCCCTGGAGGTCAACGGCGAGGTGGTCCTGGGGGTGGTCTACCACACCATGATGGACGAGATGTTCACCGCGGTGAAGGGGGGGGGAGCATTTGTCAACGGCCGCAGGATTTCCGTCTCCAGGCGCTCCCCCCTGCGGGGCTCACTACTGGCCAGCGGCTTCCCCTACGACAGCGCCACCGACCGGGAGAACAACTTCGCCCACTTCGTCAACTTCCAGATGCATGCCCGGGGGATCAGGCGGGCCGGGGCGGCCGCCCTGGACCTGGCCTACGTGGCTGCCGGACGCCTGGACGGCTACTGGGAGGCCAAGCTCAAGCCCTGGGACGTGGCCGCCGGGCAGCTGCTGGTGAAGGAGGCCGGCGGGGTGGTGACCGGCTTTAGCGGGGAGGATTACTCGGTCTACAACCACCGCATCCTGGCGAGCAACGGCCTGATCCACGACGAGATGCTCGCCGTGCTGGCCAAGCCGGCGCCGCTGCACGCCCTGTGAGCCCCCCCTAGCGGCGCTTCCCCCGGGGGATGGCACCCTCGCATGGCACCCTGGTCTGGCAAAGGCCGCAGCCGGTATAGGGGACGCCGTACTTCTCCCCAACCGCCGCCGGCACATTGCCGTAGACATAGGCGCAGCAGCGGCTCTTGTCGTGCCCGGCAAAGGAGATGGCCCCCACCGGGCAGCGGCCGATGCAGGCGCCGCAGCTCCCCTCCCGGTAGTAGAGGCAGTTGTCGGCATACCCCCCTTCCCCCCGCTGGGATGGCTCCAGCACCAGGTCGGTGATGACGCTGCCGCAGCGGTGGGCTATCCCCCCGGCGGTGATCAGGGCATCGCTCAGGCTGAAGGTGCCGAGTCCGGCGGCATAGGCGGCGTGGCGCTCGGACCATGTGGAGGCCCTGCCAACCGGCGTCTCCTCCAGCTCCCTCCAGAGGGGTGAGAGCTGGGGTGCCAGGGCCGCCTGCCCCCTCCCCTTCAGCCAGGCCACCAGGTGGCGGCGCAGCTCGCCGTTCAGGGCCTCGCCGTGGGTGCGGGTGAGTGACCACCCCCTGGATGGGAACTCCCCCTGGGTGCGATTGCTTTTGCGTACCCCCTCGGTGATGGGGAGGACCCAGCAGATGACCGTGCCGCCGGCAGGGGAGAGCCCCAGCTCCCCTGCCAGAAGCTCACGGGGGGTGAGGTGGAAGTCGCCGATGATCCTCTTGTATTCGCCGAAGAGCTGGTCATCCAGGGGGGCGAAGCCGACGATGGGGGTGTCGAAGTAGGGGCCGGTGGGGTACCTGGCCATATCCCCCTGGCTAGAGGCGATGAACTCCTTGATGGCAGCGATGACCTCTTCCTTCATGTTACCCTCCGTTTTTGACGCAGGTGACGAACTTCAGGTAGCGACCCTCCGGGAATGTGACCGGGTAGGGGAAGTCCTCGGGCTGGCCGGCCATGGAGATCACCTGCAGGCCGCTCCCGGCCTGGAGAGCACCCTGGCGCAGCTCCTTCAGGTAGTCGGCGATCTCCACCTTCTGGTGGTTGGAGGAGCAGAGCATCACCCCCCCCTCCTCCAGTAGGGGCAGGGAGGCGGCCACCAGCTCGGCGGTCCCCCCCCTGGTGGTGAAGCGGCTCTTAGCAGTGGTGGAGAAGGATGGGGGATCCATGATGACGATGTCGAAACGGCGCTTCTCCCGGCGCAGGCTCTCCAGGACGGGGAAGCAGTCGCCGACGATGAAGTCGTGGCGGGCCGGGTTGAGACGGTTGGCGCCGAAGTTGGCCCTAGCCCAGTCGGTGTAGGCAGGGGAGACATCCACGCTGGTGACCCTGCTCGCCCCGGCTGCGGCCGCGGCCACGGAGAAGGCACCTGTGTAGGCGAAGAGGTTGAGCACCCTCTTGCCTGCGGCCCTGGCCATGAGTTCGCGCCGGTTGCGGCGCTGGTCGAAGAAGAGCCCGGTGTCCAGACCCTTCTCCAGGTTCACCAGGAAGTTGAGTCCGTTCTCCTTCACCTCCAGCCTGGCGCCAGCCGGTTTCCCCCTGAGGAGCCTGGTGGAGCGGGCCCCGTCTCCGGCGGCTTCCAGCTCCCGGGTCTTCTGCGGCCTGGTCTTTTCGTAGATCCCAGCGGGTGAGAGGAGCCTCTCCAGGGCGGTGGTCAGCAGGGGGAGGTGGGGGCGCCAGCATGAGCCGTAGAGCTGGACCATCAGGTATCCGGCGTAGACATCCACCGTCACCCCCGGGAGGCCGTCCCCCTCGCCGTTCACCAGGCGGTAGGCGTTCGTCTCCCCCAGTTCGCCGTGGTCCCTGCGCAGGGCCATGGCCCGCTGCAGGCGCTCCGTCAGCCAGGGGGGGGCGAGGCGCATCCGCGAGCGGGAGAGGATGCGGGCGACGATCCGCTCCCCCGGATCGAGGAGGGCCGTGGCAAGGAACTCCCCCCGGGGCCCCACCAGCTCAACCAGCTCTCCCTCCACACCCCGGGGCCATTTTTTCGTGTAGTTGTCGGCGATGATCCACGGGTGGCCAAGTTCCACCATCCGCACCGATTCAGGCCCTACCACCCTTGTTGCAGCAGGCATGCACTCTCCCTTGCGCAGATTTTTCCAGTCATATTCCATCTTTTCCCCGGCGGAGTCAACCTGCGGCAGCACGGAAAAGCAAAGATTCTTGCCGTATACGGCCAAAAAGGCTATTCTCTGCCACGCCGCACACATACCAGCCCCATGGAGGGAACGCCGATGCTCAACAAGGGTCGCATCATCCAACTGGCAGCAGCAATCATGCTCTTTTCGCTGCCAGCTCACGCCGATTCCAGCCAGGAAGCCAAGGCCCAGCCCATCCCCACCCAGAGCACGGCAGCAGCCGCAACCCTGCGGGTCGGCTACGTCGATATCCTGCAGATCGCCGAGAAGTCCGACCCGGGCAAGGCCGCCAGGAGCCAGTTCGAGGCCAAGGCCGACAAGCTCAAGGCCCAGATCGAGAGCAAGCAGAAGCTGCTGGAGAAGCAGAAGACGGCACTTGAGGCCAAGCTACCGACCTATTCGCCGGAGCAGCGGGCGGTGAAGATAAAGGAGTACGAGAAGAAGGTCGGGGAGCTGCGCAAGCTGCTGGAGAAGGCCGACAAGGAGCTGAAGCCTTTGCAGGAGGAGTTGCAGAAGGAGATCTACGCCAAGATAGAAAAGGCGGCAACCGAATACGGTGCCGCCAACGGTTTCTCCGTCATCGTAACGAAAAACGAACTGCTTTACATGGGGAAGAGCGTGGACGTGCAGGATGTTACCGAGGCCATCATAAAGTTCCTGGCCCGAAAGTAACCCCAGGCTTCTCCACTGCGGCAGCCGCTGCAGAGACGATGGAGTCGCTGACAAACGCTTCTATCTCCTGGCGATGCTGGTCGGAGAGATTGATGAAGCGGATGCCGTATTGGACCTTGCCGTCCGGCTGGGTGGCGACTCGGGCCAGCTCTCCGTCGGCAACGATGTGGGCGGCGCTCGGCAGGTAGAAGGAGCAGCTGATGATGTCGCCGAGCTTCAGTTCCCTGTCGGTTTCGATGAGTATCCCGGAGACGCTCAGGTTCTGGGAGGTGCAGAAGAAGACCCCGTTGTCCGTCGCCCCCTTGACCCTGGCGCGCAGCAGCACCCGGTAGCCACGCCTGACGCATATGGCCAGGAGCCTTTCCACGTGCTCCATGAGCGTGCGGGGTGTGAAAGGCTTCTTCATGACGATATTGGCCCCGCAGCGGATCGCCTTCTCCCGGTCATCGGGGGAATCGTTGCAGATAAGGATGGTGGATACCTCCCGCACATCCGGCTCCTGGCGAATCTGGCTGCAGAGGATATCCCCGCCGATCTCAGGCAGGTGAAGATCGGTCACCACCAGATTGACCCTCTCCCTGCGGTGGATCTGCAGGGCCTGCATGACCGATGGGGCCATGAAGACCTGGAAATCCTTGCGGTCCAGCAGGCTGGTGCCGTTGTCGATGAAGTAGCGGGATGCATTGACGAGCAGGATTTTTCTCATGTTTGCCCAGTTCCCCGAATTTATGATTGACTGCCGCAAGTTGCGGTTCAGTGAAGGAGGATAAGATGCTCAATAATATCGGTACAGAAGTTTACGCAACCTGGAGCGAGGAACAGAAGAGGTCCGAGATTCAGAAGCTGGTGCAGACCTACCGCAGCGGCCTCCCCGCCTCCATCCTCTGCATGACGGCAGAGGCGATCGCCGGCAGCCGGGGGGACGCCAAAAGACACCTTGCTACGTTAATGAACCTGGCGGATCGCCTGGAGGCCATCTCCTCGGCTGAGCAGGAAAAGAAGGAGATTCGCCGTCTTGTCCGTGCCGTGCTGAACTGAAGCTGAGCCGGGAGATGATTTACCGCAACAAGTTGCAAGAAAGGGGCCATTCAAGCCACCTCCTGGCCGGCGCCTAACTCGGGGACAACCACCCCGCCGGAGACGACGAACCTGACCGCCTCCTCCACGCTCATGCCGCTCTCCAGCACCTCATCCTCGCGGAAGAAGAGGGCGAAGCCCGAGGTGGGGTTGGGCATGGTCGGCAGATAGACAACAACGAAGCGCTCACCCCCCCGCTCCACCTCCGCCGTGACGAAACCTACCGCCCTGACCCCGGGGCGGGGCCACTCGACGAAAACCGCCCGCCGGTAGGATGTCTTACCCTCTTGGAAAACCTTGGTCAGCTGCTTGCTGGAGGTGTAGATCGACTTCACCAGGGGGATGCGCGACAACAGAAGATCCCCCCAATGCAGCAGCCTCTTCCCAAGCACGTTGGTTGCCAGCACCCCGGTAACGTAGACGATGATCGCGCCGGTGAGCATCCCCAGTCCGGGGAAGTGCTCCTCCCTGCCGGTGAATGCGGTCAGAAGCGCGTCCAGCCATGAGCCGAGGATGCCGTCGGCGAAGTTGAAGAGGAACTTGAGAATGAAGATGGTGATGCCGAAGGGGACCACCACGAAGAGGCCGGCGATGAAGCGGCGGCGCAGATGGTTGAAGAGTGCTCGCATCCCCCCCCCTACTTCACCGGCAGGGCGGGAATCCGCTCCAGCCCCCAGATGTCGCTGTTGTACTCCTCTATGGTCCTGTCGGTGGAGAAGCGTCCGCTCCTGCCGCTGTTCACTATGCTCATCCTGGTCCATCTCTCCCGGTCCAGGTAGGCCTCTGCCGCCCTCCGCTGGGCCGCCACCAGGGAGTGGAAGTCGGCGGCGGTCAGCCAGGGGTCGTGGGGGCTGAGGATGGAGGCGACTACCGGGTCGAAAAGCCCGGGTTCGAACATGCTGAAGTGGCCGCTCTGCAGAAGGCGCATCACCCTGGCCAGCTCTTCGTTGCCTGCCACGATGGCTGCCGGGTCGTAGCAGCACCTGGTGGCCTCCACCTCTTCGGCGCTCAGGCCGAACATGAAGAAGTTTTCGTCCCCCACCTCGGCGCGGATCTCTATGTTCGCCCCGTCCAGGGTGCCGATGGTCACGGCGCCGTTCATCATGAACTTCATGTTCCCCGTGCCGGAGGCCTCCTTGCCTGCGGTGGAGATCTGCTCGGAGAGGTCAGTGCCTGGACAGATGACCTCCATGGCTGTGACCCGGTAGTTGGGGAGGAAGGCCACCCTGAGGCGCCCCCCCACCTCGGGGTCGGAGTTGACCACCTGGGCGACGTTGTTTATCAGCTTGATGATCAGCTTGGCCATCTGGTATCCGGGGGCCGCCTTGCCGCCGAAGAGGACGCAGCGATCCGTCCACCCCCGGGTGTCACCCCGCTTGATCCGGTCGTAGAGATGGATGACGTGGAGGACGTTGAGAAGCTGCCGCTTGTACTCGTGGATCCTCTTCACCTGCACGTCGAACATCGCTTCGGGATCGAAGATTACGCCGCACTCCTCCAGGACCAGGGCGGCCAGCCTCTCCTTGTTTTGCCGCTTCACCACGTGCCACTTCTCTCGGAAGTACGGGTCGTCGGCATGGGGAACGATGGCGGCGATCCGCTGCAGGTCGGCCACCCAGCCGTCGCCGATGGTCTCGATTAAAAGCCGGCGCAGCCCCGGGTTGCACCAGGAGAGCCAGCGGCGGGGGGTGACGCCGTTGGTCTTGTTGTTGAACCTGCTTGGCCAGAGCTCGTAGAAGTCGCGGAAGAGCCCCTCGGTGAGGAGCCTGGAGTGGAGGGCGGCCACGCCGTTGACGGAGAAGCTCCCCACTATTGCCAGGTAGGCCATGCGCACCTGGGGGACCTCCCCCTCCTCGATGATGGACATGCGCCTCTGGCGCTCCATCTCCCCGGGCCAGTGGGCGGCCACCTGGGCGAGGAATCGGGCGTTTATCTCCAGGATAATATCCAGGAGGCGGGGGAGGAGGCGGCGAAAGAGATGGAGCGGCCACTTCTCCAGGGCCTCAGGCAGGAGGGTATGGTTGGTGTAGGCCATTGTCCGGGAGGTTATCTCCCAGGCTGCGTCCCACCCCAGGTCGTGCTCGTCCATGAGGAGGCGCATCAGCTCGGCCACCGCGCAGCTGGGGTGGGTGTCGTTCAGCTGGAAGCAGTTTTTGGCGGCAAAGTCGCTGAAGTCCCCCTTGTGCAGCAGCTGCCAGCGGGCCAGCACATCCTGCAGGCTTGCCGAAGCGAGGAAGTACTGCTGCCGCAGGCGGAGCTCCTTGCCGTTCTCGCTGGCGTCGTTGGGGTAGAGCACCATGGTGATGTTCTCCGCCTCGTTCTTGCGCGCCACCGACTCCGGGTAGCTGCCGGCGTTGAACTCGTCCAGATCGAACTCGGCGGTTGCCGCCGCCTTCCAGAGGCGCAGGGTGTTGACCGTGCCATTATTGTACCCCGGCACCGGGATGTCGAAGGGTATGGCCAGCACGTCATGGGTATCCACCCATCTGACCCTGAGCTCGCCGCCGTTGTCACGGTAGAACTCGCTCCGGCCTCCGTAGCGGATCCGCTGGGTGTACTCGGGACGCTCCATCTCCCAGGGGTTCCCCCCCCTGAGCCACTGGTCCGGCTCCTCCACCTGGCGGCCGTTCTCGATGAGTTGGCGGAACATGCCGTATTCGTAGCGGATGCCGTAGCCGGTTACCGGCAGCTGCAGGGTGGCGCAGCTGTCGAGGAAACAGGCCGCCAGCCTCCCCAGGCCGCCATTCCCCAGGCCGGCGTCATGCTCCGCCTCCGCCAGATCCTCCATCTGCAGGCCTATGGAGCCTAGGGCCTCTGCCATGGTCCTGTCCAGCCCAAGGTTGAGGGCGGCATTCCCCAGTGTGCGCCCCATGAGGAACTCCAGGGAGAGGTAGTAGCCACGCTTGCACTCCGTCTCCTCATAGGCGTAGCGGGTATTCTTCCATCTCTCCATGAGCCGCTCGCGGATGGTGAGTACAAGGGCGATGTAGTGGTAGTGGACCGATCGGCAGTAGCGGTCCCTCCCCAGGGAGTGGGTGTAGTAGTGGCGGAAGCTGCGCACGATGCCTGCCGGCTCCATGGAAAGTGGGGATGCGTTGGTAAGTGCCGGGCTGTGGATCTTCTTCCGTGAGTTGCCTGTCATCTGCGTCGATACCGATTCCTTCCTGTTTTTCTGCTCCATGGTTTACTCTCCAGGGCGGTTTTTCATTTTACATGATTTGCCGGTTTGGGGTAATTTTACTTTATGGAGGAAAAGAAATAGTCATGACCAATCTGATAACTGCCGAGGGCCTGAAGCGCCTTCAGGATGAATACGACCACCTCTGGAAGGTTGAGCGGCCAAAGGTAGTCCAGGGTGTTGCCGATGCCGCCGCGGAAGGTGACCGATCGGAAAACGCCGAATACATCTACGGCAAGAAGAGGCTGCGGGAGATCGACCGCAAGCTGAAGCACCTGGGGGGGAGACTGAAGGTGCTCAAGGTTGCACCCCCCCCCAATACCCCGCAGAGCGTCTCCTTCGGCTGCTGGGTCACCTACGAGGACGAGGATGGCAACGAGCGCTGCTACCAGCTGGTCGGGGCCGACGAGTTTGACGTGAACCAGGGGAGGATCAGCATCGACTCCCCGGTAGGCCAGGCCCTGCTGCGCAAGAGAATCGACGATGAAGTGACCATCCGCCGCCCTTCCGGGGAGCTGACCGTGGTTATCACCGACATCAGCTCCCGTCGCCCCTAGCTGCTTCAGGAAGCGCCGAACTCCCCGTGGAAATCGATGACTATGGCTGTGCAGTCGTCATCGGGGGGGTCGCTCACCCCGAAGCTCTGCAACCTGGCAAAGATCGCGTCGAGAAACTCCAGGTGGTCGTCGCAGCCTCCCCTTAGCGTCTCCCCCAGCCTCTCCTCTCCGAAAAGCTCCCCCTCGCGGTTTACCCCCTCGACGATCCCGTCGGTGTAGAGGAGCAGCCGGTCCCCCCTGGCGAAGCGGAACCTCCCCAGTTCGATGTCGTACTCTTTGAAAAAACCGACGGGCTGAGCGGTCGGCTCCAGCACCATCAGCCGGTCTCCTCGCCTGACCATGGGGGGGACATGGCCGGCATTGACGTAGAGCATCTCCAGGCTCCGGGGTTGGATGATGCCGAAGAAGAGGGTGGAGGAGAAGTAGTGATCCAGGGACTGGCTCCTCTCGGCGAAGGAGAAGAGGAAGGAGTTAACCCTGCGTGCCAGGTCCACCGGGTTGCACTCGTCCCCTGAGGCCCGGTGCAGGTAGCCGTAGATCAGGGCCATGACGATGGAGGCGTGCAGGCCGTGGCCGGTCACGTCGCCGATGAACAGGGACTGGCAGCCGTCGGCCATGGAGATGAAGTCGAAGTAGTCCCCCCCCAGCTCTCCGGTCATCATGTTCTTCACCCCGATGCAGCACCAGCTGCAGAGCGGAGAGCTCTTGGGGAAGAGGAGCTGCTGGATCTGCCTGGCCAGGTCCAGCTCGCTGCTGGGGCAGTTTTCGTGGTCGAAAGCCATGGCTCCTCCATATTAGCCCGGATTCATTGCCGTGGCATCAAGTGTAGCACCGTGGCGGCAGCTGGCAACCGCTATCTACCTGGTGCCTGACAGGGTGAGCCGGTGGTGTTATAATCCTGCAATCAAGGAGTGGGAGGGGAATCCATGGAGAAGCGGCTGAGCGGCGGGGAGTGGCGCACGGAGAGGGACAGCATGGGGGATATCAGCGTCCCGGCGGACAGGTACTGGGGGGCCCAGACCCAGAGGGCCCTGGAGAACTTCCCCTTCGCCGGGGAGGGGATGCCAGCCGAGGTGATCCGGGCACTGGCGCTGCTGAAGAAGGGGGCTGCCCTGGTCAACATGCGCCTCGGACTCCTCCCCGAAGAGCAGGGGGGCCTGATCGTCGCCGCCGCCGAAGAGGTGATCGACGGCGGTCTGCAGGGGCATTTCCCCCTCCCCGTGTGGCAGACCGGCAGCGGCACCCAGAGCAACATGAATGTCAACGAGGTGATCGCCAATCGGGCCATTCAGCTTGCCGGCGGGGTGATGGGGAGCAGGAGTCCGGTCCACCCCAACGACCACGTCAACCTCTCCCAGTCATCCAACGACGCCTTCCCCACGGCCATGCAGATGGCTGCGGCGCAGATGCTGCGCAGCCACCTGCTGCCGGCACTCTCCAGGGTGGAACGGCTCATCTCCGCCAAGGCAGAGGAGTTCGCCGGGGTGGTGAAGATCGGCCGCACCCATCTGCAGGACGCGGTGCCCCTCACAGTGGGGCAGGAGATGTCCGGCTGGTCAAGCCTGCTGCAGCGGGACATGGCCAGGCTGGAGCAGGC
This sequence comes from uncultured Geobacter sp., assembly GCA_937871715.1. Taxonomy (GTDB): domain Bacteria; phylum Desulfobacterota; class Desulfuromonadia; order Geobacterales; family DSM-12255; genus CALMBF01. The sequence goes on along the minus strand of CALMOE010000053.1, from coordinate 4,534 downwards.
TTTGGGCGGCCTCTACGACCTGGCCATCGGCGGCACCGCCGTCGGCACCGGCCTGAACGCCCCCATCGGCTTCGCGGAGCTGGCAACGGCAGAGATCGCCCGGCTGACCGGCCTCCCCTTCCGCTCCCACCCCAACAAGTTCGCCGCCCTCTCCGCCCACGACGAACTGGTCTTCGCCCATGGCGCCCTCGCCACCCTGGCCGGGTCGCTGATGAAGATCGCCAACGACATCCGCTGGCTCGCCTCAGGCCCCCGCTGCGGCCTGGGGGAGCTGGTCATCCCCGAGAACGAGCCCGGCTCTTCCATCATGCCGGGGAAGATCAACCCGACCCAGTGCGAGGCAATGACCATGGTCGCAGTGCAGGTGCTCGGCAACAACGCGGCTGTGGCCTTTGCCGGCTCCCAGGGGAACCTGGAGCTGAACGTCTACAAGCCGGTCATCATCCATAACTTCCTCCGCTCGGCCCGCCTCCTTGGGGACGCCTGCCACGGCTTCAGCAAGCACCTCCTGGAGGGGATGACCATCGACAGGCAGAGGATCCGGGCCCACCTGGAGAACTCCCTCATGCTTGTGACCGCCCTCTCCCCCCGCCTGGGTTACGACAGGGCGGCGGAGATCGCCCACCTCGCCCACCGGGAGGGGCTCACCCTGCGCCAGGCATGCCTCAAGCTGGGGGCACTGAGCGGCGAGGAGTTCGACTCCCTGGTGAGGCCGGAGGAGATGACCGGGAGCCAGGTGCGGTAAGCAGTGGCATGAAACGCAAAGAAGGGGCGCGCCATGAGGCATGCCCCTTCCCGATTGCGGCTATCTCTACTCCCCCCCGTCTACTGGATGATCAGGTTGCTTATCTCGGCCATGCCGTAGGAGATGGTCAGGCTCCCCTCCAGGGTGGTGTACCCCACCTGGGTCAGGTACATATCCCCCTTACCCATGGCCAGGATGACCCGCATATCGCTGCCGAAGAAAAGATCCTCGTGAAAGGTGTGGACATGGGCCGCGATCGTGCTGCCATCCCTGGCGGCGTAATAGGCGCCCTGCAGGGTAGCGTATTCGGTCAGGTAGTGCCCCAGGACCGTTGCCTGGTAGTTGGGGGTGAAGGTGGCCGTGACCCCCGTGTCCCCCGTCATTGTGAGGTCACAGTTCCCCGTGCCGGAGCAGGGTAGTCCCCAGCCGCTGAAAAGGGATTTCCAGTCCGGGGTGGCATAGAGGGTCAGCGGCACCGAGAAACCTGCCGTGCAGCCGTAAGGGGACCCCGTAAAGCAGCTGATGCCTACGGGGCTGCTGGTCACCGTACCTGAGCCGCTGCCGCTCACGGTCACCGTCAGGGTATGGTAGGGGGTGACGTTGAAGAGGGCGCTCCCCGTGCCGGACTGGCCCGAGGCGGTCACCGTGACGTCGCGGCTGCCGGGGGTCGCTGCCGGATCGACGCTCACCGGCACGGTGATCTCGGTGGAGCTGACGAAGGTCGGCGTGCCGGCGGTGATGCCGCTGCCGCTGAAAGTTACCCCGAGGCCGGAGGCGGTGAAGCCGGCACCGTTGATGGTCAGGGTGGTGGGGCCTTCCCCCTGGAGCATGGTACTCGGCGAGACGCCGATAACCGCCGGGATCACCGTCAGGGTCAGGGGCTGGGCGACGTTGCTCTTCGAGTTGGAGGCGGTGCCGTCGTGGCCCACTCCGTAGACGTAGACGCTGTAGGTGCCGGGTACGGCCGTAGCCGGCACGCTTATGGTGGCATCGCTCCCCATGGTCTGCAGGGTCGCGTCCGCATCCCCGGCCGACTGGTCGTCTAGTGCCTCGTTGGTCGTGCCGTTGTCCCAGGTGGAGATGTCGAAATCTATCGAGTAGCCGGTCGTGCCTGAGGGGAGGGCGGCATCGGTGAAGCTGCTGTTCCAGTGGCCGTTGCTCCCGGAGGCGGGTGGAGTGGCCACGTTCCCCGAGCCTAGATCCCACTGGGTTTTCCAGGCAGGGGTTACGAAGGCCGGAGAATTCAGCGTGCCGTTGCCCACCCCCCACCCAGTGGGGACGGCGAGCAGCGGCCCGCTCGACCTGTATATGCCGATGGGGTTGCCGCCGTTCACCATGTTGGTGTAGACCCAGTCCAACTCGAACGATTCGCCGGCCCTTACGGTGGCGGATGTTCTAACCGTGCCGTTTATGGCGGTGTAGATGGCGCCGCTTGCGCTGGCAGTGGCATGGCAGCCGGTGGTCAGGCATGATTTGGTGGGAGAGGTCTTGGTGATGTTCGCCTCCACCTCGCATAGAAAGAGGAGGGGGAGGAGCAGGGCGAAGCAGAGGGGGGCGGCAAATCGCCGGCGCAGCAGCTCTGCAGGGGATCGCTTTTCTCTCATGCCGTAACTCCCGAGGCAGCCCGTTAAAGGGGCGCAGGTTGTACATGCAGTGATCAGGTGGAACCCGGACAGTGGCAGTTCAGCTCATGGTTAATTAACTATATGTGATCCTGCGGAAATGTTGCAACAAACTTTTCAAACCAGTTTATCCCATCCACAGCCGACATATTCCCAAAACCTTCGTTCTGAATGCAGGTAATCGCTCCGCCTGATCCTCTCAGAGCGGCAGCCACCCTCCCCGGCGGTTGGGGGGCTACTGACGGGTTGGCAGAGGCAAGCTGATGCGTTATAGTACGCAGCAACCGCGCCGCGGCTGCATGCCTATGAATTTCAGGAGCGATGCGTCGGGTTCACTACTGGGGGGGAGATGAATAATACTGCCGGGAACAGCGCCACGGAAAGACGCCGCAAGGCGATAATCGCCGCAGCCTATGAACTCTTCGTCTCCAGAGGTTACGGCTCGGTATCCATCGACGACATCATCAGGGTTTCCGGCGGATCCAAGTCCACCCTCTACAAACTGTTCGGCTCCAAGGAAGGGGTCATGAAGCTGGTCATCGAGTCGTTGGCCAGCGAGATGCTGCGTCAGATTCGCCTTGATGCCCCTCCGGGCAAGAGCGTTAGGGAGGTGCTAATCGCCGTGGGGGAAGTCCTGGTTGAGCTTGCCCTGTCGGACAATGCCATAAATCAGTTTCGCTTGGCGGTTGCCAATTCAGGCCCATTCCCGGATGTTGCCGCGCTCTGGTACCACTCGGGACCCAAGACAACAATGGACGGCATCGCCGAGCTCCTCGCCAGGGAGGCCGCCGAGGGTAGGCTCAAGATCTCCGACCCGGTACAGGCCTCATGGTTCTTTGCCGGCATGTTACTGTTCCGCGACAACATGACTCGCCTCGTAGGGTTGCCGTCAGGGGGGAAATCCGACAAGAAGGCACTGGTGGAGAGTGCCGTGGACGCCTTCCTGAAAATTTACTCTCCCTGATCCTCTCCACCGTGCGCCACTGCCGCACCACTTGAACTTATACCCCATTGGACAACAGAATATCCCTTGACAAAGTGTACTGGTTGGTACTTAAATAAGATATGTACTGTAACGTACAGTACTGTACAGCGGAAAGGAGAGCGAGTCATGGCAACAGCAGAAACATCAGCAGCATTGGGGCAGATGATGATCGGAGCCTGGATAACCCAGGCAATCTCCGTGGCTGCAGAGCTTGGTGTAGCCGATCTCCTTGACGGGGGGGCGGCCACGGCGGCTGAACTGGCAAGGGAACTGGGGGTCGAGGAGGAGAGGCTGCGCCGGCTTCTGCGTGCCCTCTGCTCCGTGGGGATTTTTACCCTCAATGACGGGGAGCGCTACGAGCTGACCCCGCTGGGAGAGCTGCTCCGATCGGATGTTGAGGGGTCGCAGCGGGCCTTTGCCAGGATGGCAGGTGCCGAATTTTACGGGGCCTGGCACGGTTTGCACGAATCGGTTGTCAGCGGTATCCCCGGCTTCGACTCTCGCTACGGCAAGAGTTTCTTTGCCTACATGACCGACAATCCGGAACGCTGGAGCATCTACGACAGGGCAATGCACGGCGTTCATGGCCCTGAGACCCTGCCGATGCTGGATGCCTACGATTTCGGCAGATTCTCCCGGGTGGTCGACGTCGGGGGGGGGGACGGCTCTACCCTGGCGGTAATGCTGCAACGCTACCCACATATGCAAGGCACCCTTTACGAACTGCCGGACGTCAGCGCACGGGGTGAGGAGACCTTCCTCTCTCATGGTCTGGCGGAGCGGGCAGTTGCCGTTGGCGGTGATTTCTTCACGGAGGTCCCCGGTGGTGGAGACATATACCTGCTGCGCCATGTGATTCACGACTGGGATGATGAAGCGTCAACCAAGATCCTGGAGAACTGCCGCAAAAGCATGAAGTCGGAGGGGAGAGTGCTCCTGGTGGAGTCGATCATCAGGGAGGGGAACGATTTCGGTTTCGTCAAGTGGGTCGACCTGATGATGATGGTCATTGGTGGAAGGGAACGCACGGTTGCGGAGTATGCACGGTTGATGGAGGGGGCGGGGCTACGCCTGGAAAGGGTGATTGAAACGGCCTGCGAGGTGAGTATTCTGGAGGGGGTAGCCGCTGCTTAATGGGGCATCGCCCTGCAGGTAAGAAAAAAGGCGGCCAATTGGCCGCCT
>CALMOE010000052.1 GCA_937871715.1 uncultured Geobacter sp. | reverse complement strand
CTCCAACCGGCACCAGGCTCCCCCCGACGAAAACCAGGCCCGATACGGAATAAATGGCCATGAGCTCCCCTGGGGGGGGGCGAGGTGCTGCTGGTAGATACTGTAGGGGAGCTCATGGCCATTTATTCCGTATCGGACCTGGTTTTCGTCGGGGGGAGCCTGGTGCCGATTGGAGGGCACAACCTCCTGGAACCGGCATCAGTGGGGGTTGCCACGCTTTTCGGCCCGCACATGTCCAACTTTCGCGAGATTGCCGCCATGTCCATTGCCTACGGCAGCGGCCGCCAGGTTGAAGACCCAGAGGAACTGGCCAGGGAGGTTGCCTCTCTCTACGCTGATGCCAGCTGCCGAAATGCCATGGGTGAGGGGGGGCGGAGGCTCATAGCAGAACAGGGTGGGGCAACCGAACTGAACATTGCGGTCATCCGCCGTCTCCTCGGGGAGGGATAGGCCTTGGTCAAGCTTGAGGCATATTTTCGCGATCTGGTTGAGGGGAGGAGACGCTCCTTATATGATCGGGCCGTATTCACCCTGCTTCTCCTTTTCTCTCTCCCCTATGCCTCTGTCATGGTTATTCGAGCCTGTCTTTACCGGATGGGGATAATATCGGCAAAGTCCCTGCCACGCCCGGTGGTATCGGTGGGGAACCTGGTGGTCGGCGGTACGGGTAAGACCCCGGTGACCGCCTGGGTGGCGGATTACCTGATGAAGAGGGGGAAGCGGGTCGCGGTGCTCACTAGGGGGTACGGCGGCAGGCTGGAGGGGGAGGTGGCAGTGGTCGCCGATGGCCTCCGCCGACTTCTCGAACCGGAGGATGCCGGCGACGAGCCGTGCCTCCTGGCAGATCTCCTCCCGGGGCTGATCGTGGTCATGGGGAGCGATCGCCACAGGGCCGGTTCCCTGGCCATGGAGCGTTTCAAGCCGGATTTCTTCATCCTCGATGACGGCTTCCAGCACCTGAGGCTGAAGAGGGACCTGGACATCCTCCTTCTCGATGGGAAAAAACCCAGGGGTAACGGTTTTACTTTTCCGGCAGGCCTTCTGCGGGAGCCGTTTTCCGCGGCAAGCAGGGCCAACCTGGCCATTTTTACCCGTTCTGATGGCACGGTTCCCCCCGGGCTAACTCTTCCGCCGGTTTGCCATGCCAGGCATCATCTTGCTGGCTTTACATCCTCTGATGGAACTGTCCGCCCCTTTGCTGAACTCAAGGGGAGGCGCGGACTGGCTTTTGCCGGCATTGCCGATCCGGCGGGATTCTTCGACTCCCTTGAGGCCGAAGGGGTAGAGCTGGCCGCAACCCTCGCCTTTCCCGACCATAGCTCCTACGGCGAGGAGGAGTGTGCCGCACTGGCGAGGCTTAAAGTTTCATGCCGGGCAGATTTCCTCATTACCACGGCCAAGGATGCGGTAAAACTTGCCTCGGCCTCAGCCGGGAAGCTCCCCTTCTATGTGGCCAGGCTGGAGATAGCTTTCTACGATTCAGCCCCCCTTGAGGAGGCGCTGGACAAACTGCTTTAAAAGAGGAGACGGATATGTCACTATCGGATAACCTCCTGGCGATTCTCGCCTGTCCCCGCTGCAAGGGGGAGCTGCGTTACCCTGAGGATGAAGCGTCCCTGATATGCGACGCCTGCAGGCTCTCCTATCCGGTGAGGGACGGAATCCCTGTCATGCTGGTTGACGAGGCTAAGCGGCTCTGACAGAGGCCAGGTTCTGGTGGAATGCATGGTAGAGACATGGTCTGATAAGAAAAAACTGTTGATCCTCTCCGACGGCAAGCCGGGGCATGTCAACCAGTCAGTGGCATTTGCCAGGCTGCTGGGGCTGGATTACACCGTCTGCCGGGTCTCGCTCAAGAGCCGTTTCGCCAAGGCGCTCTCCTACCTGCTGGACAGGCTCGGCATCTACTCCTCCTCCCTCTACAGGATAGATGGCGAACTCTCCTCGGAGGCATCCGCCGTGGTCTCGGCAGGCTCCTCGACCTACTATGCCAACCGGGTCATCGGCAGAATTCTCAAGGTGCCGTCAATCGCCATAATGTATCCCGGCGGATACACGCCGGCATTCGACCTGATAGTCGCCCAGGAGCATGACTCCCCCCCGGAGAGAGACAATGTCCTCACCATACCGATCAATCTCTCCGCACCGCAGCCGCTGGGCGCGGTAACCAGGAGGGATGGGGTGACCACCATCGCCGTCATCATCGGCGGCCCCAGCAGGCATTTTTCCATGGACGTCGATCGGCTGCGCAGGCAACTGGAGAAGCTGTACGACCTCTTCCCCAGGGCCGATTTCATTGCTACAACCTCGCGGCGCACCCCGGTAGAGGTTGATAGGTTGATCGAGGAGGGGCCATTTAGCTACCGGGTCATAGCCTCACGGGAAAATGTGAATCCGATCGCCGACTTTCTCGCCATGGCCGACTATGTCTTCGTCACCGAGGACTCTACGTCCATGATCAGCGAGGCGGTCTGTTTCGGCGCTGCCCGGGTGGAGGTACTCCCCCTGGTGAAAACCGGTACGCGCAACAAGGTACAGGGGATGATTACCTCACTAGCCGCCGGCGGCTATCTGCACGTCTTCGACGGGGAGGTTGGGGACTGCGGGCGCAAGATGGAAATCCGTCCAATGCTTCTAAAGTCGGTTAAGTTGATTTTTGATAAATAAAGTGGCTGCGGACAACATCACTAATGTCAGAGCTGCTAATGCTCAGAGGGGAAAAGTAAGATGAAAAATTTCGCTATTACAGGTGTAGGTGGCTACATCGCGGAACGGCACCTTCGCGCCATCAAGGACACCGGGAACAGGCTGGTTGCAGCGCTTGATATCAACGATTCGGTTGGTCTTCTAGACCGCTATTTCCCGGACGTGCCATTTTTCACTGAGTTCGAGAGGTTCGACCGATATGCGGAAAAGTTGCGTCGCCAAGGTCCGGAAAACAAAATTGATTATGTGTCGATCTGCACCCCCAACTATCTGCACGACGCCCATATCCGTTTTGCTCTTAGGTTAGGTGCGAGCGCAATCTGCGAAAAACCTCTGGTGCTCAACCCATGGAATCTTGATGCACTAAAGGAGCTTGAGAGCGAATACGGTAGTAGGGTGTACACCATCCTTCAACTGCGTGTTCATCAGGCACTTGTCGAACTCAGGGAAAAGCTCCAGAAAGAGTGCTCAGCGAAGAAGCATGACGTCCAGCTTACATATATCACCTCCCGCGGACCATGGTACATGTCGTCATGGAAAGGTAATCTGGAGAGGTCCGGTGGTGTAGCCACCAATATAGGGATTCATTTTTTCGATCTGCTTATATGGCTTTTCGGCGGAGTCGAGCAAAACGAAGTGCATCTGAGCGAAGCAAGCAAGGCCGGCGGGTATATCGAACTGGAAAATGCCAGGGTTCGGTGGTTCCTCTCCATTGACCGCCAGGACCTTCCCGAAGCGGCAACCACAACCGGAAAGACAACCTTTCGCTCGATTACCGTCGACGGGCAGGAGGTAGAGTTTTCCGAAGGGTTTACCGACCTGCATACGGTGGTGTACCAGCAGACTCTTGCCGGCAACGGTTTTGGAATTGATGATGCCAGACCGGCAATAGAGCTTGCACATGCTATCCGCAATCAGCAGCCTGTCGGCATAAATGAAGCATCCCACCCTTTTTTGAGAAGCATGCAAGGAGGTGCTCAGTGAGCGATTTCTTTGTGCATGACTCATCCTATGTGGACGAGGGTGCCTCAGTTGGCAGTGGCACTAAAATCTGGCATTTCTGTCACATACTGCCAGGTGCCGTAATAGGAGAGCGTTGCAGTTTCGGACAAAATTGCAGCATCGCCTCGGGTGTCGTGATCGGCAACAATGTCAAGGTGCAGAACAATGTCTCAATCTATGAGGGGACTGTCATAGAGGATGACGTCTTCCTCGGCCCTTCCTGTGTTCTGACAAATGTCACCAATCCCCGTTCCCAAGTCGTACGCAGGGCTCTTTATGAAAAGACTCTGCTGCGTAGGGGGGCGACGATCGGGGCAAACGCCACTATCGTCTGCGGCATTGAAATTGGTCGTTATGCGTTCGTCGCCGCCGGAGCAGTTGTCGCCAAGAATGTGCCTGATTACGCCATGATGGTAGGAGTACCCGCCAGGCAAAAGGGTTGGATGAGCCGGCATGGACATCTGCTGAGAAATCCGGACTCTGAAGGTACAATGACCTGTCCGGAGAGCGGATTGCGCTATCGCGAATCTTCACCAGGCATGCTTCGCTGCTTGGACCTGGATGAAGATGCTCCTTTGCCCAAAGATTTGGCCGTGGGGAAGATGATATACGATGATTTCAAGTGAACGGCAGTGGAGGTCGTCTGACTTGGCTGTTGCCAATGAAAGGGTTTCATGAAAGTTGTCCAGTTGCTTCCTGAACTTAACGAAGGTGGTGTCGAGCGGGGGACGGTCGAGCTGAACCGTGAGTTTGTCAAACGGGGCATTACAAGTTATGTCATCAGCAAGGGTGGGCGGCTAGCCGAGCAGATACGTCGCGATGGAGGGACGCATGTCTGCTTGGATATTTGCAGCAAAAATCCACTGACCGTACCGCTACGCGTTCTTCGTTTGCGCAGGATACTCAGGGATATCGGGCCGGACATTGTTCATGCCCGCAGCAGGGTTCCTGCATGGCTAGCATATTTAGCCAACAGGAGACTCCATTTCCCATTTGTTACTACTGTTCATGGCCTTAACAGCGTCAGCAGGTATAGCGAAATAATGACCAGGGGTGATCGCGTCATAGTTGTCGGTGAACCAGTTCGTGATCACATATTGAAGAACTATCCTGTTGATTCCGGCAAGATCAGGGTTATACAGCGCGGTGTTGATATTGATCTCTTCGATCCTGCCAAGGTCGACCATGAATTCATAGCTTCATTCAAGGAAAAACATGGCCTGAACGGTCGATATGTCGTTACCAGCGTCGGCAGGATTACATGGCTCAAGGACTACGAAACCTTCATTGCAGCGATCTCCAGGCTAAAGGACGAATTCCCGAAAATGGTGGGACTCATTGTCGGGGGGACTCGTGAGGACAAGGTTGGTTACTTGACAGAGTTGCAGGCTCTGGCAAGATCCCTTTCAGTAGAAGACCGGATCATTTTTGCCGGGAGTCAGTCGAAAATAGCCGAGATATACTCGCTTAGCAACGTGTTGGTCAATGCCTCACTGAAAATGGGTAATATTGGCCGCACGATTGTTGAAGCCTTTGCCCTAGATGTTCCTGTTATAGCCACCACCTATGAAGGTTTACAGAACCTGGTGGAGAACGGGGTCAACGGCTACTTGGTTGCTACCAGGGACCCCGCGGACCTTGCAGACAAGATACGACTTGTGTGCCAGGGGGGCTTTCACGGGATCAGGGCCAACCTGAATCCGGAATACACCCTTGAGACCATGGTCGAAAGGACCATTGCCACATACCGGGAGCTATTGTGAGAGTCTGTCATTTTGTCGCATCAACCGGACTTGGCAGAGGCGATGCATTTGTTGACCTGGTCAATGTCCTGGCAGAGGATATGGAGATTTTTCTACTCTGCCCGAAAGGCTCCAGATTTCTGCTGTCCCTTAGTGACAGGATCACGGTCTTGGAATACAGTTCTGCCAATACTCGGCTGAATCCGTTTCTGTTGCTGGAGTTATACGGTCTGCTTAGACGGGTAAAGCCCGATATAGTGCATACACATTTTGCAAAGGCTACAGAGATATATCATCTCCTGCACCGATTCGTCGGGGTCTGTCACGTGGCGACAAAGCATAATCCACGTAAAGGCAAGATATTTAACCGGATAGAACATGTTATTGCCGTTTCAAAGGGAGTTGCCGAAAGCATCAGCCACCCGGTAGAAGTAATCTATAACGGCATCAGGCCGGTCACGGTTGCGCGTAATGCTGGAAATGATATTTTCAGAATCTGTGCAGTGGGCAGGCTGGACAAGATCAAGGGATTAGACACGCTAATACGGGAAGTTGCAACACTCCCCTTCGACTACCTGCTCGAAATTGCGGGTGATGGTGAAGAGCGGTTACCCTTGCAAGAACTTATTGGCAGTCTGAATCTGCAGGAAAAGGTAAAGCTGCTTGGATTTCGCACTGACATACCGCAAATCCTGGCAGATTCAGACCTTCAGGTGATCAGCTCCCTGTCCGAGGGGTTCAGTCTAGCAATGGTAGAGGGGATTTTTTACTCGGAGTTACTCATCAGTACTGATGTTGCCGGAGCCAACGAAATCCTGGATAAGCGACTTATCATCTCTGGTCGGCATATCGCGGATAAAATTATCGATATCTACGCTGATTATCAGTCGTACAAAAACATTTTTGCTGAAACAAAGAAGGAATTTGTCAAAAAACTGGACATTGAATGCACCAGTAAACTGTATGCTGATTGTTATAAAAATTATTTATAAAGAAGGTTCGTTTCAAAAATCAGTTTGATAATTCAAGGTTTAGGATGGATACCAATGGAATTCATGAAAAATGCTACACCTTACCTTGGTGGTGATGATTTTAGTAAAGGATATGCCTTCCGCTTCGAGTTAGATAAAGATGATCTTATTTATCGCTCACGAAACGAAATACTTATTGAGCAGTGTCGTGATAAAAAAATTATCCACTTAGGCTGTGTTGATCATAACATTAAAATTATTAGTGAAAAACTTGCGCGAAGTAAATGGCTGCATGCTGAACTGGTAGCAGTTGCAGAACATTGCCTTGGAGTTGATATTAATGCAAAGGGCATTGATTATATATCTAATACTATTGGCATAAGAGATGTGATAGCGTTGGACATTGTCCACGATGAGTGCTCTGTGATCACCAGTCGAAAGTGGGATATTCTTCTGATCCCAGATGTGCTGGAGCACATCAATGATCCGGTAGCCTTCCTTTCAGAAATACGGAGGAAGTTCGATAAATGTATCAGTACGGTGATTATCACTGTGCCAAATGCATTTGCCTTACAAAACTTCAGCTATTCAAGAAGAAATATTGAATGCATCAATACAGATCACAGATACCTGTTTTCACCCTATACTCTAGCCAAAGTGGCAACAGAAGCTGGTTTCAAGATAGATAAATTCTTGATGTGCAATAGTGGTGTGGTAAAGAAACATCAGTTCCTTAAAAATTATGCCTATTCTAGACGGCCATTAACTCGTAACAGTATAGTAATGTTCCTTAATCCGTGAAGACTTGATAGTAATTAGGTACTCGAACTATCTGCTGGCATTTTACTAAAGTTACCAAAGTGGCCGCATTATGGCGCAAGTGGCTTAAGCACTTTTGGCGACTGCATCAAAAGTTGAAAGCAAAGTAGGAATCAGATAAAGCGATCATCGCGTCGGCAAAGAAACTGCTGTGTATCATCTACATCATTTTCAAGAATAAGTGGGTGTTTGAAGACTTTCCTAATTTGATATTGAAAGAGGCATAAAAAAATAAGACGTTACAATCAAGATAAGTCGAATTCTTTCATGGGAACAAGTGATGAAATCTGTTGATTCAAGCGAAATATTGCAACATGGAGGCATGGTCATCCCGGTAGATGAGAGTGTCTTGCCACGGCAGATAAGGGTTAAATTCTTAGGCAACTATAGCACACACGCATGGTTGAGGCAGTTACCAGGAGGTGAGACTGTCTGGGGGGGGTGCCATTTCCTGTTTGATCATGACGCTGAAGAATACGACTGGCTTGTTGTCTACAATGACATGCCGGGTGCCCACCCCGATGAGCTGCTTCGTTGCCCGCGCCAGCAGACCATGCTGGTCACCAGTGAGCCTTCAAACATAAAATCCTACGGCATGGCATTCAGCCGGCAGTTTGGTTACGTGCTCACTAGCCAGGAGCCTAGCGTGCTCCCCCACGGAGGTCATATCCATTCCCAGTCCGGTCTCCAGTGGTATTACGGAATTGGAGGGAGCCATGCCATGAGCTATGATGCCATGGTTGCCGCTCCCCCCATGGAGAAGACGAAATGCATCTCCACTGTCTGTTCTAGCAAGAGGATGGGGCATACCCTGCACAAGCAGAGATATGATTTCGTAAATCGCCTGAAAGATGTTCTGCCTGAGTTGGAGATTTTCGGACATGGGGTAAGATGGATCGACGACAAGGCAG
>CALMOE010000051.1 GCA_937871715.1 uncultured Geobacter sp. | reverse complement strand
AGCAGGTCGAGTCTCTCGGCGGGGACGCGGATGCTGGAAGAGGACTCCTGCACCTGCCGCTCCCTGGCAATCTCCTTCACATGCTGCTGCTCCACAAGGGCGGCGCTGACCCTGTCCGGGGTGACCAGCCCGGAGTCGACGAGTATCTCGCCTATCCGCTTCCTGCCGGCCAGGACCCTCTCCAGATCATCCATGACCAGATCCCCGCGCTCCACCAGGATCTCGCCGAGCCGCTTGTAATCCCCGTCCACGTCAAGCCTGCCGCTATCGTCAATAGTCTCTATGCTGAGCGAGCACTCGTCCTCGACGAAGATGAACACGTCCCTGACAGTATCGATACCGCAGGCGCTGGTGAGGATTACATCCCAATGTACGTAGCAGGATTCGGCGTTCATGCTGGTGAGGAAGGGGATCTTCCTGGTCTGCGCCACGATGCAGCAGGGGCCCAGATCGCGCAGCTCTGCCAGCAGGGAGACCGGATTGGTGCCGTTCATGAGGAGCTCCTCCCGGGGTGAAAAGCGGATCCGGTAGGTCACCCTGTCCACCTTCGGCTCTACTGCCTGCGGAGCACGCACCTCCCCTGCCTGGCAGGCCGGTTTGAGGCGCGTTTCCCTGAGTGACGGGCCGAATTCATTCTGCAGCGCTGCAACATCGTTAGATGATGCGAAAACCATCCTGAAACCTATGGAGTCGCTACCCGCTTCATAGGCAAGTGGGACCTTCGCCAGGATCTCGCCGTGCTTCTTGATCCTGGCGGAGATGGCTGCCAGCTCCGTCTCCGAGCTGGCGAGGGTGCAGGTGACGTTGAGTACGAAGATGCCGTCGTTTTTCAGGATGTGGGTCGTCAGCCTGGAGATCTCGTGGGTAGTCATCACCTCGCGCAGATCGTCAAGCGTATCAGACTGTCCCTCTCCCCCGGGGTCAACGCCAACACCACTCTCCCCCCCCCTTACCATCCTCTGCAGCGCAGCGGTAATATCCCTGCTCGTCGTGTCATCGAATGCATCTCCCCCGTCGGCGGCGAGCAGCATCAGGCGTATCTGGTCCTTGGCGGAGAGCATCAGATTGACCAGCTCCTTGCTGACGGCAAACGTGCCGTTGCGCACCATGTCGAAGACGGTCTCTATCTCGTGGGTGAAGGCGGCTATGTCGTCGAAACCGAACATGGCCCCCGACCCCTTGAGGGTATGCATGGCACGGAAAACGCTGCCGATGACATCCATGTCTTCCGGCGCCTCTTCCAGCTCCAGGAGGGAGACCTCCAACTGGGCAAGGAGCTCGCCGGCCTCTTCCTTGAATGCTTCCCGGTAATTGTCTTTCATCCCAGCACCTTCCTTACCACCGCCAGAAGCTGTTCCGGCTTGAACGGTTTGACGATCCACCCCGTGGCCCCCGCCGCCTTCCCCTCCTGCTTCTTGCTCTCCTGGGATTCGGTGGTAAGCATGATTATGGGGAT
>CALMOE010000050.1 GCA_937871715.1 uncultured Geobacter sp. | reverse complement strand
AGTGGTACACTTTTTAAATCCCGTAACTGGTACACTTTTACGTTCCCGTTGACAAATGGCAAAAATGGAGGCAACCCCTACAATGGGGAAGGCAATCAATGTAACAGCGATTCCCGGTCATCCAATGCCTGAAATTGGCAAAAGGGGTAAGGCTGATCGTCTCTCGGCAGCAGACTTCAAAGATGCACAGAGTCATTATGAGGGATTCTCGGCTGAAAATAGCGAGGGGGATTATGTGCATATTCATGGATTCAATGTTGATACAAATGACTCACGCGGAGAGCATGCCGAAGTCTTCAAAAGACTCTACTGGTCAGGTTCCAGAGCCAGGTTCTGGGGGATAACCTGGTATGGCTTTGACTCTAAGGGGTACACTCTTTTGGCTGGACAACGCTCACCCAATTACCATGTAAATGTTCGCCATGCATTCAATGCCGGAAAATTATTGAAGCATTTTGTGACAAATAGTTCGCCACGTCCGAGACTTAGGGGACGTAGTTGATTTGGTTGACAATAAAATGATTATTCGCTAAAACTTCCCTATGCCAAGAACAGCTCGAATCGACATTCCCGGACTGCTTCATCATGTGATAGTTCGCGGTATTAACCGTTCTGATATCTTTTGCGGAGAAGACGATAAAGCCTTGTTTGCCGAGAGGCTGTCAAAACTTTTGGTGACGACTGACACCGACTGCCTAGCCTGGTCTCTCATGACCAATCATTTCCATCTATTACTTCGACCACGAACAACAAAACTAGCCATCCTGATGCGTCGTCTGCTGACCGGTTACGCTGTTGTCTTCAACCTGCGTCATCACCGGAGCGGTCACCTTTTCCAAAACAGGTACAAATCGATTGTCTGTCAGGAAGATGCCTATCTTCTCGAATTGGTGCGCTATATACACCTGAACCCCCTGCGTGCCGGACTGGTAGCCTCGCTTGAAGAACTTGATACCTATGCATGGAGCGGTCATGCCGCGATCATGGGGAACACCAGCCTTGAGTGGCAACAGAGCGATGAAATACTGCAGATGTTTGCCGGAAAGAAGCAGACGGCCAGACAAAAATATCGGCGATTCATTGCAGATGGCGTGGCAATGGGCAAACGGAACGAACTGGTTGGAGGAGGATTGCGCCGCTCCAGGAAACTTGACGGTTCTGATGTTTTTGAGGCCTATGACGAACGAATACTCGGCAGCGGAGACTTTGTCGAACAGCTTTGGAAAGAGACTGGATTTGCCGAAACTTCGGGGCTAGTCCTGCCGTTTCCGGAACTTGCGGCAGAAATAGCGAGGATATTTGCCGTAGAACTGACAGCATTGCTTCAGGGGAGCAGAAGAAAAGAACTGATTGATGCCAGGGGGGCACTCTGCTTTATTGCGACAAGAAAAATGGGGATGAACGGGGCAGCTGTTGCCAGAGCGCTCAATATCAGCCGATCCGGGGTGCTTGTGGCAGCGCGCAGGGGAGAGGAGATCTATGCTAAGATTCCTGAACTACAAAGGTTGTCCGAATGAAGTCAACCAGATCAACTACGTCCCCTGTGCCC
>CALMOE010000049.1 GCA_937871715.1 uncultured Geobacter sp. | reverse complement strand
TGGCATTAAGACTTGCGCTCTCCATTATACTGCTCTTCACCTGCAGCCTCGCCCATGGGGGGCCGGCAGCGCCTGATATCGTCACGCTGAAACAGCCGGACGGGGCCATTATCAGAGCCCGAATCAGGGGGGACGAGTTCCAGAACTGGGTGGAGGTGGCAGATAGCGGCCACACTGTCGTCAGGAACCAGTCGAGCGGCTACTGGGAGTACGGGGAGGAGGCCGGCGACGGCTCTTTGCGGGGAAATGGCATCAGGGTGCAGTCAAATGGCCTTAATTCACCCCCCGGAGCGAAGAAAGGGATCAGGCCGTCACGCAACCGGGAGCTGGAAAGATCGCTGCAGCAGACTCTGCAGGAGCTCTACCAGCAGCGCCTCAGCGCCCCTTTGGCCGGACCGGGAGGAGCCCAGGCGGCAGCCGGCGACTGGGTACCGTCACCCGTCTCCGGCAGCCGCAACGCCCTCATCATTCTCATCAACTTTTCCGACCGCACCCTGACGACCACCGCCGACAGCTGGTACGCCAACACTTTCAGTACTTCCCCGGGAGCCCTCTCCGTTGCCAACTACTTCAGGGACAACTCCTTCGGCTCCCTGACCCTCAACCCCGTCACCCACAGCCAGGCGGGGAGTCCCGCAGGGATTATCACCGTATCCATCGCCGCAGCCCACCCCAACTCCGGCAGCAATTTCAACTACGCTACCGAGACCAATATCCTCAACCTGGCCCTGGCCCAGGCGGCAAATCACATCGACTTTGCCGCATACGACACCAGCGGCAACGGCAACCTGGAGCAGGCGGAGCTGACGGTCTACTTCATCTATGCGGGGTACGAGGCGTCAGGGAGCAGCCTGACCCCGAACGTATGGGCCCATGCCTGGGGGGGATCGATTACCGCCGGCACGAAAACCATCACCAGATGGGCCTTGAACGGCGAGCTGAACAGTGCGTCCGTGCAGCACCCCATGGGGGTGATAGCCCATGAGCTGGGGCATGCCCTCTGCGGCCTCCCCGACCTGTATGACATCTCGGGAAACAATCAGGCCATGGGTAACTTCTCCCTCATGGCCGGGGGGAGCTGGGGAAGGGATATAGGCCAGTACGGTGGAACCACCCCGACCGTTCTCGATGCCTGGTCGCGGCAGTTCCTCGGCTGGACCACCCCCCTGACGCCGACCGTCTCCGGCCCCTTGAGCCTTGGCCACCCCCTGGCTTCCGCCGGTTCGGCCTGGAAGCTGATCAACAGTGGAGTGAGCGGCAGCGAGTACTTTCTCGTCGAGAACCGACAGCCGACCGGCTGGGATCTGGGGCTGAGGGGGGGCTTCGGCAGCGGCTGGAGCGGCGGGCTGCTGATCACCCATGTGGACAGCACCGCCGGTACCCTGGGGAGCAACGACATCAACAGCTACTCAGCCAATGCGGTCTCCCCGGGGCACCAGGGGGTGGTGCCGGTCCAGGCGAGCACCGTTGCGTGCGACATGCTGGCTGTCCCTTCCGGCGGGTGCCGCGGAGCCGCCACCACCCTCTTCTACGCGGGGAACAGCAGCTCCTGGACACCAACCACCTCCCCCAACTCCAATTACTACAACGGCGCAAGCACCCTCTTCAGCCTGACCGGCATATCTTCCCCGGCAGCCACCATTACGGCCAATCTCTCCCTGGAGCCGCCGCTGATGCAGACCCTGGTCGTCACCAGGTCCGGGAGCGGCAGCGGCAGCGTCACCTCATCCCCGGCAGGGATCGCCTGCGGCGGCAGCTGTGCCGGATATTTCCAGAAGGATACGACTGTGGTGCTGAGCGCGGCCCCCTCTGTCGGTTCCATCTTCACCGGCTGGAGCGGCGGCTGCAGCGGCATGGGGGAGTGCCGGCTGACGATCGGCGCAGATGTGGCCGTGAATGCCAGTTTTTCCCCCTCCGCGACCCTCTGGGAGCAAAATTTCGACGGGGTCACCCCGGCAGCGCTCCCACCAGGGTGGCAGTCCAGTAAGGTGACCGATACCTCCAATCCCGATCCGGCCTGGTACACCCGGAGCGGCAGCAGGTATCCGTCCGGGATCGCCTCCCATAGCGGCGCAAACCTCGTCCTCTTCAACTCCTACGACGTCAAGTCCGGCGACTCCGCCCTGCTTGCCTCGCCATCCTTTTCCCTCGCCGGGATCGGCAATCCCCAGGCGAAGTTGTGGGTTTACAGGGACAACGGGCAGTTTACCGCCCCCTCCACCAACGACGACCGTGTGGAGGTCTATGCCAACACTGCCGCCTCCTTGAGCGGCGCGACCCTGCTCGGCACGGCCTACCGCCTGACATCCATGGCTCCGGCGGTCGGAGTGAGCGGCTGGTACGAGTATGTCTTTGCCATCCCGCCGGCATTCAACGGCGCAGGCAACTACCTGCTACTCAAAGGGATTAGCGGCTACGGCAACGACCTCCACCTGGACGACATCTCAGTGGTCGGCTCTTCTGCGGCCGCAACTCCCCCCTCTCCCCCCACATTTGTCAGCGCTCTCCCTGGCAACGGCCAGGCAACGGTCAGCTTCACCCAGCCGGCAACGGACGGCGGCAGCCCCATTCTCGACTACACTGCCGTATCCTCGCCGGGGGGATTGACGGCCAGCGGCTCGGCCAGCCCGCTGACAGTCACCGGCCTGGGCAACGGCACAAGCTACAGCTTCACGGTAACGGCCAGAAACGCCGCCGGGAGCAGCACGCCATCGGAGCCATCCCTCGGCATTACCCCCAGGACCGTCCCTGGCCCACCGCTTATCGGCACGGCAGTTGCCGGCGACCGGCAGGTTACGGTCGGCTTCACCCCGCCGGCAACGGACGGCGGCAGCCCCATTCTCGACTACATTGCCACATCCACCCCGGGGGGATTGACAGCCAGCGGCCCGGCGAGCCCGCTGACAGTCACCGGCCTGAGCAACGGCACGTCCTACACATTCACCGTAAAGGCGCGCAACGCAGCGGGCTACGGCGAGGCTTCCGCGGCATCGGCCGCGGCAGTACCATACATGCGCATCAGCATCGGTGGAACCGGCTATGAAAGCATTGCCTCGGCATATGCCGCCGTTATGGACGGCGCCACCATCAGCCTGCGCGACCTCCCCTTCGGCGAATCAGTGAACTGCAACCGACCCGTAGTAGTCACCCTCAAGGGGGGGTATGACCCGGGCTTCATTGCCAACGGCGGCATCACCACCATCAGCGGCTCCCTCACCATTTCGAGCGGCAGCGTGACCCTGGAGAACATCGCCATCGACTAGGAGCTGGCTTTGTCTCCAGGGGGGGGAGCGTGGCGGTTGACGAAGGCCGATTACGTGTTAGGGTATTGGTGCCATGCACGTAGAACATCTCCCCGAAAAAAGGCAGAACCTGTCCCGGTTTGCCTTCATCTTTAGGCTATGCTGCGCACTGTTGGTTGCAGTTCTCTTTTTTGCGGTGGCAAAGCACTCTGCCGGCAGTGTCGACTGCAAAAATGCAGACTTCATCGCCTACTGGCTTGCCGGAAAGATGATCAT
>CALMOE010000048.1 GCA_937871715.1 uncultured Geobacter sp. | reverse complement strand
CACTCATCCACCTGTTGTGCCGTCGCTGGTAATTATTCCCTGTACCCCTTCCTTTGACTGGCTGATCACTCTTCTGAATTTGTCACTGTTACTGCTTCGCGGGTACGGACACCTGTCCGCAGATTATTTGCGGGTTCACATTAGCAAATGTTGTGACTGGTGTTATCCTTGAGTGCAGATTGCCGAGGAGGGGTAAGTGAACCATTGGCTATTAGTAATCCTGCTGCTCTTTTTTAGCGTCTGCAACCCGCCGGCTGTTTCCGGTGAAGGCTTGGCAGCAGAGGCGATCGAGCTTTATCGCCAGGAAAGCTATGAGGAGGCATTGCAGCTTCTGCTTGCTGTGGACACGTCGGAGCGCTCCGGCTTGACATCCTATTACCTCGGGCTTGCCCATAAGCAGAGCGGGGATCTGGCGGCGGCCGAAACGGCATTCAGATCGGCTCTCAATTCCAGGCTCCCGGAGCCGAGGGCTGCCCTGGAACTTGCCTCCATCAGCCTGGCCAGGGACGACCTGGTTGAGGCGGAAACCATGATAGAGCTGGCAGAGCAGAGGATGTACAAGTCGGCGGAAGCGGCCTATCTGAGGGGCGAACTGCTCCTGAAGAAGGGGGATGCTGCCGGTGCCACTCGCTCATTCACCAGGGCAAAGAGCGCCGATCCGACCATTTCCCAGCAAGCGGATATCAGGATTGCCCAGGCCTATCTCAACAGCAATGATCGCCAGTCGGCCCTGGATACTCTGCGGAATGTCATTACCACCAATCCGGACAACGAACTGGCCGAGTTTGCCCGGGAATACGAACGGCGCCTCAGCCTCATGGTGGATGGCGGTCGCAACTGGCGGCTCTTCCTGGGGGCTAACTATCATTATGATGACAACGCAGTAGTCAAACCGGCAGGGTATGTGGCAGGGCTGAACCTGCCACGCAAGAGTGACAGCAGCAGCAGCCAGTCTCTGCGCCTCATCTACGACATGCCGACCGGCGGAGAGTATATTCTCAACTCCCAATACATGCTGCACAACAACTCCTACTTAAATCTCTCCGAATACAGCCAGCTCTCCCAGTCTCTATCCCTAACCCCGGGGTACCGGCTGTCAGGCGGGAGCGTTTCCCTGCCGATTGCCTACAGTCATACGCTGCTCGGCTATGAAAGCTACTCCTGGCAGCTTTCCGCGAAACCTGCCTATGTGGCACTCCTCTCGCCCGGGCATGTGGGACAGGCAGCGGCCGGTTACGCAAGAAGGGGGTATTACCGCCACCCAGCCGACGGGCATGAGAACCGCGATGCCGACATTTATTCGGCAATGCTGGGATACCTCTACCTATATGCCGATGGCAAGGGGTTCGCCAACGTGCGCTACGAGATTTCACGGGAGGATGCAGATGGGCAGAACTGGAGGAATTACGGTCACAGGCTCCTAGGCGATATCCTTCTCCCATTGGGAGAGGATACGAGCCTCATACTTTCAGCGGAAGGGAGCAGGCAGGATTTTGCGCTTAATAGCAATTTCGCCGTTCACAGGCAAGACAGGTCCCTGTTAATCTCTCTGGCCCTGTCGAGGCGCCTATGCCACGCTCTCTACCTTAACCTGCACTGTTTTCATGCAGAAACAGACTCGAATATCCCCCTGTACAAATATGAGAGGAATGTTGCAACTCTGGGGATGGAATTGCGCTTCTAAAGGGATGGCAAATGCGGAAAATTACACTTTGTAGGTGCTTTCCCCTCCTGCTGCTCTTGGTGATCCTGCTGCTGCCGACAGTCGTCATGGCCAGGGATGGGATAGCCAGCATAAGGAGAGTTGCCGGAGTGGTGGAGATACTGGCAAAGGGGAGGATCCCGGCCATTGCTGCACTCCCCGGTGCAAGGCTCAATGTCGGTGACTTCGTCAGGACAAAAAGCGGCGGCTATGCCGAACTCCTCTATGACGATGGCACAATCCTGAAGATAGCCCAGAGGAGCAGGGTGGACATAGGCCTGGGACCCGGGGGGCAGGGTGAGGGACAGGCCAGACTCGTGAGGGGGAAGGTCGAGGCGGTAGTCACTCCTGCCGGGACGGCAGCCGGAGCAGGGGCAAAAGCTAGGAGATTCGAGATCCATACTCCCAATGCGGTAGCAGGAGTCAGGGGTACTGACTTTATCGTTACCTATGAGCGACTGGTTACGGGGATTCTGGTCAAGAAGGGAAACGTGTTCACCTATAATCAGCTCAATCCCGATAAGGTGGTCATCCTTACCCCTGCGACCCTGACTTCCGTTACTGCCGGATCGCCCCCCCTGCCGCCCAGACCGGTATCCGCCGGAGAGGTGGAGCGCATGGAGAGGGGGCTGTCCGACTCCGTCACCCAATCACAGACCGTTTCGGATGCGGGCACACCGGCACCTACTCCGTCAACTGGCGGTGAAGGCGGCGTGAGTGCCGCCTCCGGAGACACGATCCCAACGGCAATCTCCTTGCCGCCTCTGGTTACAACGGCAGGTGGAACTGTTTCGCAGGTGTTGGCAGCTTCGTCCGATGTGATAGCTGCCGGCGACAGCCAGTCGCAGGGTGGGGGCGAAACCTCCACTGCCACGACTGCGCCGCCACCAGAGGTGCCGCTGCAAAACAGCACCAATGTCAGTGTGGATATCGGATTCCCGGCAATTACCACGCCGCCGCCCTTGCCCGTCACGACGAACGTATCCGTAGGGGTTGTCTTCCCAGTGCCGCCGCCACCCCCGGTCCCTTCCACGACAGATATTAATGTGGATGTCAGGTTCTGACTGTTAGAGGAGAGTGATATGAAGTACGCAATCTTGAGGCATGTTTCAATTATTGCAACGCTTGTATCCCTGGTTGCCTGCTCCGGCGGCGGATATGGGAGCAATACCAGCAAGATCACCATCAAGATCGGTGCTGCCGGGAGTCAGAAAACCGTGTTTGCCGGAATGTCATCCACCTCGACCACCACATACATCCCGTCGGTGGTGAAGGTGATCACCGTAGCCATATCAGCTCCGGACATGGCCACCATCAGCCGGACGGTTCCCCTTGTCTCCGGGAGCGCAGGGGTCGTCCTGACCTTCACCGTTCCCAACGGAGCCGACAGATTGATCTCCGTATCGGCGCAGGACAGCCATGGCAATCTCCCCTACAGTGGGACGGCGCGGGTCAGCCTGAGCGGGGTGGATGTGTCCGTGCCGGTGCAGATGGTGGAGAACGCTCTTGAGGCGATCAGGGCACGGCTCTACCTCTATTTCAAGGACACCATCGAGGCCAGGGGGAGCAGTTTGGCCCCTTACGATCTGGACCCATTTTACTCTCTCCAGTTCGGGATCAACGACGGCATGACCAGGAGCCAGTACATAAACGACGAGATCAGGTCATTCACCAAGGATATGCAGGGGAAGGTCATGGCTAGTCTCTCCATCTCCCTCTACCAGCCGGATCCGCTCGTCGAGAAATACCTCATATCTGGCAAGGGGTACTTCTCCGACGGCTCCTATTCATTCCCGGACGCCGGTTTCGTCATGATCCGGGAGGGGGGCGAGTGGAAGTTTGTCGGCAACGGCTACAAGTCGGAGGCCAAGCTGAAGGGTGGTAGCGTGAGGTGGATCGGGAGCGCAACTCCCCAGCCCCCCTTCGAGTCCGGTCTGTTGATCTCGGTGAGGGACAGCGGCAATTTCGGCATCAGCAGCGCGCTGGTCTCCGGTCCGGGTCTGCCATCGGCGGGGGTGCCGATGTACCGGGAACCGAATTCACCATCTCTTACTTTTTCAACGGCACCCTACAACGGACTTCCAGGGTCGTTCGAGCTCTATACCCTCGATGATGCGGCACTCGCCTCGATCCCGAATTCGGCTGTTTATACCATAAGCATGTTCGATCTCGGCGGTTCTCTCGTGGAGCAGAGGAGCTTTATCCTCCCCGCCAGGCCATGGCTGAGGAGCGAACTTACCACAGGGCATTTCCCCTCGCTGTCGATAGCGCCGGTGTCGTCGGCAACGGACGGCCACTTCCTCGCCGATGCCAGGATCGGGGGGGGGCTGGCCATGACGCTGGCACAGCCGACAGCCTTTGCCGCAAGCTGGCTGAGGGGCAATCTCTCCTGTTTCGGCTGGGGCAGTGGCTATAATCCGGGCGTCTGGATAGACAGGGATCTGCAATTGACGGCTATGTCGACAACATTTTCCAGCACGCTCCCTCTGCTTGCAATTGACGCTTCGGCGCAGCTTATAGCCGAGGATTTCGACCGCCGCAGGGAGACGAGAACATACTGGCTCTTTTCCAATACGGCCAATAACGGGGTGATCAATTTCAGCGCCGCGTCCAACTTGCCGGTTTCGGGGGGGATAACCTCGCCGCTGTCCACCCATGTCTGGAGATACGGCACTGTGGCGCCGACCGTCAGCTGGAGCGGCTTCGGCTCCGCTTCAATGGTGGATGTATATCTGCTCGCCGATGATCCACAGCGTCTTGTCACTCCGCAGACGACCGGCAATCCGTTCCCAGGGGTTATCTGGCAAAAGCTCAACACGACTCAGATTCCGGCAGTTTCCGGAGCATTCACCCTGTCTGGGCCGCCTGAGACTCTGAATGTTGCCGGGAGCGGATGCAGGATACTGGTGGTCTCCTCTCTGACCGGGGAATGGGCGCTCTCCTCACCATTTACCATTTCGCCGTGAAGATCCGTTGCTGAGATGGTTTGTTTGTCCCACGGTTACAGCTATGGGTATGGGGTAATCTGCCCCCTATTTTTCGAGGAGCTGGACAACTCCCACTTCAGGGCAGTCGATGATGAGCGCAGGTGAAGAGGGGGGGCATGCCGTTTCCAGTCCGTAGATGGCGACAGGCTCCTCCCTCCCCTTGACGATTACCCTTTCTATCCCCCTGAGGACAACGCCCCGCAGATCAGTTTCTCCCCTGAGCGCTTCGACGGTGTTGCCGGTGATGAGGATGGGGAAGTCGTATCGCCTGGTGAGTGATTCCACTCTGGCACAGATATTCACATGGTCGCCGATGATGGTGTAGTCCATCTTCTTCCCCTCGGCGCCTATGTTTCCCACCAGCACCTGGCCGGTGTTGATGCCGATGCCAGCGGAGAGAGGGGTTTTCCCCTCTTCAGCCCATCCCAGGCCGAGCTTCTCCATGGTCGCCGCCATTTCCATGGCGCAGTGGACTGCCTGCAGGGGGTGGTGTTGAGAACGCAATGGCGCCCCCCAGAAGACGACGATGGCATCGCCGATGAATTTGTCCAGGGTTCCTTCCCATTTTAGTATGATGTCCGTCATTGCCCCCAGATATTCGTTGAGGACAGATACCACCTCCTCTGGTGAATGTCTGTTCGCATAGGTGGTAAAATTCTTGATGTCGGCAAAAAGAATGGTCACCTCCCGCAGTTCACCGCCGAGCTTGGCCATCTCGGGGTTCTGGATCAATTCGTTGACAATGGTCTGGGTCACGTAGCTGGAGAACATGGCGCGAATTTTGCGGGCTCTCTTCTCCTCCAGCGCATAATTGCAGGCGGTGATCCCCACGAAAATACCGATCAAGTTGCAGGAGGGGTAGGCCAGGTTGATAAACAAGCCGGCATTGGCAAAGAGCATTATCGCGGCTGTAGTCAGAACCAGCAGGATGAGGAGGGTTACGATTATTGAGCCTATCAGCCTCACCCTGGTCATGGTAAATGTCAGCAAAAGGCCGCTGGTGACTAGGATCAGCAGGTTGGCTGTTCTGGAGGCTTTACGGATGAAGCGCTTCTCCAGGATGGAGGCGATGACGCTGGCATGCTTCTCCACCCCGGGCATGGCAGCCGAGAAGGGGGTGACGCGCAGGTCATAGATGCCGACGGCGGTTGCTCCCACCAGGACAATGCTATTGGCAAGACGCTCCGCCGGGGCCGTGCCATCCAGTATGTCGACGATTGGAATATGGGTAAAGGTCCCACCCGGGCCGTAATAGTTGATCGCCGTTCGTCCCCAGGCATCGGTGGGGATGGTGGTGGGACCTGCTTCGACGTTTCGACCGGCGTCGATGAGAATCTGCTGCTGCGGGATGCCGAGGTAGGCAGAGGCCATCTGCAGGGAGAGAGATGGATAAAAGCTGTTCATGTACGAGATGACGAGGGATTCCCAGCGAACCGTCCCATCACGGTCGGGAAGCATGTTGATGTGGCCGACGGCCATGGAGTTGTCGCGTAGCGCTTCAACCGGAAGAAGCGCTCCATGGGCGGTTATGGGTGGGTATTTTGCGAGATGCCCGGGATTGCGAATTGCGGTAAGTGGCGTGATGGAGGTCAGTTCGTCGGATCGAGGGGGCGGTCCGCTGGTGAAATCAAATACCAGGGGGAGGATCACGTTGCTGGCTGCGCGTATGGATTCGGCCAGCTTCCCGTCGTGAAGATCCTTCTCGGCAAATATGATGTCCATGCCGACAACGGCGGCGTCTGCAGCCGCCAGGCGGTCGATCAGCCTGGAGATGACCTCCCGACTCCATGGCCAGCGACCGAGACGCTCCAGACTCTTCTCGTCGATGGCGGCAATGACGATCTCCTCTGGAGGTTTCAGCGGGCCACGTATTCGGAAATCGGCGTCGTAGAGTTTGTTCTCCACCAGCTCAAGAGGGGGGAATGCCGCAAGAAAGAGGATCGTTGACAGCAGCGTCACTGCCGTGCCGACAATCAGGCGCCATGGAGTTGTTTTGTCGGAATTGTCTATCGTTTTCGAGGGCATTGCACGGTTTCCTTCGGTTCGATCAACTCTCCGCCTGTGTATCTTGTCTGGACCTCTAGTCGTCGCTCAGCG